>NZ_CP084530.1:3177500-3330000 GCF_023704175.1 Paenibacillus sp. YPG26 | reverse complement strand
GTAGGCGAGAAGAGAATTCTAAGGCGCGCGGAAGAACTCTCGTTAAGGAACTCGGCAAAATGACCCCGTAACTTCGGGAGAAGGGGTGCCCCGGTAGTGTGAATAGCACGAGGGGGCCGCAGTGAAAAGGCCCAAGCGACTGTTTAGCAAAAACACAGGTCTGTGCGAAGCCGTAAGGCGAAGTATACGGGCTGACGCCTGCCCGGTGCTGGAAGGTTAAGGGGAGTGGTTAGGGGTAACCCGAAGCTATGAACCGAAGCCCCAGTAAACGGCGGCCGTAACTATAACGGTCCTAAGGTAGCGAAATTCCTTGTCAGGTAAATTCTGACCCGCACGAATGGCGTAACGACTTGGGCGCTGTCTCAACGAGAGATCCGGTGAAATTTTAATACCTGTGAAGATGCAGGTTACCCGCGACAAGACGGAAAGACCCCATGGAGCTTTACTGCAGCTTGATATTGGACTTGGGTACGATTTGTACAGGATAGGTGGGAGCCTAAGAAGCCGGAGCGCCAGCTTCGGTGGAGGCAACGTTGGGATACCACCCTGATCGTATCGGAGTTCTAACCTGGTACCGTAATCCGGTATGGGGACAGTGTCAGGTGGGCAGTTTGACTGGGGCGGTCGCCTCCTAAAGAGTAACGGAGGCGCCCCAAGGTTCCCTCAGAATGGTTGGAAATCATTCGAAGAGTGCAAAGGCATAAGGGAGCTTGACTGCGAGACTGACAAGTCGAGCAGGGACGAAAGTCGGGCTTAGTGATCCGGTGGTACCGCATGGAAGGGCCATCGCTCAACGGATAAAAGCTACCCTGGGGATAACAGGCTTATCTCCCCCAAGAGTCCACATCGACGGGGAGGTTTGGCACCTCGATGTCGGCTCATCGCATCCTGGGGCTGAAGTAGGTCCCAAGGGTTGGGCTGTTCGCCCATTAAAGCGGTACGCGAGCTGGGTTCAGAACGTCGTGAGACAGTTCGGTCCCTATCTGTCGTGGGCGTAGGAAATTTGAGAGGAGCTGTCCTTAGTACGAGAGGACCGGGATGGACGCACCGCTGGTGCACCAGTTGTTCCGCCAGGAGCACAGCTGGGTAGCTACGTGCGGAAGGGATAAGCGCTGAAAGCATCTAAGCGTGAAGCCCCCCTCAAGATGAGATTTCCCAATTAGTAAGACCCCTTGAAGACGACGAGGTAGATAGGCTGGGGGTGGAAGTGCAGCAATGCATGGAGCTGACCAGTACTAATCGGTCGAGGGCTTATCCAATACAGCTTCACGAAGGGTAACTTCGGAAGCGACACAATCTAACACGCATATTCGTTTCGTATCTAGTTTTCAGGTGATCAAGCCTGAGGAGAAGATGTGGGTTTTTATTAAGGCCAGATATTTTCTCGCAGCGATTTTGAGAAGCGAAAGCTTCGAAAAATCATGTTTGGTGGCGATGGCGGAGGGGTTCCACGCGTACCCATCCCGAACACGACCGTTAAGCCCTCCAGCGCCGATGGTACTTGGACCGCAGGGTCCTGGGAGAGTAGGACGCCGCCAAGCGATTAATTTTATTCCCTGATAGCTCAGTTGGTAGAGCACTCGACTGTTAATCGAGTTGTCACAGGTTCGAGTCCTGTTCGGGGAGCCATTGCTCTCATAGCTCAGTAGGTAGAGTGCATCCATGGTAAGGATGAGGTCACCGGTTCGATCCCGGTTGAGAGCTCCATTTCTTTTGGTTAAATGGCGAGATGATTTACCACTTTAAATGTGGCCCGTTGGTCAAGGGGTTAAGACACCTCCCTTTCACGGAGGTAACAGGGGTTCGAATCCCCTACGGGTCACCACTTCATTAAACAGCTTCAAGTGGGGATGAGAACCCATTAGGGTTCAAGTCATATCAGTACATACTATGTTGTTTAAGTATTGTCAGACTATCCATTATTATTTTATGGAGGCTTAGCTCAGCTGGGAGAGCATCTGCCTTACAAGCAGAGGGTCGGGGGTTCGATCCCCTCAGCCTCCACCATAACTTGTTTAGAGGACAAACTGTCCAATGTGAGACATTGGGGATTAGCCAAGCGGTAAGGCAACGGACTTTGACTCCGTCACCCATAGGTTCGAATCCTATATCCCCAGCCATTTTGAGCCATTAGCTCAGTTGGTAGAGCACCTGACTTTTAATCAGGGTGTCGAAGGTTCGAGTCCTTCATGGCTCACCATTTACCTTGATTGTCATGGTGAATTGTGTTACTTGTGCGCGTGTGGCGGAATTGGCAGACGCACTAGACTTAGGATCTAGCGTCTTTGACGTGGGGGTTCAAGTCCCTCCACGCGCACCATTTGCGGACGTGGCTCAGCGGTAGAGCATCGCCTTGCCAAGGCGAGGGTCGCGGGTTCGATTCCCGTCGTCCGCTCCATATTTTGCGCCCTTAGCTCAGCTGGATAGAGCGTTTGACTACGAATCAAAAGGTCAGGAGTTCGAATCTCTTAGGGCGCGCCATTTTTCTTATAATTGCATAATCAGCACTAATTTCGGGACGTAGCTCAGCTTGGTAGAGCACCTGGTTTGGGACCAGGGGGTCGCATGTTCAAATCGTGTCGTCCCGACCATTATTTTCTTTCGGTGCGGGTGTAGTTCAATGGTAGAACTTTAGCCTTCCAAGCTAATAGCGTGGGTTCGATTCCCATCACCCGCTCCATAACTCATGAGCAGCATCATCGTAAGCGATGATGTTTTTTGTTATAATGGTTTTATTTTTACCCTCTGATTTTACTGCTTTGACGTATCAACGCATTGATTATGATTTGGGTTGTGTTTTTATACAATGAATGTAACTTGCACTCAGTGATAGAGATGTCCAGCTTTTTCGTGATATGTCTCGATTATGAGGGCATGGTAAGTTCCGCCTATGGGCTATAATAATACAAAAAAATGAGTAAATATTTAAATGATTTAACACCTTGGCTGTTACTGCAGCCTTGTTTTAATAAATAAAAAGAAGATTTTAGGCACAGTTTATTGTATTATGTAAAAAGGCATTATAAAGACGGAAACAGGATGAAGTGGGAGGAGAAGCATGACAGAACTAGCGGTAACCGCAAACAAAAGCAATTCCAACAACCTGCTGCGGCGTGATATTCGTTTTTTGGGCAATATTTTGGGAGAAGTCCTTGTACACCAAGGCGGTAACGAACTCTTAGATATTGTCGAAAAGATACGTGAAGCCAGCAAGTCACTTAGAGCCGTATTTTTACCCGAACTGCATGAAGAATTCAAACAGATTATTAATACGCTTGAGCCGGACATCCGACATCAAGTTATTCGGGCCTTTGCTGTTTATTTCCAGCTGGTTAACATTGCCGAGCAGAATCATCGTATTCGCCGCAAGCGTGACTATGAGCGCTCTGCCGGGGAGACGGTCCAACCTGGATCTATTGAGGATTCGGTCAAAGACCTTAAAGAACGAGGCTTCTCTTATGATGAAGTACAGGATATTTTACAAGGCCTGTCTCTAGAGCTTGTCATGACTGCTCACCCAACGGAAGCGATGCGCCGTGCGATCCTTGATATTCACAAACGGATTGCAGATGACGTAATGCAGCTGGATAATCCGACTTTGACTTTTAGAGAACGTGAGCAGCTTCGTGAAAAACTGCTGAATGAAGTAATCACTCTATGGCAGACGGATGAGCTTCGTGACCGTAAGCCTACAGTGCTTGATGAGGTAAGAAACGGTATGTACTACTTCCACGAGACATTGTTCCATGTGCTGCCTGATGTATATCAAGAGCTGGAACGCTGCTTGACGAAGTATTACCCTGAGCATAACTGGCATGTGCCGACCTATCTGCGTTTTGGTTCATGGATTGGGGGAGACCGCGATGGTAACCCTTCCGTTACAGCGGAAGTAACCTGGGAGACCCTGTTAATGCAGCGTAAGCTGGCTGTGCGTGAGTATCAGCGCATTTTGGCTGAATTGTTCCGCTACTTAAGCTTCAGCACTACGATTGTTAATGTGACGGATGAACTGCTGGCTTCCATCCAGAAAGACCGGGAGATTGTCACACTGAACAAGACACCTCAATGGCGTAATGAGAAAGAGCCTTATCGGGTCAAACTGACTTATATGACAGAGAAGCTGCACAATGTTATCGATGAATCCAAGAAGGATTCAAGTGAACGTTACAATAGCGTTGAAGAGCTGATTGAAGATTTGAATGTTATTGACCGCAGTCTGCGTCATCACTATGCTGATTATGTGGCAGACACGCATATCCGTTACATGATCCGTCAGGTAGAGCTGTTTGGCTTCCATACAGCCAAGCTGGATATCCGTCAGCACAGTCAGGAGCATGAGAATGCGATGACTGAGATTCTTGCTCACATGAAAATTGCAGAGAACTACGGAGAGTTGAGTGAGGACCAGAAGGTCGAACTGCTCGAACGTATTCTTAATGACCCTAGACCTTTGACATCGCCTTATCAGGAATACAGCGAAAGTACAACAGAGTGCTTAAATGTCTACCGTACAGTATTCCTGGCTCAACAGGAATTTGGTGAGCACTGTATCAGCAGCTATCTGATCAGTATGACAGAGGCGGCAAGTGACATCCTGGAGGTTATGGTATTTGCCAAAGAAGTCGGATTGATTCGTAGAGAAACAGATGGCAGTGTTATATGTACACTTCAGTCTGTGCCGCTCTTCGAGACGATTGATGATCTGCATGCGGCTCCTGCTATTATGCGCCAGTTGTTCGATATGCCAGTATATAGACAGTCTGTGGCTGCAATGGGGGATCTTCAAGAGATTATGCTGGGCTACTCCGACAGCAACAAGGATGGCGGTGTAGTAACAGCGAATTGGGAGCTTCGTGTAGCCCTCAAACAAATCACGGCTACAGCAGCAGATTTCGGCGTGAAGCTGAAATTCTTCCATGGACGCGGAGGTGCTCTGGGACGTGGAGGCATGCCGCTGAACCGCAGTATCCTAGCACAGCCGCCGCATACAGTAGGCGGAGGAATCAAGATTACGGAGCAAGGTGAAGTAATCTCATCAAGATATTCCCTGAAAGGGATTGCTTATCGCAGCCTTGAGCAGGCAACATCCGCTTTGCTAACCCAAGCGGTGCTTGCCCGTCAGCCTCAGCAAAGTGACTTGGATGAGGAGAAATGGGAAGCTATTATCAGACAAATGTCTGAAGTATCCCTTAACAAGTATCAGGATCTGGTATTCCGTGAGCCTGACTTCCTTAAATTCTTCAAGGAATCCACTCCACTTGGTGAAGTGGGTGAGCTTAATATCGGTTCCCGTCCTTCCAAGCGGAAGAACAGTGACCGGTTTGAGGATTTACGCGCGATTCCTTGGGTATTCGCTTGGACGCAGAGCCGTTATTTATTCCCGGCCTGGTATGCGGCAGGTACTGGAATTCAAGACTTTTACGATAACGATGATGAGAAGCTGAAGGTCCTGCAGGAAATGTATGCTAACTTCTCGTTCTTCCGTTCATTGATTGATACACTGCAGTTCGCTGTGGTTAAGGCAGATCTGATCATCGCTTCAGAGTACGCTAATATGTGCAGTGATGATACGGTGAAGAACCGCATCTTCAAGCAGATTGAAGAAGAGTTCAATCTGACGAAGAGCTTGATTCTCAAGATTACAGGAGAACAGGAGATGCTGGATAATGAACCTGCCCTGCAGGAATCGATTCGCCAGCGTAACCCGTATGTAGATCCGCTTAGCTATCTGCAGGTTCAACTGTTGACAGAGCTGCGCACGATTAGAGAACAGGGCGGAGACGATCCTATTCTACTGCGTGAGGTTCTTCTTACGATCAACGGTATTGCTGCGGGACTTAGAAATACAGGCTGATTGAACAGCCCATTTACACATCTGGAAATCATATTGAGCCGTGTCGCGTTAAGGACACGGCTCTTTTATTGAGCTTAGGCAGGGAAGTTCGGATGTGCGCTTGCAATTTGAGAGAACTTGAATTACCATTTGAATGAAGTGCCGGGACATGCAACTACGTACGTTCTTAAGCGGTCTAACCCGCTATTATAATCCATAAAGCATGGCTTGGAACCGGCAAGAGACCGTTTTGGCGGATCTGGGGGAAAATTGAATGATTGACAATTATGATACGAGACTTGCAAAGCTGGCCCGTAAAGGGGATCAAGGCGCTTTTGCAGAAATTGTAGATATTTATAAAGATAAATTGTTTCACTTGGCCTATCGTATGCTGAATAACCGGCATGAAGCCGAGGATATTGTGCAGGAAACTTTTCTCAGGGTACATAAGAACTGGATGCGTTATGATGAGAATCAGAAGTTCTCTACCTGGATATATCGTATTGCTACGAATTTGTGTATAGATCGTCTGAGGAAGAGAAAGCCGAGCTACTCCCTTGATGCGGAAATGAATGATCAGGAGGGCATGGATGGGTATACCTTAATCCCTGGGGACCATCGGACACCGGAGAGTGAATACCTGGTATCAGAGACCCGGGAGACGATACATACCGCAATGGAGAGCCTGCCGGCCAAATACAAATCGGTCATGGTCCTTAGATATCTTCAGGAGCTGTCTCTGCAGGAGATTAGTGATGTGCTGGGTATGCCCGTAACAACGGTCAAGACCCGTGTGCACCGAGGGCGTGAGTTTTTGCGCAAAAAATTGGAGAATAAGCATGTCTGAAAAGGTTAATAAAAAAGTTGAAACGATATACATAGTGAAGCGTATTTAAAGAGTATACCTAAACGCTTTGCACTTTGACTGCAAGAATAGTGTCTATATAAATGGAATGGCTCTTAGAATTGTGCTTATATTCCATGCAGACTTCAACGGAAAGGATTGGCTCATATGGATTGCAAACAAGCTGCCTCTTTAATGCATGACTACCTGGATGAAGATTTAGAACGGGCGCAAGCTCTGGAACTAAAGAAACATCTGGTGCAATGTCCGTCCTGTAATATGCATTTTCAAGAGCTGGAACAAACGGAAATGATGCTTTTCCATGCTGTTAAGAGCTCGGTGCCTTCCGCTTCAGATGAGCTTGTAGAACGGATTATGCGTGAGATTCCAGGGAAGCGCAGACAGCGTGTGTGGATGAAATGGATCAAGAGACATCCCGCACTTACGGCAGTGGCCATGTTCCTCTTTGTGATGCTCTTTAGCACAATGTCACTCTGGAAGGCCGATGACCAGTTGATTGTTAAAGGCGCCGGACTGGACCAGGTTGTTATTGAAGGCAGGACCGTGATTGTTCCAAATGGGAAGACCATTGCTGGGGATTTGACAGTGGAGAATGGAAAGGCTCAGATCTACGGAGAAGTGGATGGGAATCTTACGGTTATTGATGGTTCCCTATATCAGGCTTCAACGGCCAAAATATCTGGCGATGTCAAGAGTATCGATCAAGCGCTTGATTGGATCTGGTACAAGATTACAAATACATTCACTGAAGTCGCCTACCGATAACAGGATTAAGTAACAATTGTAAGGGCGCCGCTCTATGGAGAGGCGCTCTTTATGTATTTAATGGCGAAATACACACATTTTGGCCAGTCTAGGACAAAGAAGCTTGCAACTGAAGTTCGATCGTTATAACCTAGAGTTTAGGGGACAACATAAGACTTATAAGCTCGCTAAAAGGGAAAACCGGGGGTTACCGTATGAATTACTTTTCGGACTTAACATGGCAGGAGTCCATTAAGGATGCAATAGATATCCTGATCGTAACGTATATTATTTATCACTTGATTCTACTTGTACGGGGAACCAGAGCCGTTCAGCTGCTGAAAGGCATTCTGGTGCTGGTTGTGATCTGGGCGGCAAGCACCTGGTTCGATCTCTATACCCTCAAATGGTTGATGAATCAGATGTTCACGTTTGGTGTGCTTGCTGTGTTCATTATCTTCCAGCCTGAGTTAAGAAGGGCGCTGGAGCAGCTTGGCCGTGGTAAATTATTCGGACGGACGACTGCAGATGAAGAAGAATTCAGCCGGGAGATCGGCGAGATTATTAAGGCGGTTAATTATTTATCCCGTGGAAAGATTGGGGCGTTAATTGTATTTGAACGTAATACGGGTCTTAATGAGTATAAAGAGTCAGGAATCCCAACCCAGTCGGTGATTACCTCCGAACTGCTGATTAATATATTTATTCCGAATACCCCTCTTCATGATGGAGCCATTATTATTCAGGAGCATCGGATTGCCGCGGCAGCCTGTTATTTGCCACTCTCCGAGAACCCCTTCATTAGTAAAGAGCTGGGAACAAGACATCGTGCTGCGATTGGGATCAGTGAGGTCGCCGATGCAGTGTCTGTAGTTGTATCAGAGGAGACAGGTCAAATCTCGCTTGCGATTAATGGGCAGGTTGTGCGAGGTATCAATGAAGAGTCTCTGATCTCCAAGCTCTATGAAGAGCTCAGCCCAAGTACGGCAAATAAGGATAAGAAGCCCCCGTTCTGGAAGCTGAAGGGGGGGCACAAGAATGGATAAGTGGTTCAATAATAATACGATTGCCAAAATTATAGCACTGTGTGTGAGTGTGTTGTTATGGGCAATGGTACATTTGGACAGTAATACGCCAGGCAATACAGCAGCTTCTTTGATCGATGTTAAGACCATCAATGATATTAAAGTGGAAGTGGTCGGTTTTGATGATAAATCGTATGTATTGAGGGATATGGACCCCAAGGTTGTGAGCCTTGAAGTTAAAGGCAAGCGCTCTAATATCACTACCGTATTTACCGACTATAGGGTGAAATTGAACTTGGAGAATGTAGGTCCGGGTACGACTATGGTACCATTAACTGCTGAACTCCCCTATGGAGTGGAATTGGTATCCCAAACCCCTTCAAGCGTCAAGGTAACGATTGAAGCCAAACGGACCAAGACATATAGCGCGAGCGTTGTGCTAAAAGGAGTTCCGGATGGAGGACTGCAACTGGGGACCCCAATTCTGGAGAATGATGGGAAGGTAAGCGTCACACTTCCTGAAAGTGAGCTTAAGCGGGTTCACAAGGTTGAGGGCATTGTGGATGTAAGCGAGGCCCAGGAACCTCTAGAAGGCAAATCCGTCAAGCTTAAAGCATATGATAAGAATGGACGAGTGATTCCGGATGCGGAGATTAGTCCGTCATCTATACAGGTCGATGTACCCATGAACAAGCTCTACAAAACGGTGCCTATAGAAATTAAGCAGACGGGAAGGCTTCCGCAAGGCTATGCGTTGTCTGAAATTCAAGCCGATGTTGAGGGAGTTGCCATATATGGGACTAAAGATGTGTTGGAGGGAATTGATTCCTATACTCTGAGTGTGGATCTGAGCAAGTTCAGGGGTCCAACCACGACTGAATACTCATTGGACTTGACTCCGCCGAATGGTTCTGAGAAAATCGAGCCGAGCTCTGTAAAGGTCGTTGTCAAAACTGCGCCTTTGGGTGAGAAGACAGTGAATGACATTCCGGTTACGATCAAGAATCAGAGCGAGAAGACGACAGTCAAAGTTCTGAGTCCGGCGAATACAAAATTGTCTTTGACGGTGCAGGGTTCGGATGAAGTGCTGAAGTCAATTCAGGCAGGGGACTTTGCTATTAGTGTCGATGTATCCGGTCTTGGACAAGGGATTCACAAGGTTACCCCTACGATTAAGCTGCCGAAGTTCGTCTCCTTAACAGGCGGCGCCGATGTGAAAGTCGAAGTTGAAGTTAAGGATCGTGCTAAACCGGTAACTTCAACGCCTTCGGATACAGATACGGACCGGAGTAGCGGACAGGGTGTGAATTCAGAGCCAGATCAGGGAACTGAGAGTAATGATGCTGCTAGGGACTCAGGCAGTAATCCAGACCAGACTGTGAAGGAACCTTAGAAACAGAAACAGTATTGAGGTAAAATAAAAACAAGTAAGTCATGGATGAGAAACCATTTATCTGGAGGAGTGAGTAATTGTGGGCAAGTATTTTGGAACAGATGGAGTACGTGGAGTAGCGAATAAGGAATTGACTGCAGAGCTTGCTTACCGAATCGGCCGTACTGGCGGGTATGTACTGGCAGGACAAGTGGAGAAACCAAGAGTGATTATTGGTATGGATACCCGTATCTCGGGTGTGATGCTGGAATCAGCACTTGTTGCGGGTCTATTGTCGATTGGAGCGGACGTCATTCGTATTGGAATTGTCTCCACTCCGGCTGTCGCTTATCTGACCCGTTTGTTGAAGGCAGATGCCGGTGTAATGATCTCGGCTTCTCACAATCCGGTAGAGGATAATGGGATTAAGTTCTTTGGCAGTGATGGATTCAAGCTGTCTGATGAGACAGAGCTCCAGATTGAAGCTTTGCTGGATAAGGAAGTAGATGAGCTTCCTCGCCCAATCGGTGACAAGCTTGGAAGTGTGATCGTAGATAACGAGTCAAAGTATAAATATCTGGATCACTTGAAAACAACGATTTCTTCAAACTTTGAAGGCTTGAAAATTGTACTGGACTGCGCAAATGGAGCGGCTTTCGAGCTTGCGCCAAAGCTGTTCCGTGAACTTGGAGCGGAGGTCTATACCATTGCAGCCGAGCCAACAGGGCTTAATATAAACGATCACTGCGGATCCACACATCCCGAATTATTGAAGGAAGAAGTAGTACGTCTCGGAGCAGACCTGGGTCTTGCTTTTGATGGAGATGCTGACCGTCTGATTGCCATCGATGAGAAGGGTGAGGAAGTAGACGGAGACCATATCCTGTGCATCTGTGGTGAAGCGATGAACCGTGCGGGCAAATTGAATGGCAGCACCATTGTATCGACGGTGATGAGTAACTTTGGCTTCTACAAAGCAACTGAGAAACTAAGCTTGAATACAGCAAAAACAGCTGTAGGCGACCGCTATGTTATGGCTGAAATGCTGCGCGGTGGGTACAACCTGGGCGGGGAGCAGTCTGGTCATGTTATTTTCCTGGATTATAACACTACAGGAGATGGCATCCTGACAGGAATTCAGCTGGTGGATACGATGAAGAATGCCGGTAAGCCACTAAGTGAATTGAAGAAGCTGATGGTTCAATATCCTCAGGTATTGGTAAACGTGCGTGTTCAAGATAAGAGCAAGTACAATGGCAATCAGGCGATTGAAGAAGCCATTACGGTAGTGGAGCAGCAGCTTGGCAGCAATGGCCGGGTGTTGGTACGTCCATCAGGTACAGAGTCTTTGATCCGCGTTATGGCAGAAGGACCGGATAGAACTGAACTGGAACAGTATGTATCCCAGATTACTAAAGTGGTTGAACGCGAACTTGTGTAGGACCAAGAAATCATACTATATTAATAGGTAATTAGGCCGCTGGAATGGGTTTACTGTTCCGGCGGTTTTTTTACGGGTCTGAAAGTCGCATTTTCACGGGATGGGCCTTCATGCCATTGCAAATTGCTAGTGGGGTGCATATAATAACATTATTCCTAGAAAGAAAGGGAGGGCAGTGAGGTTGCGGTCTAAATAAGCGCCAGAGCTTCGGATTCGCGCGGGAAGGACAACCGTAGTTAAGTTATACGGGTATCCACGGCAATCGAAGCTGACGAGGTGGAGGTGTTCGAAATGTTCGGCGGGGGCCTCCCGGTAATTGCATCTAACCGTAAGTCGGATAAGCAAAAGGTATGGGCGACTGTACTAACAACCTTACCGACCGATGCCACAATAGTAGAGATGGATCTAAGAACAAGATGATACGTATTCATCGCTTAGTTCACATCGTGTTCGATATAATTCTATGAATGTACGTAAGAGATTGTGGTTGATTCGTAGTAGTGGAGAAGAATGTACATTCATGAAAATACTTGGTCTTATCAGAAAATTTTCATTATAAAATAAAATACACTCTCGCTCCAGACTGCTGCGCGGTCATCCGCTTCCTATGTCCATTCAACCAAAAATTGATGAGATAATGAAACGGAGGATTTTATAAAATGTGTGGTATTGTCGGGTATATCGGGAAAAGAGATACACAATCAGTTTTGATCGACGGTCTGAAGAAGCTTGAGTATCGTGGGTATGACTCTGCCGGAATCGCTGTGTTCACATCGCAAGGTCTGCAGATCAGCAAATCAATTGGCCGTCTGGCTAACTTGGAGTCCAAGCTTGAATCCGCACCGCTTGTTGGTTCTGCGGGTATCGGACATACACGCTGGGCAACTCATGGTAAGCCGTCTGACGTGAATTCCCATCCTCATACAGATAACAGCGAGAAGTTCTCCGTTGTTCATAACGGAATCGTTGAGAACTATCTGGAGCTGAAAGAGGAATTGATCGGTCAAGGACACGTATTCGTGTCAGAGACAGACACTGAGGTAATCTCTCACCTGGTTGCTCGTGAATATGATGGCGATATCGTTAAAGCTGTTCAAAAAGCAATTACCTATATGCGCGGAGCGTTCGCACTTGGTGTGTTAACTGAGTATGAGCCGCATAAACTGGTAGCTGTACGTCAAGCAAGCCCGCTTATTATCGGTCTGGGAGAAGGGGAGAACTTTATCGGTTCTGATATCCCTGCTATCCTCAAGTATACACGTAATGTCTATATCCTTAATGACGGTGAAATGGCCGTTCTGACACAGGATTCTGTCGAATTGATGACAATTGAAGGGAACTTTATTTCTCGGGAAATGATTCATGTCGATTGGGATGCTGTTACAGCAGAAAAAGGCGGATTTGATCATTTCATGCTCAAAGAAATCCATGAACAGCCTAAAGCTTACCGTGATACGATCCGGGGACGTGTTGACGAGTCCGGCCGCAAGGTAGTGCTGAAGGATCTAAATCTAACACCAGAACGGATCAACCAGATTCAGAACGTTCATATCGTAGCCTGCGGAACAGCTTACCATGCTGGTCTGGTGGGTGGAACAGTAATTGAACAACTGGTTCGCATTCCGGTATATAACGATGTGGCATCAGAGTACCGCTACCGTTCACCATTGATCACTCCTGATACTTTGGTTATCGTAGTAAGCCAGTCCGGCGAGACTGCGGATACACTCGCTGCACTTCGTGAAGCGAAAGCGAACGGCGCACACGTTCTTGCCGTAACCAACGTTGTTGGCAGCTCCATCGCTCGTGACGCTGATGATGTGCTTGTAACACTGGCTGGTCCAGAGATCGCTGTAGCCTCGACTAAAGCTTACTCTTCACAGCTGATCGCGTTCTATCTGCTTGGCTTGTACCTTGCACAGGTTCGCGGCACGCAATCCGAGGACGAGGTTGCTCACATGATTTCTGCGATCCAGGCACTGCCTGAGCAGGTTGAAAGCATGCTTGAGAACTCTGACGCTATTCAAGCTTATGCAGAGCAAATTTCTCACAACCAGCACTTGTTCTTCATCGGACGCGGCCTGGATTATGCCGTTGCCCAAGAAGGTTCACTGAAGCTGAAAGAAATCTCTTATATTCACTCCGAGGCTTATGCTGCAGGTGAATTGAAGCACGGAACGCTTGCCCTGATTGAAGATGGAATTCCGGTGATTGCCCTGGCAACTCAAGACTCCGTTCTTGAGAAAACAGTGAGCAACATCAAGGAAGTGAAAGCCCGCGGTGCAGACGTAATGGTAATTACGCATGAAGAGCATGTTGCCAGCCTTCTGAAATCCGTAGATCAAGCTTTCGCGATTCCTAAGACGCTGCCGTTGTTCACACCGGCACTGTCCGTAATCCCTCTGCAATTGTTGTCCTACTATGCTTCACTGGCACTTGGCCACGATGTGGATAAACCACGTAACCTGGCGAAGAGTGTGACGGTAGAGTAAGACAGCGGGGTAATAGGATCACATTGGTCCAGTGATAAAAAATGTGGAACCAGTAGTCTGGAACCCATTAAAATGAGTCGAGCAATCCTAGGGTTAGTCCTAGGATATGCTCGACTTTTTTCATTTTAGGATAAGGATAATGAGATGAAGAATGGAAAATTAGCTGAATAACCATTACGTTTACCTATGATAACGATAAGCAATTCTAAATTGATCATGTCTAACTCCTTCTATAGAATCTAATTAAGTAGCAAAGCTACATTAAATGAAGGAGTGGATGTTAATGTCACAGGCAGTTTTTTATCATGCAGGTTGTCCAGTGTGTGTAAGTGCAGAGCAATTGGTGGTTGATTACTTAGACAAATCGAAAGTTGCTGCAGAGATTGTGCATCTGGGTACAGAGCGAAACCGGATTGAAGAAGCGGAGAGGGCAGGTGTTAAATCCGTTCCAGCTTTGGTGGTTGACGGAATTGTGTATCATATCAATTTTGGTGCAAGTCTTGAGGATGTAAAAGCTTAAACACCGCAAAAGAAGGTGCCCTTAGTGGCACCTTCTTTTGCAATATATTCTAATGAGTCTTCATAATCATAAGATGAATATGAAAGGTAAGGCATGCCATGATATATGATCCTCAATATCGAAAGGATAATCGCTCAGCGCGTGTCGGAATGGCCTTGTTACGGATATTTCAGGCGATTAAAAAAATGACACAGGCTGAGAGCGATACTATGGGATTATCTCCTGTACAAATCCAAGCATTACTGTTCACTGCTCACACACGAAGCGATGTGGCTACGGTGGGCAATCTCGCCAATATGATTGGTACGACTCATGTAACTGCTGTAAAAATACTCAATGGATTAGTGAGAAGGGAACTGATTAAGAAAGCGCAAAAAGCCGAAGATCGTCGAGTTACCTTGCTCTCTTTAACCGTAAAGGGAAAGGAGATCGTTAACAAGCTTGATAATTGGGGACATCTACTGGAAGATGCCCTCCTGCCTATATCGGAGGATCTGCTGCGGCATTTCGAGACAGCGCTTGACTATATGGTCTCTAGCTTGCAAAAGAAGGGGCATCTCGTTGTATCGGAACCCTGTTTAGGCTGTATTTACTTTCTCCCGAATGCCGGTGATAAAGCAGCCCCTCACTATTGCCAGATGATACGAAAGTATCTTACCCACGAAGCAACACTTCAAGAATGCCCTGAACATACTGCCTCGATCAAGGTCCATTATTGAGCGGTGCCACCTGTATTTACAGTTGAAACTAATTGCTCTATAAAGACACGACTAGCTGCACATAAATGTTTATTTTTACGATATACAACACCAATTTGCGTAGTGATTACCGGATTTTCAAGTGGAATCGTGCAAATATGCGGGTTGTTAATATAATCCAGGTAACCTTTTGGCAGGACAGTAACACCGAGCCCCTTGCTAACCATGGTTACAATCGATTCCATGGTGGTCATTTCTAGCACTGGTTGAGGCGTGAATGCCAGTGATTGACACTGTTCATTAATTAGCTGCCGTAAGAAATAAGTATTTGGCAATAAAACGGAGGGCAGTTCTTGTAAAATATCGAGCGTTACAAACGCTGCTTGGGCGATCGGGTGATCTACCGATACCGCAAGGGCAAGGGTTTCCTTATAAAGAGGGATGGTTTCAAGATCTTCATGCTCCATCGGCAACAAAACAATACCTAGATCAATTTCATTTTGCAGTAATCCGGTATAGATATCACCGGTTCGCAGCCCGAGTACAGACAGCTCTACATTGGGGTAGCTGTTGTGGAATCCCAGTACCGTTGGAGGAAGCAAGTAATTGACAACGGTCAGAAGCGCGCCAATTTTTAACGTACCTCTTTTCAAACCTTGTAGTTCGCTAATTACTGCCCGTGCCTGTGTGAGTTCATGAAACACATTATATCCATGATGCTGAAGCGCTCGACCTGCCTCAGTAAGCATCGTTTTCTTACCGATACGGTCAAAGAGAGGCATGCCGATCTCGTGCTCAAGCAGACGAATCTGCTGGCTAAGTGAGGGCTGGGTGATACCGAGCTTCTCGGCAGCACGGGTAAAGTGCAATTCCTGACATAAAGCCAAAAAGTATTCCAACTGCTTCAGTTCCATCAGATGCCCTCCATATTTGGTATCACAATCAAAATGATAGGAATTTTCTATTATTATAAGAGGAATCATATTGGTTTGCTAATAATTTTCTAGTGAACAGCTGAATTTCATTTTAACTAAGGAATAAAGATAGAATGAGATGATAAATTAGTTGAAAAAGAGATTATACCGTAATGCCAATTACGGCAATCCGCAATTTCCTTTTCGTAGCCAGTCCGGCAGCGGTATGGTACTATTTGATTGCAAGAGCATGGTCCAGTGTCGTCCGTCTATGGTTGATGCTGTTGCATTCCATAGGTAGAAGGAGAGAGCAGGCATGATTAGAATTCTCATTGTCGATGATCATCCATCTGCTAGAGATGGCACGAGAGCGAAGCTTGAGCAGGAGCAGGATATGATCGTTACCGACGTATGTTCAGGAATGGAAGCCCTTTCGTTGATAGAAGCCGGAGAACGGTTTGATGTCATGCTGTTTGATCTCAATATGCCGGTGATCAGTGGTCTGGAATTAACCAAGCGGGTGCTCGAAATTCACTCATGTGCGTGCATTTTAATATATAGCGGTTACGATATAGCCCCGAATTTCAATCTCCTGATTGAGGCAGGGATTAGCGGTTTTGTCAGCAAAGCATCCCCCTGGGGGCATCTTATACAATCGATCCGGTATGCCACTCAAGGGGACTCTATTATTCCGACCTCCCTATTGAAACAGCTTCGAAGACATGATATTAAATTACCTGGGCATGATTCTAACGGAGCATCTGAGCTGACCTCGATTACTCAGAAGGAACAGACTATTCTGCAGGAAATTGCATTAGGGAAAAGCAATAAAGATATTGCGAACCTGCTGTACATGAGCCAGCGCAATGTGGAATACCATCTATCACGTATATTTGAGAAATTGCATGTGCGATCCAGATTTGAAGCTATTGCTGAAGCCAAGAAGCATGGATTAATCAAGAATGAAGATATCATTTAAGAAGCATGGTTCCTTATGAAGGAGCCATGCTTTTTTCCAGTATATGTCTAGTGGCCGGGTTTAGGGCTATGGTAAATTTAACATTAAATAGATGTGAATAGAGAGAAATAAACGTACCTAAGTCTTGCCGGATACGGATCTCACCTTTGAACAGTCACCAGTGCGAATAGGTTAAATTTATGGAGGACTAATGAGTAGAGGCCATCGTGCAGGTTACGCGGTATTTGCTATTGTGTTCATGTTAGCAGCTTACTTTGTATATATTGGTGTCCGGTATCCAGCCATATCCCTTGTCCTTACACCGACTTCATCGGGAGAATGGATTATTAAGGAGGGACCCCAGGAAGACGCATGGGCTTACGGAAGACTTCAGCAAGGGGACGCGATCATCTCGCTTGATGGGCGTCCGGTTCAGAAGCATCCTTTTGTGGTGAAGACGCATAGAATAAGCTCGTTAATCAATCACATGACAATTGAACGTGATGGAGAGCGGATAGAAATCCCCATTCCCGCTTTTGATAGTTCTCATACCCTATTCAAACACGTTCTATACCCTGGCTTAATCTTCATCTTGTTGTTTGTGCTTAGTCTTAGGGCATACCAGACGCAAGGAAGACAAAGGGATACCAAATTACTAATAAGCTATGCGCTGCTGGTAGGACTAAGCTATTTATGCTCTGCGGCATCCTCAAGATATGACCCATTTGGGGTTGTATGCATATATGTTCTTTTTTGCTCAGTTCCCGTGCTGCTGCTGCATTTTCTATATGAATTCTTCTCCACAAGGCAGGCTCGCCCTTATGTGCCGCGTATTCTGCTCACTATTATGTATGGGGATATGGCTTCCTGGACTGTAGGGGTGCTGCTGTATGTGTACACTAACCTATTTGCCAGTATGTCGCACAACTTCGAGATCATAACTGTACTGAGCTTCTTCGTCCTTCTGCAGCTGACGGTTATCCTGTTTATGATTCGTAATTTGGTTAAAAGCAGTGCCAGTG
Organism: Paenibacillus sp. YPG26; assembly: GCF_023704175.1. Classification (NCBI taxonomy): domain Bacteria; kingdom Bacillati; phylum Bacillota; class Bacilli; order Caryophanales; family Paenibacillaceae; genus Paenibacillus; species Paenibacillus sp. YPG26. Next base: position 3,312,116 of record NZ_CP084530.1, on the reverse strand, counting down.
AGCGGACCTTTCATATATACATTCTCACGGCACAGATGATTGCGTATATGCCATTTCTGCTGCTGCACGCCCTCCCGAGAATTGTATTCGGAACGAGTATTCTAGAAGATAATGTTGCCGGTTACTCGGTCATAGCCGTTCCGGTTATTTTCTTCTACTTACTCAAGGTAAAAGAAATTATCGATATCCAATTTGTCCTTCATCGTCTGCGGCACTATGGATTGCTGGCGTTATGGCCATCGATTGCACTGGTTGCCGTTATGATTCTGATCTGGCAGGGGAACGGTAATGATACAGTGAAATGGCTGGAGACCTTCCTGTTGATCTATTCTAGTCTGGTTGCCTTTCTCTATTACAAAGACTATCTCCATCTAAGGATACGACGGTATATGTCAAAGAAACCAGCTGAAGCAACTCCAGCTGAGCAGCTGCTCGACAGGTCCACCCGGATCAAGAATGCGGCCGACCTGGAGCTCGCGATGATGCAGGAGATTGAGGCGAAGCTGCGGGTGAGCTCCATTGCTCTTCTGGAGAGCTCGGCCGAAGGCATACAGGTCAAACGGCAGCAGGGAACAGGTCCGGAGAGTCACCAGCTGGAGAGCATAGCTGCAATGGCGGCGAATGCGCAGGCGGGGAGCTTTATTCCAGTGGATGCCGGAACCTGCCTGCTGTATGGAGAAGCCCAGGGCAGGCAGCAGCTCCTGTGGTTCGGGAGCAAGTACAACCGGACGCAGCTGAATCCGGACGAGGTGGCCTGGCTGCAAGCGATGCTGAATTATGCATCCATACTCTACATCAATCTACGGCTGACCCAGGACTTTGCCGGTCAGTTGGAAGAGAGCATTACCTCCCCAGGTAGGACACCAACATGGCTGCTCAGGTTGTTGTTCACCATTTCGGAGAACGAACGCAAGCGTCTAAGTTCAGATCTGCATGACAGCGCTCTGCAGGACCAATTGCTGCTCTATCGGAAGCTGGAGAGTCTGCTTAGCAGCTGGGATCAAGACAGGCCGCGGCGTGAGGAACTGGAGGAAATCCGTGACGGCATGCTGGATGTGGTTGCCCAGATTCGGGAGACGTGCAACGAGCTGCGGCCGCCATTTCTCAAAGAAATGGGTCTAGTAGAGGCCATAGAGCAGATGCTCAGTCAGATCAGACTTCGCACGAACCTGGCTATTGAGTTCCAGACCGACGGCTTCCATGCCGGGCTCGAGGAGCAGCAGGAGCTGACTTTGTACAGGATTGTACAGGAACTGATGCAGAACGCGGTCAAGCATGCACAGGATGCCACACACGTTGATTTGTATTTCCGAAGTACAAATAGCAGCATTAAGCTTGTGTACCGGGATAACGGGATCGGCATGGATACTAGCAAGCTGACATCGTCCTATTCCCACATGGGTCTGTGGGGAATTCAGGAGCGGGTAGCGAGTCTCGAAGGAACGTTCCGGCTGAGGTCCAAGCCCGGTCAAGGGCTGCATATTGATATTAAAATACCGCTGGCTTACGAGGAGCGTAGGGTCAGTGTGGGTTAAGAGATTGTCCGAGGCGGCTGATTTCTGGTGAAGACCAGGGATTCAGCCGCCTTTCTAATTTCAGGATCTATTTCTGCCGGGGACATGGGATGCTGAACGAAGATACTAACAATTCTAAGGGATGGTCTGTATAGCCGAACCGAAAGCAGGGATAGGAATGTCCGCAATGGAATTGCGGTAATCCCTAGACGGATTTGCGGTGACGCTGTAAAGCAAGCGTGTTAGCATGATGAAAGAATTGGAGGATCGGTGTACACGGCTTCCCGTGAGGATCGACCGGAGATAAGAGGAGTATAGAGAATGAAGATTGGAGACAGAATCAGACAAATTCGGCTGCATCTCAAAATGACACAGGGTCAATTAGCCGATGGAATCTCATCGGTAGCCTATCTGAGCAAAGTAGAGACCAGTCAGGTTAATCCATCCCAGCGCTTCATTGAGCAGATTGCAGAGCGCCTGCAAGTCAGCGCCGCTTATCTAACGGATGCCCGCAAAGTGAACTACGATGAGCGAATAACGGAGATTTGCAAGCGTTATTGGGACAATACTTACCATTTCTATGGGAACCGGGGCGCTATTACTGAGGAAGACGTTGCTTTTTTACAGCTTCAGGCGATAGAGACTCAGACATCATCCATTTATCTGAAATTGTTCAGCGTTCTAATTAAGTATTATAGTGTCGTAGATTACAAGATGGCTGAAGAGCTGTACCAGCTCTCCACGTACAGGGTGTCGGAGCAGCCCGAGTGTGATGAAGATAGAAAGTACTTGTGCTACTACTACATGGCTTGCGGCAATACGAAGTTCTTCACCCAAGAGTACAAGGCCTATGATTCGTTCTATACGAAAGCCTTGTCTTATAGCGAACTCCTGACCGATCTGGAAAAGGGAATGCTCTACAATAATATCAGCAGCGCGAGAGGCGCGACAGGTGATTATATTACGCATTATTTCATGCTGGAGAAATCACACGACATGTTTGTGAAATGTCAGGATGACAAGAGAGCGTATAGTACGCTGCTCTGGATGGCGAACAGCAACTTCAAAGCCGGAAAAGTTGAGCTCGCCTTATCCCAGCTTGAGAAAGCCCACGTGTATTTTTTACAGGAACAGGACAGCAGGCAGCTTGCTTATATTGAATACCGGTACGGCAGAATCCATCAAGGTACGAATCCCGGGGTGGCTATTCAGCACTTCAAACGATCGATTGAGCTCTATATAGAGGCCGAGTTGGAATGGGAGGGCATTACGCCTTGCAAGCGCCTGGTGGAGCTCTATGTATCGCTGAAGGACTGGACTAATGTGGAGATCTATCTGGAGCGATTAGAGACCATTGTTGAAGAAGACAAGAGGCCTTACCAGCACTTATTGCTTCTGCATACGCGAGCAGGTGTATATCTTCAGAAGAATGACGAGAAGAGGTATGAACGTGAGATTCAGAAAGCGATTCAGTATGCAATTGATGGGGATTTTGCAGTAGAGGTTGCCAGATTCGCAGACGAAATCGCAGAATACTATCACAAGAAAGGCGCTTATAAAAAAGCGTCCGAGTTCTATCAAATCTCTATGAGCTCCCGAAAACAACAGAAAAGCGGATAGATGGGCAGCCCTTGACCGGGAATGCCCCTTTTTTTTGGACCTATTGTTAAATTTAACCTGTAAAATCAGGAGGAAAACTTAGTTTTAATTCAACAAATTTAACTTATTCTCTCTTAACCAGACTATGCCCTATGATTCTACTGTAGCAAGCTGCAGCGTCAACTTAAGCTAGAGTCGCCCAGCAGGGGAGGTGAGAGAACTGAAGAAAGTAGGGATCCTTGGAACAGGGAGCATGGGGAAAGGGCTCGCGGTGGCGTTTGCGGAGGCGGGAAATACCGTATGTCTTGGATCAAGAGAGGCGGATAAAGGCAAGAAAATAGCGGAGCTGTTGTCACACTGCAAAATCACCGGGGGATCTAACCAGGATGCTGCCGAGCAAAGCGAATATGTGGTCCTTGCCATGAGATACCAAAAGGACCATCCCGTATTGGGGGAGTTGAAGCCGCTGTTGGCCGACAAGGTGATTATAGACATTTCCAATCCAATCATTGATGTAGGCGGAGACATTGAACCCTTATGGAGGATATCGGCATCCGAGTCTATAGCCGGAGAGTTAGAGCATTCCAAAGTGATCGGCGCGTTCAAGAATACATTTGCCAGCACGTTATCCTCACCTTACTTTGATCAAATGAAGAGCCATGTGTTAGTCGTGGGCGACGACCAACAGGCGAAGAACGAATTTATCCAGATGGTCAACTTCATGCCGTTTGAGGCGCTGGATGCGGGACCACTTCGTATGGCTCGCGTGCTCGAAGGGATGTCTGCGATGATGTACAGCTTTGCGCAGCAAGCATCTTACCGGAACAAAATAGGAATTCGGCTATTAAACTAAACCAAATCATATGGAGGTAATTGAAAAATGAAAATCAAGCTGAAAAATTGGATTCCCCTTGTTGGAGTATTGTCTTTAGGATTGGCTTTGTATACGAACTCAATCGGGAGCCCGGCGGCATACGCGAAGCCTGAGGTCGAGACGGAAGCCAAGGTGAACTCTGCACAGGAGCTTAAGAAGAAATTGGAGGAGGAGCCGTTAACTCCGGAGAACAGTGTCATTCTGCTGGTTGATCACCAGCTGGGTCTGATGCAGGGGATTAGAGACATCGAATCTTTGGATGAATACAAGAACAATGTCATTGCGATGGCAAAAGTGGCCAAGGCGTTCAACATTCCCGTAATCTTGAGTACAAGTGTGGACAGCGGGCCAAACGGCAAAATCCTGCCGGATCTCCCTAAAATTCTGCCAAATGCACCTTTGATCCAGCGTCCGGGTGTCATTAATGCCTATGACTGGCCTGAGTTCCGGCAGGCTCTGGAGAAGACAGGCCGTAAGAAAGTAATCATTGCTGCCGTAACTTTGGAGACCTGCGTCATGTTCCCGACACTCGAGATGGAGAAGGACGGTTATGATGTATATCCGGTTGTTGACGCATCCGGAAGCTGGAGCAAGCTTGCTGGTGAAGCGGCTATGCAGCGTATGACGAAAGCAGGAGCCAATCTGACCAGCTGGCCATCTGTTCTGTGTGAGCTGCAAGCGGACTGGAGAAAGCCGACTGCCGCAGCAGCCGCCCAAATCTTCCATGATCACCTTGCTACTTACGGCTTCCTGATGGATACACACGCCAACTATACACAGAAGAAATAATAATTAGTGGGATTGGAAGCTTGGCCCCGTCACTTGCGGAGGCCAGCTTCCATCTTCCCCTTTATATAGACTAACCAATAAATACATAGAGGTGACTATACTTATGAATGCAAGCTCAGAGTATTCTCTGATCAAATCAAGAACGCCGCTGACCATGGAGACGATCGGGATTTTGCTTGTTGCTTTCGGGGCTGCCTTCTGGGGGCTGGGAGGAGTTCTCAGGACACCGCTGGGGACACATTTAACCTCTGCCCAGGTTGTTTTTGTTGAGCATCTGCTTTTGTGCTTGTACGCGATCCCGGTCGTATGGATCGGCCGCCGCCAGCTGCAGACACTGAACTTTAAGCAGTGGGGCGCTATATTATTCATATCCTGGGGCGCTTCGGGCGCTGCGAATATTTTCTTCACGGCAGCCTTTCAGTATGGTCATCCCAGCGTTGTCCTGCTGCTTCAGAAGCTCCAGCCTATTATTGTATTGATCACTGCAAGGATTCTGTTGAAGGAAAAATTACCGCGAACGTTCGGAATTGAACTGTTGATCGCCCTGGCTGGGACCTACTTATTGACCTTTGGCTTTACCACCCCGTTCCATGACGTCACACCAGAGAAGGTAATAGGTTCTCTGTTATCCATAGGAGCAGCGGTATTGTGGGGTGGCGGAACGGTGGCGGGAAGGTATCTGCTTGGCAAGGTCAGCTTCGAAACGTTAGCAGGATCGCGCTTCCTATTCGCCCTGCCTTTCATGGCGATGCTGGTGGCCTCGGAGGGAAGCAGCTGGAGCCATATGTTCGAACGCGCCTTCACCACCTCGGATATACTGTTCTTCCTCATTATTCTTGTAACCGGGATCGTCAGCATGCTGTTGTACTACCGGGGGCTGTCCCGCACGAAAGCTTCCTACGCCACGCTTGCGGAGCTATCCTTCCCGGCGATTGGGGTCATCGTGAACTGGGTATTCCTGGATCAGCTGCTCTCCATAGGGCAGTGGATTGGCTTCATTATTATCTGGTTCGTTGTATTCCGGATTACCAGACGTTCTGAAGCTCCTGACGATAATATTTTGAAAGCTGCATAACGACAAGATGAATCTTGAAAAGGGGGCAAAAGCAGTGTCAACCGCATCAAAGGTGATCCACTCCCAGCCGAGTACGGGTATGGCTTCACGCGCGCTTATTACGTTCACTTTTTTGTTGGGAATCTTCATGGGGGCTTTGGATCACGGCATCATTGGCCCGGCGTTAAGTTCTATTATGTCCGCGTTCGAAGTAGACGCATCCTGGGGAGTGTGGAGCTTCTCCTTATATACGCTCGTATTTGCAATCAGTATTCCAGTCATCGGCAAGCTGTCAGACCGGCTCGGAAGAAAAAGGGTATTCAGCATCGGTATTATCCTATTTGGAGCAGGTTCGATCTGCGCAGCCTTCTCGCCTAATTTCATTGTGTTCCTGATTGGCAGAGCCATACAGGCGGTCGGAACCGGGGGAATCTTCCCAATTACTGCGGCTCAGATCGCGAGCAGCTATCCACCGGAGCAGCGGGGGAGGGCACTGGGATGGATTGGGGTTGCCTTCGGATTAGGCTCCATACTTGGACCTGCGGTAGGCGGAGTAATTGTCGCGAACACGAGCTGGCCGTGGATCTTTTTGATCAATGTCCCGGTATGCTTGCTCATTCTGGTTATGATAAGAACGTACAAGCCCACCCAGAATCCTGTGGTGAAACCTATTGACTTTGGGGGCATTGCTCTGCTGGTGCTTGTCATTCTGGCCATAATGCTGGGCATAACCCTGCAGAATTACTGGATTGCAGCCATAGGGATAATTCTGATTCCCCTTCTGGTGTTCGTTGAGAAGAGGCAGCCGGATCCCGTTATGCAGGTCCGTTATTTTACCGGGTCCACAACCCTAACTTTGCTTGTGATGTCGGGATTATCCGGCTTCGTTATGGCTACGGCAGCCAACTTCATCCCTTTGTATGCGGAGATGAATCTGGGCCTGGCCCGGGGGGATTCAGCATTTACGGTGACGCCGCTGGCTATTACATCGATGCTGGCATCGTTATTCGGAGGGATGCTGACAGACCGGATAGGGGCTAAGAAGACCTTGCTCTACGGATTCATACTGACTCTGACAGGAGCTTTATTGCTCGCTGTAAGTCCCCATACACTTGTGTTTCTTTTGCTGACCGTTCTCCTCATGGGCTTCGGGATCGGCATTATTATCGGATCTCCGCTTAATGTGTTGATGCTGAAGGTAGTCGATCAGACAGAGACAGGGATGGCGATAGGCTACATCAGTCTGTTCCGCTCGTTAGGTTCAACACTAGGTCCATCCCTTGCAGGTGTACTTATTGCCGCTTATGCTGCGGATGGCTTTGTTCCGCTCTTTATCATCAGCGGTTCGCTGTCCCTGGTTGGCATTGTGCTGATAGGGCTGGTACGGCCAAGAACCAGCAATACAGCTGGATAATTCATCTTAAAGCCGGGTAGATCCAGGATTACATCCTGGCATTGCCCGGCTTTTCTCCTTGGAACAAACAGGAGAAAGGCCGGTTTCTTCAAGGTTATTTCCGGACGCTGCCTAGGCTCTGGGCCCATTAGGCAGACTTCTCAGATAGTCAGCATGACGGCGAACCTCAGCTGCTCCGAGCGGACCGCCGTGGCCTAGATAAAATGTCTGATGGCCGGACGAGAGTAAGCGCAGAAGCTCTTCGGCTACCCGGTGAGGGTCGTCCTCGAATGGAGGGCGGATCGGGTGGCTCTTCCGCATGATGCCGCCGAGTAAGATACCGGATGCCAGCAGATCCCCCACCATAGCCTCTTTTGATTCCAGTTCAACTGAAATAGATCCTGAGGTGTGTCCTGGTGTGTGGATAACCGTGCCGGGAATCCCGAAAGCCTGCAAATCCATAGCCTGCTGCCCAGTAACTAGTAAATCCGGCATGAAGCCCTCATAAGGCTGAAGAATGAATCCTGTTCTGTAGAACAGGCGGGCAAAGCGTCCGGTCGGGCAGAAAGTCATCTCCTCTTCACGGCTGTAGTGCTTGGCGTCTCCTTCATGAGCGAGGATAGGAGCCCCGGTAAGTTCACGCAATCTCGCGGCACTGCCGGCATGATCGACATGCGCATGGGTGATAATGATGAGCTTGATGTCCTTGAAAGTCAGTCTTTCTTTGGCCAGAGTCCTGCCTATCTTCTGTTCAGATCCCGGGATGCCAGCATCGATCAGGACACAGCCGTCCGGTCCTTGCAGCAAATAGGCATTCACCATGCCCATTGGCAGAATAGGAATACAGATAATTTTCACTTGGGTCATAAGCAAGCTCTCCTTCTCTATTTAAAAAATACCGAACCGTTCGGTTTTTTATATAATAGCAAATGTTTCTCAAATAAGCCATCATAATGTTAAAATAAAACAGTTATATTATCGTGAGTAGGGAGCTGCTGCCATGCGTAAGGGCGAGAAGACACGCCAGCATATTATTGAAAAGTCTGCGGAGCTGTTCAACCAGAAAGGATACGCGGGCTCCTCAATACAAGACATTATCCAAGTCACGGGACTCACTAAAGGCGGTGTCTACCGTACATTTTCAGGGAAGGACGAAATCGCGCTCGAAGCGTTCGATTACGCATTACGGCTGTCGATGGACAATTTCTTGAAGGCTGCTGCACAGGCGGGGACGGCAATTGAGAAGATCATAGCGGTATGCAAGGTGTACGAAGATCCTGTCAACCATTCGCCCATTGAGGGCGGCTGTCCCTTGCTCAACACGGCGGTTGAAGCGGATGACGGATATCCTCTTCTTAGAGAGAAAGCGGTCGCTGCACATGGCCAATTCGTGGCCTTCATTCAGAGCTTGTTGGACGAGGGGGTTGTGAATGGGGAACTGTCTCGGGACCTGAATACGGAGGCGCTCGCGTCATTCGTGGTTTCTTCATTGGAGGGAGGGGTTATGGCAAGCCGGTTAACCCGGGACAACAAGCATGTTCAGTTCGTGATCCAGCAGATCACACTGGCTCTTACGGCGTATCAGAAATAGAAATAAGAGGTCACAGCTGGAAATCCATAAATTAATTAATCGGGGGAATCCATTAGTGAAAAAGTTATTATTATGTCTAGCTATAATCATGCTGGCTGCCATGTTGTCCGCTTGTTCATCAGGCACATCCACCACGAATCAAGCAGTACCAGGCGTTACACCGGGAGAGAGCAAGCAAATTGAGAAGCACAACGCCTATGTGAAATTGAACAATTTGATGACAGGACGAATTAATGAAGTCTTGAATAGTTATTTCAACAAATTCGGGACGGGTAAGCAGTTTGTCACCGATAAGAACTTCGGCTTCATCATGCTTGACGTTGCTGAAAGTGAGCGGCAGGTTATTGATCAAGCGAATAGCTATACTGATAAGCAGCCCGCTTTTGCAGATGTGGATCCTGCAGTGGTCAAGCTGACACCGGTGATCAAGGATCTGCTGTCTGTCCTGGACGATCTGAAAGTCTACTATGACACGAAAGGCTACGTGGATGATCAATTCGCCAAAGGCAAGCAGCTGCATACGAAGCTGCTCAGTGCCAACCTTGCTTATGAGGCCGCAGCCAAGACATACTTCACCGCTCTGCAGAAGCTGGCTAACGAGCAGCGTCAGGCTGAGCTGCAAAAGCTTAAGGACACAGACCAGCAGATCAGATATAATGCCCTGAAGTTCATGATCGATGCCGAGGCAGTGGCTATTGAAATCGATGAGCAGGGAATCAACGCCAGCAATGTGCTGAAGCTGGATATGAAGAAGTTCAGAGCCAAGTACGATATCATGACTGCGGATTTGAATACGCTGATAACCATTTCCAAGGACAAGGAACGTATACAAGGAGAAGGGGTTAACAGCTTCACGATCAAGAACTATGTTGATGCAGCCACAGAGGCCAAAGCGGCAGCTTCAAAAATCGTTGAACGCGTCAACAAGAAAGAGCCCGTATCTGATTCTGATCTGAAGGGTCAGTTCTTGCACACCACGGATGGTACACCCGAGAATTTCAATTATAAGCTAAGCAAGGCAATCGAACGATATAATGAAATGAATTAGGCTTGGGTAACGACGGAGTCCGCGAACGCAAGTGCACGCCAAGGAGATCTTATCTTCTTGGCGTTTTTGTCGATTTACAAAAAAATACATAATAATTTGTCGAATAATTAATACACTTCTGCATCCTTGATGACATTTGCTTGTTATCTTAGTTGCTTGAGGGTTAGGTCACCCCACTATTACGAATCCTGCATCCATGCACACAAGGAGCTAAATAACATGAGCAAATGCGTTAAAAAGTATCTTTCTTGTCTTCTGGCATTATTGACGGTTACGTCAGCACTACAGCCTGCCGCTGTACTCGCTTCCGATACTGGAAGCAATACGGGAACCCAGGCACTATGGCTTACCGAAATATATTCTAATGACCTTGCACGCAATGCGCTCTTTAATGGATTAAGCGGCCCAACGATTGACAGTATGGACTACATCGAAGTATATAACGCTTCTGATTCCGAACTGAATTTCGGATCGGACTTCGATCTTGTCTATACCGAGACGGCATCCAAGGCACTCACCTATAATGAGCCCGAAGTGATAATCCCGGCGCACTCCCCTGCAGTCTTCTGGATTCGCCGCGTTGACTTGGAGAATGGTGAAGCTGCTATGCCAAGCGAAGCAGATTTCCGTTCAAGCAACCATATTCCCGCGGAGGTTCCTGTCTTCTCTGTTAACAATCAGAAGGCTTTGAAGAATACGACAGCCACGATATCGATCACGGCAAAAGGCAATAATGAGCCTATATCCACTTATACTTACGACACAACAGATGTGGGATCCATGGAAGGAACCAGTGTTCATCTACAAGCGGCCCAAGGTACATCCGGTATGCTTGCGCTGGATAAGCAGGCTGCCCCTTCCGCGGGTCAGGTAAGGGAAGCGCAGACCACGCTGTTCTCCAAAATAGTCTTGACAGCCGGAACGGTTACCCGGTCCAGCGAAACGGCCGGCGCAGCGACCTTCACTTCCAGCACAGCGGGCAGCTACTACTATGCCATCGTCAGTGACGGCGCTGCTGCACCGGCCATCGACACGACGGGCAGCGGCACCCCTGTTAGTGGGAATGCCGAGACTTCCATTGCACTGACAGGATTAGCAGCCGGCGCGCAGGATCTGTATGTTGTGGTAAAAGGTTCCGCTAACCAAGTCAGTGACGCTCTGAAATTCGATATACCTGACTTCAACCCGAATACATCGCTCTTTTTAACAGAAATATATCCGAATGATATCCCGCGGCATCAAGATTACACCGGCCTTAGCGGTGATACCATCGACAGTATGGACTATATCGAGGTGTACAACGCCTCGGACAATGAACTGGACTTTGGAGCGAACTTCAATCTGATCTACACGGATACGTCAGCTCTGCCCCTCGTGAACAAGACATTCACATTCAACGAGACGGTGCTCAAGATTCCAGCACATTCGCCCGCTATCTTCTGGGTGCGCCGGGTTGACCTGGAGAACAAAGGGAAGACCATGCCGGATGAAGCCGACTTTCGTGAAGCTCTGCGTGTGCCGAATGAGGTGCCCGTATTCTCCGTTAAGAACCAGACGGCTTTGAAAAATACAACAGCACAAATCTTAATTACCGCCAAAGGCAGTAACGAAACGCTGTCTACATACTCCTATGTCACTGCGGATGCGGGTACCACGGAAGGAACGAGTGTTCATCTGCAGGCAGCAGAGGGAATGGCAGGGGCTCTTGCCATCGCCAAGCAAGCTGAGCCAACTGCAGGACAAGTTAGTGATATTCAATTAACACCCAAGGCGGACCCTGGTGTTGTTCCAAAAATATCGCTATCAGGCAGCAGCGGCCAATATAACTTTATTGAGGAAGGCCAGGATCTAAGCATTCCTTATTCTTATTCAGATCCAACGGGCATTAAGAGCTTCACCGTATTCTATCGCACAGATCAATCTGCCGAGTGGACTGCACAGGAATCCAATTCATTCAATACGCGGACTCCCGGGAAATTCTACGTTGAAATTGGCGCGGACCGTTACCTCAATCGGGAGTACATTGAATATTATGCCCAGGCCGCTAACACATTCCGTACAGCAGCTACGCCGATTCACCGGGTTAACGTAACGCGTCAAGGCGAGTTCACAGGTATTCGTTCTAATCTGAAGGAGAATGAAGCGGTAGCAGGCAAGGTTAGCATTATGGGCAGAGCCCGGAATAACGCTGGCGTGGATATCAAGGTTGATGGCAATGTAATGAAGAACACCCGCACGCTGGAGCAGGGCGCATATTTCACATTGGATATCAACGGACTGGATGGCCGGAAAAATGCGATCTTGGCAAATGGAAAGCTTGTTCAAGTGTTCTCGCGCTGGTATGACGTTCTGCCTTCGCGCGCTGTGCTGATCGACAGCAGTCTCTTCAAGTACAATCAAGCTGGCGATGCCGAGATCACGGTGAACATTCTGGCCGGTACAGAGATCGATGCCATGGACACGACACCAGGTACGGCCAGTGATAATTTCAATATCACCAATTTCACCATGACATGGCCTGATGGAACCGTAGTGCTGCCGGATGGAGCGGTGAAGTCTACCGATGCAATCACAATGAACAGCAGCAGGCGGCAATTAGAACTGCACTTTACCATTCCTGCAGGATTAATGAATGCCAGTCGTACAGATTGGGATACCACCTTAGTGCCTGATGGGCCTCATACGGTTTCATTCAGCTCTGGTGGTGACAGTAAGGAGATAAGTGTGAGGGTCGATAATACAGGTCCCGTCATTCAGTCAAATGTGCCTTCCCATATTGATGGGGAATTCAACATGAAGCTTACTTACCAGGATGCATCCGATGTGGCATCAGATACACTTGTTCTTGAATTGGACGGCAAGAAGCTGAACGGCACCACATTCAATGGGTCTGAGCTCAGTCCGGGCACCCATACCCTAAATGCGGCTGTTCAAGATAAACTGGGGAACACAGGCACCAAGGAATGGAAGTTCACATCCAGCAAAAATCACCCTGTTATATCAGGGGTGAATTCGATTACGGCGCAGGGTAATACAGCAACTCTAACGGCCGCATTAAGTGCGGGCCAAGGATCGACCGTGTCCTTCCATGAAGCACAAGCCCTGACTGTAGGCAAAGGAATTACTGTATATCAAGGGACCGGGGACCATACCGCTGACGCTCTAAGCGGACAACTAGGCCAAGTTGCAAGCGACAATGGGAGTCTGCCTTATCAGATGTACGCTTTTGATGTGGCTCAGGCGAATTCTTCACTCCGGATTTCAATAGATGCTGCTACGGATTATGGAAAAGACGTGCGTTTATACGTCAGCAATCAGGCAGCGGATCAGTGGATTCTGCTTGATTCCAGTTATGAGGCTGGCAAAGTAACTGCCGTGCTTGAGACAGACGGCTATCTGCGAGATGGCAAAGTATACGTGCTCGCACAAGGCAGGGGGATTGAAATGCCTCCCAGCCAGCAGGCTGGCCGCAAGCCGACCTCAGATGAAGATCAACCCTGGGATGGTACGGGCGATCCGGCTGAGTATGATTTTACAATTGCATGGGAAAGTGATACCCAGTACTACTCCGAGCGGTTCCCCAGCAATTTCGAGATTCTTAACAAGTATAGTGCCGCGAACAAGGATCGGCTGGATACCCGATATGTCGTTCACACCGGAGACATTGTGGATGATATCGATGAAATCTATCAATGGGAATATGCGGACAAGTACATGAACATTCTGTCGGATGCGGGTCTGCCTTACGGGGTTCTGGCGGGCAATCATGATATCGCTAACCATAACGGAAGGTACCATAATTACCAGAAGTACTTCGGTGAAGACCGGTTCAAGAACAATAGTGTGTACGGCGGTTCATACAACAATAATATCGGGCATTATGATCTTGTAACCGCCGGAGGACAAGATTTGATCTTCGTCTATATGAGTTATGATTTTGATCAGGCTTCCACTGCCTGGATCAACAAGGTGCTGGCTGAGCACCCGGACCGTATAGCCGTGCTGGCTCTTCACAACTATGTTAATGCTTCCGGGGAATTAGATACGGCGGGCAAATATTTTCAAAATGAAGTTGTGGCTAAAAATCCTAACCTGAAGCTGATCCTTGGCGGACATTACCACGGCGCTGCGATCCAGGTCTCCGGATTTGATGACGATGGGGATGGAACCAAAGAACGTAAGGTGTATCAGATCCTTACCGATTATCAGACGGGTGAAGAGGGCGGCAACTCGTACTACAAGACGCTCTATTTCAACCTTGCCAAGGGTAAGGTGTACATGAATTCCTACTCTCCGAAGCTAAAGGACTTCAACTACTTTGACACACCGAAATTGAACTCCTATGGAATTGGTGTGCAAGCGGCGGATCAGGACATTTACGAGCTGGATTTTGCTTTTGATACCAGGCCCAAAACATTGACAGTCAAGAGCGTCGATGCTGTTCTATACAGCAATACAGCAATTGCTACAGCAGCGGTTACAAACGCATCAGCTTCCATCACAGTTAAAGATCTTGCTGCGATAACCCGTGATTCCTGGCTGGCCATTGCCACAAATAGCGCGGGACAAACTTTTAGTAAGCTTGCCGCTTTCGGCAAGGACAGCAGTCATCCTTCTGTCCCTCCTGGTGGTAATAGTGCTAGTGGAGCCAACAACGACAATACGGATAAGGCATATTCCATTAAGAGCAGCACAGCAGGTAATGTAAATACACTTCATCTTGAGCTCACGGCATCAACGGGCAGTTCAGGAGAAGCTGCAGCTACGTTGAGTTCGGCAGCTGCTGCAGAGCTGCTGGATGCGGTAAAAGCGGCTGAAAAAGCAGGCAGGACCGTTGCTCTGGATATTGCATTGAAAGCCAAAGGAGCAGCAGTGGTGGGGATTCCGCAAGCATTAATCCAAGCACTTGCCAACCACACGAAGGCACAAATGAGAATAGATGCTGGTGTGGGCAAGGTAGCGTTAGATCAAGGTGCAATTCAAGCCGTCAACGCTTCCTCTGCCAACGTGAATCAAGTAGAGATTCGTATTGCTAAATCGGAGTCTGATAGCAGACCGGTCTACAATATTTCTGTTCATGCAGGAGGAAGAGCGATTACAGATCTGGATAAGGGTAGAGTATGGGTGAGTACTCCATATAGCCTGCTGGCAGGTGAGGACCAGAATGCTATCATAGCCGCCAGAGTCAAGGATAAAGGTGAATTAGAACCTGTACGCGGTAAATACAACCCCATTACCAAAGCCGTTGAGTTCACGACAGGTGAGCTTGCAGCATACATGATCAGATATCAGAAAGTAACGTTTAACGATGTAACTTCGTCAGCCTGGTATTATGACGCGATTACCTTTAATGCTGCCCGCGGCATCGCGCTTGGAACAGGTCAGGGCGAATTCAGCCCGAATGAGTCCCTTACGAGAGGTCAATTCCTGGTTATGCTTATGCGCGCATATGGAATTCAAGAGGATCATACGTTATCCGATAACTTCTCGGATGCTGGTCATACCTATTACACGAGTTATCTTGCTTCTGCCAAGAAGCTGGGGATTACAACTGGGATCGGAGACAACAAGTTCGCGCCAGACAGCGAGATTACAAGACAGGATATGTTCACTCTGGTATATCGCGTGTTAGAGTCATTACAGCAGCTTCCTGAGCGGACAAGCAGCCAATCGATTAAGGATTACAATGACGGCGCTAAGATTTCACCTTATGCGAGCGAAGCGCTGAATGCTCTGATTCAGGCCGGAATGATTAAAGGGGACAAGGGCAATCTACACCCTGCGAACGGCACAACTAGAGCGGAACTCGCGCAAATGTTATATAATCTGCTATCCCTGTAATAGATTCGGAACAGATATTCTAATATGAGTTCTCAATGACCCCTTTTAAGGGGTCATTTTGATTTTGGGGGAGAGATAACTCGGGTCCATCAAGATTGGGAGGATGTGAAGTTCTGCGGCCGCGAAGAAGGAGATCGGAGTCTATTTTTCAATAAGAATAAAGCTAGAAAAAAATAATTCAAGAGACCTATTTTAGGAAGGAGTTCGACACACAACTGTCGAAAATAGTCGAGAAAGCGAATTTAACTCTAACACTAAGAGAGGGGTAGTTATGAAGAAGAAAAAATATCTGAAACGAAGTGCTTTAATATTACTTACGTTTGTCTTAATGTTGTCCTGTGTCAATTCGGTATATGCTGCATACTCACACACCATTCCAATGGATCAAGGAACGAATTTTAACGGGGATGAGATCTTCACAACATCGACATCGAATTACTATACGTATACAGCCTGGGATAATTCTTATTTGTACATTGCTTACAATGGTGCTGAAGTTAACAAAGACAATGGTACTTACACGAACCAAAACAACAAATGGGTTCAAATGTACATTGGAGGTTCGGGGGGGACTAATACAGGGGTTAAATATAACTCACAGCAGCCAACCCTTCCTTTTAAGGCAAAGTATCATTTGCGTTGGAAGGTGGATGAGACCTATGCCAATGTCCAAATGTATAACGGCTCTTCATGGGTAAATGCAGGCTGGAATATGACCACTTATCGCGGCTTCAACAATGAGATGATTAAGTTCAAGATTCCCTTGGCCAGCATTGGGAACCCCAAAACGCTTCAATTTGCTTCTTTTATGCTGGAAGAGACCAGTTTGAATGAAAGAATGTGGGCGGCCTATCCGGCGAGCGCATTTGTGGATGGATACAAAAGGAATGTTTCAGACTTTACTGAATTCGATCTGACTTCGGACTCGGCACCTCTCGTCCAAGCGGAGTATAATTTCAAGAACACAGCAGTAACAGGCAACACGGCAAGTTTTTCTTTTAACAGCAGCCCGGACGCGACTTCAGTAAGAATACAACAATCCACGGACGGCGGATCGACTTGGACCAATTCGGTTACAGCTGCATCTATTACAAGGAATTCCACCACAGCGAAGGTTACGGGACTCACGCCTTCCACCACGTATAAATTCCGATTGGTGGTTACTGGAGGAACGAATGCGGGCTCATCAACTATTCAGACTGTTACTACCTCTAGTTCTGTGCCGGTAAGTAACTTTGCTGCAACATCGGTATCCGATTCAAATATAGGATTCAGCTGGTCCGGGGTCAGCGGGGCTACTAACCTAATGATTGAACAATCCATCGATGGGATTACCTGGACTACGGCTAATACAGGAGCTATCGCGAGCAATGCGGTCACTGCCACAGCTCGTGGATTAACGCCAAGTACGACGTATCATTTCCGTCTGGTTGTAACAGGGGGAGCCAATTCAGGCAACTCTAATCAAGTCATTGCTTCAACGACTGCGGATAGAACCGTTCCGTCCGTACCTACTGGATTGACAGCGTCCAATATTACTATGAACAGCTTTAAGCTGAATTGGAATGCATCCGTGGATAATGTAGGTGTGAAACAGTATGAGGTGTTCCGCAACGGCATATCTATTGGCAAGGTAACAGGTACCACTATGAATGTAAGTGGATTAATGCCATCCACCAGCTACACGATGACGGTGCGTGCGGGAGACGCCGAAGGGAACTGGTCGGCTCAGAGCAGTGCCGTAAATGTGAAGACGCTGTCGGACAACACACCGCCGAGTGTCCCGACGGGACTGAATGCTTCCAATGTTACCGATAACAGCTTCACCCTGAACTGGAGTGCGGCAGCGGATAATGTGGGAGTGTCGCAGTATGAGGTATTCCGTAACGGTATATCGTTAGGAAGGGTAACTGGAACAAGCATGGAGGTGACAGGTCTATCGCCATCGACCGACTACAACATGACGGTGCGGGCTGGCGATGCTGCGGGGAATTGGTCGGCCCAAAGCAGCGCGTTGAATGTGAAGACATCGGCAGATGATATGCCGCCAAGTACGCCGTCCGGATTAAATGCTTCTGATATCACGAGTATTGGATTCACCTTGAACTGGAGCACATCAACAGACAATGTGGGCGTGACGGAGTATGAAGTCTTCCAGAATGATGTATCGCTTGGATTTGTTACAGGGACGAATATGGAGGTGACAGATCTAACGCCATCGACCAGCTACACTATGACCGTGCGGGCTAGAGACGCTGAAGAGAATTGGTCGGAAGCCAGCACGGGCTTGGTGGTAACGACCGGAGCCGCTTCAATAGAGACCGACACGACATCCCCAAGCATTCCTGGCGATCTGAATGCCTCCGGAATCACGGATAGCGCGTTCACGTTGAACTGGAGCGCGTCGACCGATGATGTCGGGGTAACACGGTATGAAGTATCCCGGGACGGTAATCCGCTTGGCACTGTTACAGGGACGAGCATGGAGGTGACAGGTCTAACGCCATCGACCAGCTACACCATGACGGTGCGGGCAAGGGATGCTGAAGGGAATTGGTCGGGATCCAGCGCTGGCTTGGCGGTGACCACGGCAGCCGCGGCGGCAGCTTCCGCCCCAAGCATCCCGAGCGATCTGAATGCTTCTCATATTACGGATAGCGGGTTCACATTGAGTTGGAGCGCATCCACAGATGAGGTTGGAGTGACAGAGTATGAAGTGTTCCAGGACGGAAATTCGCTTGGGACCGTTACAGGGACGACAATAAATGTGACAGGTCTAACGCCATCGACCAGCTACGGCATGACCGTAAAGGCGGGGAATGCCGCAGGGAAATGGTCGGAGTCCAGCATAGAGCTTAAGGTAATCACCGAAGCTCCAGCAGCAACTCCCGACACGGCCGCCCCAAGCATCCCGAGCGGTCTGAATGCTTCTGATGTTACGGACAGCGCGTTCACATTGAACTGGAGCGCATCGACGGATAATGTCGAAGTGACGCAGTATGAAGTTCTCCGGGATGGAGTCTCACTAGGAATCGTAGCGGGCACGAGCCTCAATGTAAGCGATCTGAATCCATCGACAGATTATGAGATGACGGTAAAAGCAGGGGATGCGGCAGGCAACTGGTCGGAATCCAGTACTGGGCTCAAGGTGACGACAGAAGCCGCAGCAGCAGATCCCGACACGACCCCTCCAAGCATCCCCGAGAATCTGGATGCATGGGGCATAACGGATCATGAATTCACACTGAGCTGGAGTCCTTCGACAGATGATGTGGGAGCAACGAAGTATGAAGTACTCCGGGATGGAGTCTCACTCGGAATTGTAACGGGGACAAGCACGAATGTAAGCGGCTTGGAGGCATCGACAGATTATGAGATGACGGTAAAAGCAGGGGACGCGGCAGGCAACTGGTCGGAATCCAGTACCGTACTTACGGTGACGACAGAAGCCACGCCAGCGGATTCCGATACGCCGCCTCCGCTTGATCTGATCGGTCCTGACGTTCCTGGCGGTCTGCATGCGTCCGACATTACCGTGAGTGCATTCACATTGAGCTGGAGCACAGCAGCAGATAATGTCGGGGTGACACAGTATAAGGTATACCAGGACGGATCACTAATTGATACTGTTACGGGAACAAGCATGCGCGTTACGGGTCTGAGCCCATCAACCAGTTACAGCATGACAGTAAGCGCTGGCGATGCCGCAGACAATTGGTCAATCCCTAGTCCCGTTTACCAGGTAAGGACCCTGGATCCGGCAAGTGTTGATAATAATCCGTCTCCACCGGCTGACCCTCCAGCTAGTGATGTTAACAATCCGACTCCACCGGCTGACCTTCCAGCCCCTTCTGTCCCCGCCACGCCTGCGGAGAGTCCGCAGAAACCGGCTAATGTGAACTGTAAAGTATACCGGGAGGCCAATCGCATTATTATTGACGGATGTCTGAACGAATCCGGCCGTGCGATTGAGGTGACTTTGGGAACGAGCGTGCTGAACGGGCAGCTCGATCAGGTTCTCGTGAACGAAGGATATGATCAGATCATATTCGATATTTTGCAGAAAGCGGATGAATACAAGATCTCTATTCCGTGGTCTTTGGTACAGCACTATAGCAGTAATTCAAAAGTTAACTTTGAGGTTAAGATGGCAGATCAGCGCTATCAAATCCCATGGGGAATGATCTCCGATGCCCAAATCGGTCAAAAGCTGGGGACAGATTCCGCACAACAGAATCTGACTTATCATATTCGGACAACGAATGAGCAGGAGAACCTGGCGATCTCGTCGGAACAAGAGGTGAGAAAGTTCACCGTGGTACAGCCGTTAACACACTTTTCTATCTACACGGACAGAGAACAGCGCCGGATCCTGTACCGTTTTGAAGATGGAAAGAGAGTACTGAGAATAGCTTCACCTACAGTAAAAGATCAATTTATCCAAACGACCGGGGCTGTATTAACTTCAAAAGGCCGCTTGAGTTATGCGCCGTGGCGCAGGGTAACGCCGGGTTCCGACTCGTACCAGTTGTTCATACTGCGCAACAATAGTCTCTCGGGCGTCATTCAATACACCAAATCTTTTGACGATATTAGTACCAACTGGGGCAAAAACGATATTGAGATGATGGCTTCAAAGCTAGTCGTGATGGGAGAGAACGAGAAAGTGTTCAATCCGGACAAGCCTGTAACAAGAGCGGAATTTGCGGCTCTGCTGGTACGTATCTTTGGGTTGGAGGGAGAGGCTTCCACCAAGCAGCAGTTCATGGATACGTCCTCTGGCGCTTGGTATTATGCTGAAGTTCAATCCGCAGCCCTGTCGGGTATTATAAAGGGTTACGGGAACGGAAAGTTCGGTCCTGACCAGCGTATAAGCCGGGAAGAAATGGCGGCTATGATATCGAGGGTAATCCAAGGACAGTTCCCGGAGAGCGTCCTGAATTCAGACGAATCCAGCCTGAACCAGTTCAAGGATGCCGGTCAAATTAGCACTTCGTTCCATGATGACGCTGCGAAATTGGTCAATGCCCGGCTGATGGAGGGTTATCCGAATCATGAATTCCGTCCAAAGGCGCACGCTTCCAGAGTGGAGTCGGTTACTTTAATCCGAAGATTGCTGCAGTATATCCGATTTCTGTAGCCTGGGGATCCAGAGATAAGCCTGTTAGCGAGCTTTGATTCAAGCAGTAGTTAACGGTGGAGCCTCATTTAGGCAATGGAACACGGGACGGGGCTGGAGTATTCCAGTCTCTTCCCGTGTTTTTTTATACGGAGGAATAGTTTTATTTCAGATTCGTGTACAATGGATAGATGAGTGCACCATGAGCATCTCCATCTTAGCGTTACCAGCAACCCAGATATAACCACTAGAGGCCTAATAGTCTAATGAATAAAAGGAGAATGCACATGCCAGAAGCTACATCATCAACAGAATTAGCAGTGGAGCGGCTCCCTGAGCCATTGAAGGAATACGTGACATCTCCAGAGAAGCAGATGAAGCTGTACAAGAGAACGATGAAGATCGTGATGGCTTCTCAAATGTTTAGCGGAGCGGGGTTGGCTGCAGGAATTACGGTGGGCGGACTGCTTGCTCAAGACATGCTCGGCAGAGATAGCTATGCTGGAGTTCCAACGGCTTTGTTCACATTGGGTTCTGCAGTCGCAGCCCTGGCGGTCGGTCGTCTCTCCCAGCGCTTTGGCCGCCGTACCGGCCTTGCTGCCGGCTTTATGGCTGGGGGGATTGGCGCTGCAGGTGTCGTTCTGGCAGCCATACTCCATCATGTTCCGCTGCTCTTTATATCTTTGTTCATATACGGTGCCGGAACGGCGACCAACCTGCAGGCGCGTTATGCCGGTACGGATCTTGCGCCGCCGAATAGGCGGGCACGGGCGATTAGTGCCGCTATGGTCTTCACGACATTCGGAGCGGTGGCTGGACCGAATTTGGTCAATCTCACAGGCGAGGCAGCGGGTTCCATAGGCGCTCCTGCGCTGTCGGGTCCATTCATGCTTGCTGCGGCAGCTTATTTCATGGCCGGGCTCGTATTTCTCGTGTTCCTCCGTCCTGATCCCCTTATGGTCGCCAAGGCTGTTGCAGAGATAGAGCGGAACCGGAAGGAGGAGCACAGCGGAGCGGGAACGCAGGAAGCGCCGCTGCGCATGCATAAGCCAGGCATCATCATGGGCGCATCGGTGATGGTAGTCACCCAGATTGTCATGATCGCCATTATGACTATGACGCCGATTCATATGAAGCATCACGGTCATGGGCTTGGCGAGGTGGGTGTTGTCATCGGCATCCATGTGGCTGCAATGTTCCTGCCTTCCCTCATTACGGGCATGCTTGTTGACAGATTCGGGCGTATGACCATGTCTTATGTCTCGGGTGTTACCCTGCTGCTCGCAGGGTTGGTGGCCGCATTTGCGCCGGGTGATTCCATGGGGTGGCTCATATTAGCGCTGGCCCTGCTCGGTCTGGGCTGGAACTTCGGCTTAATCAGCGGGACAGCAGCCATCATTGATGCAGCGCCGCCGCAGATCAGAGCGAAGATACAGGGCACGATAGATGTACTGATCGCTTTGGCTGGCGCGTCTGGAGGCTCGATGTCCGGTATCATTGTGGCGGAATCCAGCTTCTCGGCCCTCTCTTTGACCGGCGGGATTTTATCCCTGCTGCTGATTCCGGTCGTTATCTGGTCACGGAGTCAGAAGAAATCATAAATCTCTTTTGAAGATTAGACTACGCTTATCTAGAGGAGGCAGCATGAAAGAGATTCATCCATTAACTTCATTGGACAGCGTGGGGGCGTTTTTGGAGCAGCACAAGCTTAGCTTCCTTTACGTATCAAGACCTGAATGTAATGTCTGTCATTCCATTCTGCCTAAGCTAAGGGAACTGCTTGAACATTATCCGAAGATACACCTGGGTCATATCGATGCTAGTCAGGTTGAAGAGATAGCCGCAAAATATCTGATTTTCACAGTTCCAGCAATGCTCTTGGTAATAGATAAGAAAGAATATATACGTTCGGATCGATTTGTCCGTTTTGAGAATTTGAATCAAGAGATCGAACAAATTTATGAATTAGTTACTCAGGATGATCCGGCGGAATGATATCTCGGCAGCTCTTGGAAGAGAGCTGCTCAGATTGCAGACAAACTCCTTGTTCCCGTTAGGAACACAGGAGTTTGTCTTTGTTTTTTTTCTGTAAGAGATCATAAATAAAGCGAAATATCGCTTTGAGCCACCGGACTTCCAGAGCCAGGTGGCTAACTTTTTGAGGTTCATGCAAGCAAAAACGAGCATCGCCTGCATGGAAACTTTACGAAGTCCTCGTAAAGTCGTCCATCGCATGCCATGCTTTTCCTTTAGATCTGCAAATACGCGCTCAATCGTTTCCTTGCGCTGTGAGTAAATTTGTTTGTTTTCATCGGTATGCCGAAGGTGGTCTGCTTCTTCCAGATAGTCAGCCCAAATATGGCGGCTAATTCGCTTAGTGAAGTCCTTGCTTTCGGTACACTGACTCAAGAAGGGGCAGTCTTTGCATATTGTGGGATCGGAACGATACATCTTGTACCCTTCCCGGTTCGTCAATTCATAGGTTAGAAACTCATGGTTCGGACAGATATAGGCATCGTAGTGCTCATCGTATACGTAATCATACTTCTTGAAAAAGCCATCCTTCGTACGAGGTCTTGTGTATGGCATAACAGGCCGTATCCCGTCATCGATCAGCAATTTACTAATGTAGGGAGTCTTGTATCCAGCGTCAACTGCTACAGCTGTGGGCTTGCCCAGAGACTTCTTTACGAGCTCAAGCACATCCTCAAACACCTGGCTGTCATGTACATTTCCTGGAGTTACTTTCGCACCCAGAACAAAGCCGTTGCGGTCGCAGGCCGTATGAAAACTGTAGGCAAATACACGTTCTTTTTCGCCCTTTACAAATAGTCCGCTCTCAGGGTCGGAGATGCTTGTTTTTGTTTCTTTCAGAGCGGACTTAGGCTTTTTTCCGAAAGGCTTCTTCCCATGCTGGATCCGGTCTTCATTAATCTCTTTATCAAGCTGCTCTTGGTACTTTTTGCTTTGCTCCTGTACCATCGTTTTTTCATATTTATTTTTGTTGGCGTTTGCCTTCACATGCGTTGCATCCATGAAAAGCACGTCAGGCTCTACAAAGCCATGCCCTAAAGCTTCTTCCAGAATACGTGCAAAAATGGATTCAAAAATATCCGTGTCCTTAAACCTGCGAACATAGTTTTTACCAAAAGTGGTGAAGTGGGGAATGGGCTGGGTAAAGTCATAGCCGATGAACCAGCGGTAAGCTACGTTCGTTTCAATTTCCCGAATGGTTTGGCGCATGGAGCGAATGCCAAATAGATACTGGATAAGCACGATTTTAATCAGAACTACGGGATCGACACTCGGACGCCCTGTAACCGCACTGTATTTATCTTGAACCAGCTCGTATATAAAACTAAAATCGATCGCATTTTCTAACTTGCGAACCAAATGATCCTTAGGCACAAGGTCGTCTAGCGCATTCACAGAAATCTGAAAGCGACCTTCATAATTATTTTTACTAATCATCATTTACACCTCGAATCAACCTTTTCCTTGACTTATTCTACAAAAAAAGTCTGTAGACCTGCTCCTTTCGGAACTTTGTCTTCAGACTAGGCAGCTCTTGGAAGAGAGCTGCTTTTTTATTTGACGGCTGCGCAGGGCATTATGCGAATGATTACCAGGGTAGAAGCCTGCAAATATGGGGACAAGAAAGAACTATGCTGTTCCTCTCTCATTCATTGTACGATAGCTTTGAAATAGCGATAAATCTGTTCAAGCTTCTTCACCTGCTTGCCGCCCGGCTTCTCCATGCCTCCAAATTCAAAGAATTTGACTTCCTTGATGCCGACATAGCGGAATAGCGCTTTACGCATGAGCGTCTTGTGGGCATTATTAAGCCAGAACAGGGGGTAAAGGGTGGGTCCCTTCATGACCGAAATACACACAACAGATCTCCCCTTGAGCAATCCCTCCGGGAGAAGGCCGCCGTTCTCGCGATAGGCGAAATTCGAAGCAAACATCTGGTCGATATAGCCAAGCAGCATAGCGGGAGGGCGCCCCCACCAGATCGGATAGATGAGCACGATTCTCTCAGCCCATAGCAGCTGGTTACGGTATTTCTCCAGATTGGGGTCGAGGTGCATATCCCTTCTCCGTTTGTGTTCATTGAACACGAGCAGCGGATCGAACGATTCGGCGTACAAATCCAATACCTCAATTTCTTGTTTGTTCGGGTTGTCCCGCAAGCCTTGAATCGTTGTCTGAAGGAAAGAGTAGCTTAAGCTGTGATGGTTCGGATGCGTGAAGATAATGAGGGTTTTCATATCACACCTACTTTGTTATCATTTGATAATAAAGTAGCACGAGTATGATTTTATTGTCAAATGATAATTATATTTTGATAACTATTTTACAGATATAAACCTGATATAAAGGAGGAGTCCGAGATGGTGAACAAAGAATCGTTATTTCAGCAATTGGCATCAATGATTGCATCGGCTCACCAGCTGCACTTTGATATGACGAAGGATATGCCAATGGGCGATATTACCCCGCTGCAATACGAAATTCTGGAATTGGTATCTGTGAAGCAGCCGATCACAGCAAGCCAGCTAAGCGAATGCAAAGGCATCTCCATGCCAAATATGAGCCGGGAGCTCCGAAAGCTGAAGTTAAAAGGGCTGTGCGAAGGTATTGAAGATACTGGGGATCGTAGAAAGCAGTATATAAGGCTGTCCCCATTAGGTGAGGAGAGGATTGCTGCGGCTTTCGAGCATATGAGGCAGCTTTTTATGCAGAGAATCGAGCAAATCCCCGATTCGAAGCTTGCCAAGATTTCTGAAGCGATGGGGATACTGGATTCAACAATTTTTCGAGCTGAATCTGAATAAGTGGAACAAGAGTAACGCAAGTGGTGGAGACTTCCGTAAGACTTGACTTACTTCCAACTATACGTATGTATCTGGAGGTTAGTAATGTCCTTCATCAACTCAAAAAAAGCAGCCTGGTGTGTTCACCGGGCTGCTTTTCGTTATGCGGAGTTATTTCTTGCCGTTCTTGAGAATTTGGAAAATAATCTTGGCATTATCCGTATTGTCGATCAGGCCGGCGAATTTTTCTTTACCAGGGCCGAAGGAATAGACAGGCACGTCCTCACCTGTGTGGCCGCCCGTTGTCCAGCCTGTATTTGTTCTTGCGTTGAAGATGGCTTCAATCGCGTTATCAATGCCGGTAGCATCCTTATCCTTCTTGGCTGCCGCATCCTTGACAGCTTGAATCTCTTCCGCAGTCAGGTCAAGGGCGATATATTTCTTCAAGGTTGCTTCCACCTCAGCACCAGCAAAGATTTCGGCGGCGATGAAGTCAGGGGTGCGCTTGGCTGCCTTGATCGGGCTGGCATCGAAATTGTATTTGCCATTGGCGGCCACCGATAGGCCTCCTGTGGAGTGGTCAGCGGTAGCGATTACGAGGGTATGGCCATCTTTTTTGGCGAAATCAATCGCGGCTTTAAAGGCTTTCTCGAAATCCTGCATCTCGCTCATGGAGCCTACGATATCGTTGTCGTGACCAGCCCAGTCAATCTGGCTTCCCTCAACCATGAGGAAGAAGCCGTTCTTGTTCGTATTCAGGCGGGAGATCGCCGTGGTCGTCATCTCTTCCAGTGAAGGGGTCTCCGCAGCCCGGTCAATGGTTTTGGCAAGTCCGCCAGGGGCGAACAACCCAAGCACCTGCTTGTTCTTGTCCTTCAACAATTCGTCACGGGTGGTAACGAAGCTGTAGCCGTCTTTTTTGAATAAATCTGTCAGATTCTTATCCTTGCGGGCAAAGTTGCTGAGTCCACCGCCAAGCAGAACGTCAACCTTGTGTTTGCCGTTAATCTTCTCATTGTAGTAGTCATCCGCAATCGCATCCATGTTCTTGCGGCTGATATCGTGAGCCCCGAATGCGGCAGGTGTCGCATGCGTAATCTCGGACGTAGCTACAAGACCTGTAGACTTGCCTTGTCTCTTGGCTTCTTCAAGCACCGTCTTCACTTCGGAATGATCGTTATCTACCGCGATAGCCGCGTTATAGGTCTTTACCCCCGCTGACATGGCCGTAGCTGCTGAAGCTGAATCGGTTACATTCTCATGCTCGTCTTCCGGGTAAGTCATTTGGCTGCCTACGAGGTATTTATCAAATTCCGTTTTCTCCATTAGAGGAGTTGCCGGGTTGTCTTTCAGATAACGGTATGCGGTAGTAAAGGAGACGCCCATGCCATCCCCGATCAGGAAGATCACATTGCGAATTTCATTCGTGTCCTTCTTCTTGACCACTTTGGCAGCTGAATTTGCAGCACCGCCCGAGAACAGGGTAGTAACAGCTAGCGAAGCCAATAATGCGGTAGGTATAATTTTTTTTGAGAATTTGCTGGTCATGATTTTCCTCCCATATATGGATAATCTAAGTGAGGGCAGGCAGTCCCGGCGCTCACTTCCCTAAGCGTATGATGCCAACATCAACACAAAGGGCTTTTTGTGTAAAAGAATTGTAAAGACACGTGAAAGGAAAAAAATATAAATAAGTAGTTGACAGATATAGGGTAGGGGGGTATAGTATGAGTAAGAAAACAAATCAAACATTTCATTGAGGAGGAGTTATCATATGAATACAACAACATTGCAGGTTGAAGGTATGTCGTGCGGTCATTGTGTGAATTCCATTGAGAAGGCGTTGAAAGGTGCAGGGGCATCCGGCCAGGTGGATCTGGCCTCCAAGACGGTGGAAGTGCAGTATGATGAAGCTCAAATTTCATTGCAGGCTTTGAAAGAGGTTATTGAAGATCAGGGGTATGAAGTTCTATAAGTGTTCAGGATAGGGGTGAAATGGCATGGATAAGTTGAAGCAATCAGGACAGGAACAAGCCGTATTACAGATTACAGGAATGACTTGTGCCGCATGTGCGGGCCGGATTGAGAAGGGCCTCGGCAGGATGGAGGGAGTATCTGAAGCGAACGTGAATTTTACGTTAGAGAAGGCTTCAGTAACTTACAATCCGGCAGTTGTTAATCCGGAAGCCCTGGAGAAGAAGATCGAAGCCTTGGGTTATGGCACCGTTAAGGAGACGGCAGACTTCCAGATCGGGGGAATGACCTGCGCAGCTTGTGCAACCCGGATTGAGAAGGGACTGAACAAGCTTGGCGGCGTAAGCCGGGCTTCGGTGAACCTGGCGCTGGAGACTGCACAGGTGGAGTTCTCTCCGGGTGAGGTCACTGTAGAAGAGATCATCCAGAAGGTGGAGAAGCTCGGATATACGGCGGCACTCAAGACTGAGAAGCAGGAGGCCGGCGACCACCGCAAGAAGGAGATTGTGCGGCAGAGAAGAAAGCTGATCATCTCCGCGATCCTATCGTTCCCGCTGCTGTGGGCGATGGTGGGCCACTTTTCTTTTACCTCCTTCATCTGGGTGCCGGAGTTGTTCATGAATCCTTGGTTTCAGCTTGTCCTTGCCGCACCCGTACAGCTCATTATAGGGGCGCAGTTCTATAAGGGCGCTTATAAGGCGCTTCGGAATGGCAGTGCGAATATGGATGTGCTGGTTGCGCTCGGAACTTCAGCTGCTTTCTTTTACAGTCTGTATCTGTCGATTGAGAGTCTTAATTCGCATGGACACGGCGGCGTAGAACTGTATTACGAGACCAGCAGTGTGCTGATCACTCTGATTCTGCTCGGCAAGCTGTTCGAAGCTCTTGCGAAGGGCAGATCTTCGGAAGCCATCAAGACATTGATGGGCCTGCAGGCCAAGACGGCGCTGGTGGTTCGCGGAGATCAGGAGATCTCGGTGCCAATCGAGCAGGTGGTGGCTGGTGATCTTGTTATTGTAAGACCCGGGGAGAAGATCCCTGTAGATGGTGTAGTTACTGAGGGCATATCCTCGGTGGATGAGTCGATGCTCACGGGGGAGAGTCTTCCGGTAGAGAAGAGCGCGGACAGTCAGGTGTTCGGGGCTACGATCAATAAGAACGGGATGCTTAGAATCCGTGCAACCAAGGTCGGCAGAGAGACCGCATTATCTCAAATTATCCGTGTTGTTGAAGAGGCTCAGGGCTCGAAGGCTCCCATCCAGCGTGTGGCTGATGTGATCTCGGGAATCTTCGTTCCTATTGTTATCGGCATTGCAGTAATTACATTTCTTGTATGGTACTTCGCCGTAGAGCCGGGCAATTTCTCAAGTGCGCTTGAGAAGGCGATCGCCGTGCTTGTCATTGCCTGCCCTTGTGCGCTTGGTCTGGCTACACCGACCTCCATCATGGCAGGATCGGGCCGGGCTGCTGAACTGGGAATTTTATTTAAAGGCGGAGAGCACCTTGAGGCTACCCACAAGATCAGTGCGATCATTCTCGACAAAACAGGTACAGTGACCAAAGGGACACCTGAACTTACCGATGTACTTGTCGCGGATCACAGCTATTCGGAGACTGATCTGCTCGCATGGATCGGAGCAGCCGAGAAGAACTCAGAGCATCCTCTTGCAGAAGCGATAGTGGAGGGAATCCGCCGGAAAGGTATCGATCTCCCGAATACAGAGCAATTCGAAGCGATTCCTGGATACGGCATACGTGCCACTGTACAAGGTCAGGAGCTGCTGATCGGGACCCGCAAGCTGATGAACAAGCATCAGGTTGCTGCTGAAGCTGCTTATGCACAGATGAATGAGCTGGAGGAGGCAGGCAAGACAGCGATGCTGGTGGCTGTGAATGGCCAGTACGCTGCCATGGTGGCGGTTGCGGATACGATTAAGGAGACTTCTGGCGAAGCTGTTGCAAGAATGAAGAAACTGGGCATCGAAGTTGTGATGATCACAGGAGATAACGAGCGTACAGCGAAGGCGATTGCCGCCCAGGTGGGAATTGATCGTGTGCTTGCTGAAGTCCTGCCTGAGGGCAAGGCTGCCGAAGTGAAGAAGCTTCAAGAGGGTGGACGCAAGGTGGCCATGGTTGGAGATGGCATTAATGATGCGCCGGCTCTCGCCACCGCAGATATTGGAATGGCGATGGGCACGGGGACCGATGTGGCTATGGAGGCGGCGGATGTAACCTTGATGCGCGGGGATTTGAACAGCATCCCGGATGCCATCTCCATGAGCAGAAAGACCATGCTGAACATTAAGCAGAACCTGTTCTGGGCACTGGCTTACAATGTGATCGGAATTCCGGTTGCAGCGCTAGGCTTCCTGGCCCCATGGCTCGCAGGTGCCGCTATGGCGCTAAGCTCAGTCTCCGTCGTGCTGAACGCGCTGCGGCTGCAGAGAGTCAAATTATAACCTTATAGTCAGGATAGACAGAGGCAGTTATGAATCCGTTCATAACTGCCTTTTGTTTACTGATTATATCCAATTCCTATAAAAGCTATTAGAACTATATATTAGAACAATAAGAGAAGGAGAGGTATGATGGACTAAATTAATTACCATATCCAGGGGGGATGGGGAGATGTCTATTTACGATTTTCAGGCCACCTCTATTCAGGGAGAAGTGGTCTCCCTGTCCAAGTATAGGGGAAAGGTGCTTCTTATCGTTAACACCGCCAGCCAGTGCAGCTATTCCCGGCAATTCGCTGACCTGCAGAAGCTGTACGAACGCAGGCAGGGACAAGGACTTGAAATTCTCGGTTTTCCATGCAACCAGTTCAACGGGAAAGAGCCCGGGAGCAGCTCCGAGATTGCAGAAGCCTGTGTGTCACACCACGGGATAACCTTCCCGCTATTTGAGAAGACAGAGGTTAGAGGGCCGTCCGCCCATCCTTTATTTGAATTCTTAACCCAAAGAGCCCCATTCCAAGGCTTCGATACCCGGACAAAGGAAGGGAAGTGGATGGACGAATTCCTTAGGGAAAACCATCCGCAGATCCATGCCGGTAACGGGGTAAAGTGGAACTTCTCCAAGTTCCTGATCGGCCGCGGGGGCCAGGTGGCAGGGAGATTTGAATCTACGTTAGAGCCCATGGATATCTATCCCATGATTGAAGATCTTCTTCATTAAAGGAGGACCTAGGACAATTCTGGCCGAGACTGATTATCAGGAATAGGAGCGGTTATATGGATGAACAGCTATAATTTATATATAAGCTTATAAGAAAGTAGGAGAGCAGCGATCATGAAGTTTGCTACAAGAATGAACCATTTTGGGGAGGGCATCTTCACCAAATTGCTGGAGATCAAGAGAAAGAGACTGGAGCAGGGGCAGCCAGTTATTGACTTAAGTGTGGGGACGCCCAATATTCCTCCCGCCCCCCATATTATTGATGCGCTGTGCACAGCGGCGGCCGATGAGAGCAATTATATTTACGCAGTCAATGATCAAAGCGCTCTGTTAGAAGCGGCGGGCAGCTGGTACCTTACCAGGTACGGAGTAGAGCTCGACCCGAAGACGGAGATTTGCTCCTTGTTAGGTTCGCAAGAAGGGCTTGCCCATATCTCATTATCTATTATAGATGAGGGCGATCTGGTGCTGGTTCCCGATCCTTGCTACCCCGTATTCGCTGATGGGCCGCGGCTGGCCGGCGCAGAGCTCTATTTCATGCCGCAGAGAAAAAAGAATGATTATCTAATCCAGCTTCAGGATATACCGGAGGATATCGCAGCCAGAGCCAAGTTTATGATCGTATCCTACCCCAATAATCCTACTGCGGCATTGGCGCCGGACAGCTTCTACACAGACCTGATCCGGTTCGCCAAAAAATATGACATAATCGTCTTGCATGACAATGCTTACAGCGAGCTGGTGTTCGATGGCAGAACTTGCGGAAGCTTTCTTGCTTTTCCGGGAGCGATGGAGGTTGGCGTGGAATTTAATTCGTTATCCAAAACGTATGGATTGGCGGGTGCAAGAATCGGCTTTTGCCTGGGGAATGCAGAGGTTGTAGCCCGTCTCAAGACCTTGAAGTCCAACATGGACTACGGGATGTTCATTCCCATTCAGCAAGCGGCCATTGCTGCAATAACGGGTGACCAGGGCAGTGTAGAGAAGACGGCTAAGGCTTATGAAAGGCGAAGAGATATTCTCTGCGAGGGGTTCACACGTATCGGCTGGAATATGGAGAAACCGGCGGCCACTATGTTCATCTGGACAAGAATTCCTGCACATTATGAGACATCCGAGAATTTCGCGATGGACATGGTGAGCAAAGCAGGGGTTATCGTTACCCCGGGCAGCGCATTTGGCCCATCAGGAGAAGGTCATGTCCGGCTGGCCCTGGTCCAGGATGAGGAGATGCTCAGGCATGCGGTTCAAGCCGTGGAGGCGAGCGGGATTCTGAAGGTTGAATTATAGAGGCTATCCGGAAAATTTTTTGCACGACAAAGCCGCAGTATCCAAACCCCGGCAGAAGCTCCCGCATATATCTAAGTATATGTCCTGACGTACATTTCTTTAGTTCATCCTAAAGTAATGATGTTAGATAGTGAGGTGATCCGGGGTGTACCTTAATAATAAGCTTGGCAAGCACCAGGCGATGAGTAAGGAGAAGGAACTGGCCAGACATCTGCCCCAGACGGCTCCGGCAGACCGCAAGCGTGTACGGGAAATGTTGGAGCGGCACCGGGCGGTCTACCTCAAGCCCAGTCATGGGACTGGTGGGTACGGGATATACAAGCTGTCGCGTACACTTGACGGTTACCTGCTGCAGAACGGGACGCAGAGCCGTAGGTTCAAGTCGTTCGACCATGCTTATGAGGCATTCGAGAAGAGCAGAGGGCGCAGGCTCTACCTGGTCCAGCAAGGAATCCCGCTGCTTCGCCATCATGGCAGACCGTTCGATCTGCGCGTGATGGTCCAGCGGAATCCACAGAGCAAGTGGGAAGTTACGGGGATCGTTGGGCGGGTGGCCCAGCCGAACAAAGTCGTAACAAACTATCATAACGGAGGTCAGCCAAAACCGGTGGAAGAGCTGCTTGCCCCGCTCATGTCCCAAGCGGAGATTCGCAGATATATCCATCGTCTGCATCGGCTTGGCATACGGGTAAGCAGCCATCTTAGCGGAATTTTCCCAAGATTTCGGGCTTACGGGATAGACATAGGACTGGATACAGATCTGAAGCCCTGGATCATCGAGGTCAATACCCGGCCGGATAAGTATATTTTCAATGCGCTTAAGGACCAACGAATGTTCCGGAAAATGATTCGGTATGAGAACAAGGTGCTGCCGAAGAAGAAGGTTATAAAGAAATGACTATCGTGCCAACAACTCAGTCTTTTGAGTTGTTTTTTTATTTAGAGGCGGGTATGCAGCAGAAGGAGTGAACATTGTGATAATTTGGTTAAACGGGGCATTTGGCGCCGGGAAGACCCAGACGGCTTATGAGCTGCACCGGCGGATTCCCGATTCGTTCGTATTCGATCCGGAGAATACAGGATATTATATTCGGGATAATATTCCTATGGAGGCGGCCCGGAGTGACTTTCAAGAGCACCTCTTGTGGCGGACATTTAACTATGAAATGCTGACCTACATTACATCCAGATATGAGGGAACGATTATTGTTCCGATGACCATCACAGATGTCGGGTATTGGGATGAGATCGTTGGGAGGCTAAGGGGTGATGGCCTGAACCTGCGTCATTTCACACTAACTTTAACGAAGGACACACTTAAGAGGAGATTGCGAAGCCGATTCGAGGGCTCTCGTTCCTGGGCGGCCCAACAGATGGACAGGTGCGTTCGAGAGCTTGCGGGTGATGCCTTCGCAGAGCATGTGTACACCGATCACCTTACTATTTCGCAGACCGCAGAGTTAATCGCCGCGAAGCTGCATATCGAGCTTATCCCTGACAGACGAAGCCGGCTGAGGAAGACTGTCGACAGGCTGATTACCCAGATAAAACATATACGCTAGTTAGTCCAGTTAAGAGTTAAGCATAGTGATTGCTGGATGGAGTGAAAGAGTAAGGCTGGATCAAGGCCGGATTAAGGCCGGATTAAAGCAATTGTCCGTGAATGCTCAATCGGGCAGTAATCCAGTTGAGTTCATATCAACGTTACTTACATTACCATTGGCTTGATAACTAGGATGGAGATGGTTGTGAGTATAATGACTAGTAACTTACATTTTGTAAATAACTAATATTTAGTGTATAATAGACTTAATCACCATAAATTATAACAACCGGGGGTGCAGTTATGGAACTCAAAGGCATACATCACGTTTCCGCCATAACAGCTCATGCAGCAGACAATTTTAAATTTTATACCGAAGTGCTTGGACTTCGTCTGATTAAGAAGACCGTGAATCAGGACGATACCCGTGTATACCATCTGTTCTACGGAGATGAGGAGGGGAACCCGGGTACAGAGCTAACCTTCTTCGAGATTCCCATGGCAGGACGCAACCGCGAAGGAGTCAGCAGCATCTCGGCTTTGTCCCTGCGCGTCCCTAGTGATGAAGCACTTGTGTACTGGAAAGGGCGGCTGGATCAGTTCGGAGTTGAGCATGATGAGATTACTCAAGTGGCGGGCCGCTCCGCACTGGCATTCAGGGATGGGGAGGGTCAGCGCTTCATTCTGGTCTCCGATGAGAACAATCGCGGGGTAGCAGGGGGGAACCCTTGGGCGAAGAGTCCTGTTCCGAAGGCGTACGGGATAGTAGGCTTGGGCCCGGTTAAGCTGACGGTGCAAGATCCGCAGCCAACGATCGCCGTACTTCAGGACCTGCTTGGATTCCGCGCCAAAGGCAAATATCCCGCATTCACAGCTGGGCAGCCGGACATTCTCATATTTGAAACAGGCGAAGGTGGAAGCGGCGCGGAGGTACATATTGAGGAGAGGAACGACCTTCCCCGTGAACGGCTCGGCCGGGGCGGAGTCCACCACGTGGCCTTCCGGGTGGATAACGATGAGGAGCTTCATGCCTGGATCTCCAAAATCAGCGAAGGCCGATTCCCGAACTCCGGTTATGTGGACCGTTTCTATTTCCATTCGCTGTACTTCCGGGAGCCGAACGGAATACTGTTCGAATTCGCTACGGACGGACCCGGCTTCGCCACGGATGAGGATTTGGAGCACTTAGGCGAATCTCTTGCCCTTCCGCCGTTCCTTGAACCCCAGCGAGCACAGATCGAGGCGAATCTGAAGCCTTTGAATACGAAGCCAGAGTAGTGCGGCGGATTTAGATGATCATCTTATCCATGTATGGCACATAAACATATGTAGGTACTAAAATGTAGGCACTAAAATTAATTCCCCCAAACTTTTACTTCTTAAAG
The DNA here is from genome assembly GCF_023704175.1 of Paenibacillus sp. YPG26. NCBI lineage: Bacteria > Bacillati > Bacillota > Bacilli > Caryophanales > Paenibacillaceae > Paenibacillus > Paenibacillus sp. YPG26. Next base: position 3,277,108 of record NZ_CP084530.1, on the reverse strand, counting down.
GGGTTTAATATGTAGTTGTTATTCCATGTGGATGTAATTGAATAGCTGGTACTTCATTTAAAAGGAGAACAAGCCATGCCACCTACATTGTCAACGATTTTAGCGATATTCATTATAGTAGTATCTATCGCTTACCTGATTCTTTACGAAACTAAGAAGAAAAACAACAAACCTTTTCAAGCTGTGTACAAAGTAATATTTGCTGCTATTTTTTCTCTATATGCAATTTACCTGATTATTTCACTCGTATATTGAGGCAAGACAGTCTTCTATGTAAGACAATCTTTATTTATGTGCGTCTATCATGAGCGCCATCTTTGAGGGAAAGTCATGAACGTGATGACGGATCGCCTACTGTTAGCCAAAGTTAGTGGCAACCGTTACGGTTAGCTAGTCAATGGTATCCCATCGTGAAGTGGAATCCGGTGGAAGCCGGAAGCTAAGCACTAGCCAAGGTGCTCGTACTAATTCGAGGCGGAATCCGCCTGTAGAAGCGAAGGCCTACAAGACGCGCTAACCCTAAGAGGGCTGACCCCATGAAAGGTCAGCCCTCTTATTGCTACCCTCAAACCTCAGAGAAGTTTGGGATTACCCCCATGCACGCACCCAGCGGAGCGGCCGGAATCGCCTGTAGAAGCATAGCGTTCGCCTAAAAGCTTTCTGAAAGAAAGCTGCTTCGGAAGCATCAGCTTATCCCCGGATTCATACATCTAGTTCAATTCAGAGAATCCGGGGATAACAGCGATCGAAAGGCGATCCGGCAGCGCAGCGGCCATCAGTGGTTACAATTCCTAATCTTCACTGCCACCACCCCGATGTACCGATATCAGCACAATCGCAGGCTCATCCCCAATGTTCTTCACATAATGAGGGAAACAGGCTTTCCAGCTGAATGCGTCGCCCGCATTTAAGGTGGCGGAGACATCGCCTTGCTCGGCATAGAGCGTACCCTGGATGACGAAATGAATCTCTTCGCCAGCATGCGCGTGGGCTTCTTCGGTTGAGGTGCCAGGCGGCATCTCCACGAGCATCATTTTCACATTGCCCCGGTCGCTTAGATGCTCAACCTCGAACTGTCCCTTTCCGTAAATGGTTTTACGGCGCTCCTCCTTGCGGATAATATGCATACGCTCATCCTTCTTAAGCAGCAGGAAGGCAAGCGGAACATCCAGTGCTCCGGCAATACTGTCCAAAGTGGCGATGGAAGGGGAGGTTTTGTTATTCTCCACCTGGCTCATAAAGCCTTGGGATAATCCTGTTTTTTCGCATATTTGTCCGATGGACAGCCTTTTGCTTTTCCGGATGGCCCGGATATTAGAGCCGATGTCCATGGTATCCATAGTTATCCCTCCTTGTTTATTACTAATACTAATTTTTTATTTATTATAACAAATAAATGGTTGACATGAAATATAATCTCGTGATAAATTGTTAATACAAAATAATTATTCATATTAGTAATAAACAACACGAAATTCGGCCTATGTTATTAGTAATATGAATTAATTATTCAAATAACAAATTTAGAAGGGAAGTTTTTATGATGATGAACAAAAATGTATCCACTCTTATGCGTATTGCTCTGGGCATACTATTCGTAGCTCATGCAATCAACAAATTCCAGACAGGTCTTCCGAATATTTCGGGCTGGTTCCAAAGCCTAGGATTACCTGGTGTGCTGGGTTACGTCATCGCTTATACAGAGCTTGTTGTAGGGATTGCCCTCATTTTAGGCTTGTTCACAAGGTATGTATCCGCCATTGTTATCGTCATTATGATCGGTGCTGTGCTCTCAGCTAAGCTGCCTGCCGGACTTCTGGGTAATGGCCAGATGGCAGGGTATGAGCTCGATATCGCCTTTGCCTTGATTGCTCTGCATTTGGTCTTCACAGAGACAACGCCGTTGTCACTGGATTCGCTGTTCGCAAGAAAACGGACTAATTCAACTCAATAATCAGAACACGACCTGAAAGGATGAGAGAGATGACAACTCACATACACCCGGCTGCTAGAATTGGTATCGTCAAGTTAAAGGTAAGCAATCTTGAGCGGTCGGTTGCTTTCTATAAGGAAGTTGTAGGATTGAAAGAGCTTAACCGTAAGGGAAATACAGCTGAGCTCACCGTGGACGGTGTTCATCCTCTTGTAGTTCTGCGGGAGCTGGATCATGCGGATGTGCTGCCGAGAAAAGCGGGGGCAGGGCTGTACCACTTTGCCATTCTGCTTCCAGATCGGGCTTCACTTGGGCTGGCTGTACGCAACCTGATCGAGCACCAAATATCTGTCGGGCAGGGGGATCACCTGGTCAGCGAGGCACTTTATATTAATGATCCCGACAACAACGGGATCGAGATTTATGCGGATCGTCCGCGGGAGACGTGGCAGCGGGATGAACAAGGCCACTATGTGATGTCTACAGACCAAGTGGATATCGAAGGACTTCTTGCCGCATCGGAAGGCCTGGAATGGGCAGGGCTGCCGCTCGGTACGCAGATCGGTCACGTGCATTTCCACGTCTCTGACCTGAAGAAGGCCGAAGAATTTTATACTCAGGTTCTAGGCTTTGATATTGTTGCCACTTATGGGCAAGCCGCCTTGTTCATTTCCGCCGGGGGATATCACCATCATATTGGTCTTAACACATGGGCAGGAGTTGGCGCTCCGCCGGTTCCGGAGAATGCAGCGGGTCTGGATTATTATGAGCTGGTTCTTCCTGACCGCTCCGAGCTCGAGGCCGTGGTTCAGCGGCTCAAGAATGCCGGGGCTGAAGTTCAGCAGAAGCAGGGGGACTGGTTCGCCAGAGATCCGTTCAACATCCAAGTTAAGCTGGTAGCTCAAGGCTGACACTACTAAGGGACTTCGGTTCATATATGAAGAACGGTACTATCGCTTGAAGGCGAAGGTACCGTTCTTTGTGATCTGCATGTTTATTTTCTTGAGGCAATTTCATCTCTCATCTGCTGGACAAAAGACTCTAGCGGAGTCTCGCCAATCGCACACGCTGCTCTCTGGCGAACCGATACCGTCCCGGAGCTCTGCTCCTTCTCTCCAAGAACGAGCGTATAAGGAACCTTCTTCACTCCCGCTTCGCGGATCTTATAGCCAAGCTTTTCATTGCGTACATCCACTTCGGCACGTATGCCGGCTGCCGCAAGCTCAGCTTTTACCTTAAGGGCATAATCTATAAAGGGCTCGGAGACTGGGATAATCCGGGCTTGAACCGGTGCCAGCCACAGCGGGAAAGCACCGCTGTAATGCTCAGTCAGAATACCCATGAACCGGTCGATGGAGCCATACACAGCGCGGTGGATTACGACAGGCCGGTGCTTCAGATTGTCTTCCCCAATATAAGTGAGATCAAATTTCTCAGGCATCTGGAAATCCAGCTGAATGGTGCCACACTGCCAGCTGCGTCCTAAGGCATCGAGGATATGGAAATCAATCTTCGGTCCATAAAAAGCTCCGTCGCCCTCATTAAGGCGGTAGTCTACGCCTCTTCCGTCAAGCACATTCCTTAAGGATTGCTCGGCCTGATTCCACAGCTCTTCCGATCCCATGGAATCCTCCGGGCGGGTGGATAATTCAATCCTGTACTCGAATCCGAACACTTGATAGACATGGCCAATCTGTGCAATGACCCGGCCGATCTCTTCTTCAATCTGGTCTGGACGTATGAAGATATGCGCATCATCCTGGCAGAACGTCCGGACCCTCATCATTCCATTCAGTGCTCCGGAGAATTCGTGGCGATGAACCTGACCGAACTCTGCCAGCCGGATTGGAAGCTCACGGTAAGAGCGCAGGCTGTTCTTGAAGATCAGCATATGGCCGGGGCAGTTCATCGGTTTCAGGGCGAACTCAGTCTCATCCACCTTGCTGAAATACATATTGTCTTTGTAGTGGTCCCAGTGGCCGGATTGCTCCCACAGCTCCTTGTTCATCATGAAGGGAGTGCGGACCTCATCGTATTCATACTGATGCTGGGCTTCGCGTGAGAAATTCTCAAGCTCGGTCCGAATGACCATCCCGTTCGGCAGATAGAAGGGCATGCCCGGCGCCTCTTCCGAGAACATGAACAGCCCCAGTTCCTTGCCTAGCTTGCGGTGGTCCCGCTTACGCGCTTCTTCAAGCAGGTGAAGATGCTCATCCAGCTGGCTTTTCTTCGGGAAGGCTGTGCCGTAGATCCGCTGCAGCATCTTATTGCTGGAGTCTCCGCGCCAGTAAGCTCCGGCTACATTTTGCAGCTTGAAGGCCTTGATCCGGCCTGTGGATGGAAGGTGGGGGCCGCGGCACAAATCCACAAATTCACCTTGTTCATACAGCGTAATGACGGCTTCCGCGGGCAGCTCATGAATAAGCTCCAGCTTAAGCGGCTCTTGAAGCTCGCTGAACAGCCGAACAGCCTCCTCCCGGCTGACTACCCGGCGCTTGATCGGCAGGTCCTCCCGGATGATCGCCTCCATTTCGGCCTCAATCTGCTCTAGATCATGAACAGACAGCGGCTTCGCAAGGTCGATATCGTAATAGAATCCGTCCTGGATTACAGGGCCAATTCCCAGCTTCACCGCTTGGGAACCATAGATCCGCCGGATCGCCTGTGCCATCAGATGAGCCGTGCTGTGACGGTATACTTCAATCCCGCCCGGGCTCTCTAGAGTTAGAATTTCAATCCCGCAATCCTCATCGATCGGCCTGGATAGATCAACGGCCTGGCCGTTCACCTTGCCTGCAATGGCTGCCTTTCTAAGGCCCGGGCTGATTGAAGCGGCAATCTGTTCCACAGTAATGCCATTCGGGTAGAGCCGAACGGAACCGTCCGGCAGGGATACTTGAATCTCTTTCATGTCCATGGTGGATACCTCCAGCAGCTTTTTTTTGGATACAACAAGGTTTGAACGCAAAAAAACACATCTCTTCCCAGCAAAGGGACGAGTGCGTTCAGCTCGTGGTTCCACCCTAATTCAATCTGCATCATTCCATTCGCTGCGGCATCACCGAAGCTGCATGGATGTGCAGATCCTTAATTAGAATCCGTTAACGGGGATCAATCGGTGAAATATACCACCACCGCATACACATCGGCAGGTTCCATTTCACGGCTACAAAGGGGTAACTCGCTTCCGGTCTCAGGAGAAGCTTCCACCAATCACTTCTCTCTCTGTGCAGTCCTTGAGGCGAATCATGTCTTTGATACTCGCTTCTTCCTGTATTTGGTTTTTTATTATAGTGGGGTGATTGGAAGACGTCAAGTAGGTGTTTGAATGAGCAGTGCAATGTATAATACTGAACATAAATAGAGTGATTGACACACCGGGAGCCTCACGCTTTATGACTGTGGTAATCTGTTCAGGTGGATATTCCGGCTCCAGAGGCTGCAATTCTTCATCGTCAATTGAAAAAATACATAGAGGAGCGTACAACTACAATGGAAATTGGAACTCAAGTACGACAAGTATCCCCGCCTGATGAGAACCTTGCCGCATTAATCCTGAAGCTGGATGAGTACCTGATCACGAAATATCCCCCAGAAGAAATTTTTAAAGTGGATTTCAGTGATCCTTCGATTCAGAAGGGGTATTTTGTCGTGGCCTACGAAGATGGGACCCCGGTGGGCTGCGGTGGATTTCTGCCGTATCCCGAAGAGGGATTTGCCGAACTGAAGCGCTTTTTCGTAGATCCCGCTCACCGCAATAAGGGCATCGCCCGGCAGCTACTCACACATTTGGAGGAAGAGGCAGGAAAAAGGGGCTTTCGCACGATCAGGCTGGAGACCGGGGAGCCGCAGGTGGAGGCGGTCAGCTTTTACACAAAGCATGAGTATATGGTCATTGAAAGGTATGGAGAATATGCGAATTGTGAGAGCAGTCTATGCATGGAGAAGCAGATTGGGAGATAATATGGGTAAAGGCATTGGAATAAGGCGGATTTATCGCTATAATCTATATAGATAGGCTGAATAGTGGCCTAATAACTGACAAAGGGGAATTTCTGCAATGGGAAAAACTTTGATTTTTGGTCATAAAAATCCGGATACAGATACAATCTGCTCCGCAATTGCTTACGCTGATCTAAAGAAGCAGCTGGGTCTTGATGTTGAAGCCGTACGTCTTGGAGCTGTTAGCTCGGAGACTCAGTACGCGCTTGATTACTTCAAGGTTGAAGCGCCGCGTCAAGTAGAGACAGTAGCGAATGAAGCCGAAGAAGTGATTCTGGTTGACCACAACGAGCGTCAGCAAAGTGCCAGCGACATCGATCAGGTGCGCGTGGTTGAAGTTATCGACCACCACCGTATTGCCAATTTTGAGACAAGCGGTCCTTTGTACTATCGTGCAGAGCCGGTAGGTTGTACGGCCACTATTCTTAACAAATTGTACAAGGAGAATGGCAAGACCATTAAGAAAGAAATCGCAGGTCTTATGCTGTCTGCCATTATCTCTGACTCCTTGCTGTTCAAATCGCCGACTTGCACTGAGCAGGACGTGGCAGCTGCCCGTGAACTTGCTGAAATTGCGGGTGTGGATGCGGACAAGTATGGTCTGGATATGCTCAAAGCAGGTGCGGACCTTAGCGACAAAACAATTGAACAGCTGATCACCATCGACTCCAAGGAGTTCCAGATGGGCAGCTCCAAGGTTGAAATCGCTCAGGTTAATGCTGTGGACACTAACGATGTGCTGTCCCGTCAGGCTGAAGTTGAAGCTGCGCTGAACAATGTGATCGAGCAGAAAGGTCTTGATCTGTTCCTGTTCGTGGTAACCGATATTCTGAACAATGATTCGATCGGTATTGCCCTTGGCAAGCAGGCTGCGGCTGTTGAACAAGCTTACAATGTGAAGCTGGATGACAACAAGGCTGTCCTGAAAGGTGTAGTATCCCGTAAATCACAGATCGTTCCTGTTCTGACAGACGTTCTTAGCAAGAACTAACTTAATTTATATCTGAGGCCCCCTGTCTCAGCGGACTTTCTCTTGTCCGCCGGATGGAGGGGCCTTTTTGCTGCATTTGAACAGTTCCCTTAAGTTCAAGGCTATTGACCCGGCAGCCGAGAGGGGGGATAAGATTCAGGTGGATTAGGTGAAGTCTATGCGCTGGGAAGTAGCCCTGATGATTGGTTTAGTGGTATACTAGATCCCATCCCAAATTAGAGAGGTTAAGGTAGTTAGTATGGAACAATCCAGAGGCGCATACCATAGAACGCCTTTTTTTATCGTATTTGTGCTGCTTTTATTAAAGCTGGTGCTTTTACGATATTTTTTCTTTGCAGGTGTAGAGATAACCCGGCTGGCAGCAGATGCGCTTGCTGTGCTGGTGCTGCTGTCTATATTGGAGCTTGTCACACCCGCTAGGATCAAAGGGCCGGTGTACTGGGGGTGTAACCTGATCTTCTCCCTGCTCTTATTCTCATCCACGTTATATTTTGCGCATTTTAATTCTGTGCCAACCTATACCGCGCTTAATGAGCTTCATCAGGTTACCGGGATTCAGTCGAGTATTCAGTCAACGATCCGTTGGATCGACTTTATCTATTTCGCGGATATTCTTGTATTGGCTCTGTTGTGGGTAGTGAACCGGGCAAAAGGAGTTCGGGTGCCAGGCCGAAGACCGGTCTGGAAGATCGGGGTCGCACTTGTTCTGGTACTAAGCCTATCCGGATCGGCAACATTCATCCAGCTGGGCAAGTCCATTACGAATGAACTGGTGCAGGCAGAGAATCTGGGCTTCCTCGATTACCAGGTTGCGGCGGCCTTGAAGGCGAGGGAAGAGAACCTGACGATTCAGAACGGGAATATCAAGGATACGATCTCCAGGGTTAACCAGCTGCAATTGACTTACCCGTACCATTCCCCAGAAAGGGCGATCACAGGGGAGAGTCCGAAATACTTCGGTGCCGCCAGAGGGAAGAATGTAATTATTGTACAGATGGAGGCTTTTCAGAACTTCCCGATCCATCTGAAGGTGGGGGGGCAGGAGGTAACACCTGTGCTGAATAGGCTGGCTGCGGAAGGGATGTACTTCCCGAATGTATTTCAGCAAATAGGCCAGGGCAATACCTCGGATGCCGAGTTCATATCCAATACGTCGATATATCCGACAGGAACTGTCGCGATGTCAACAGGTTATGGAGACAGAATACTGCCCAGCCTGCCAAGTCTGCTGCGCAAGTATAATTACGAGACGAACACCTTTCATGTGAACGAAGCAAGCTTCTGGAACCGGATCAAGCTGTATCCGGCTCTGGGCTTTGATCGTTACTACGATAAGCCTGCTTACAACAATGACCATTTCAATGAGTTCGGGGCGTCGGACGAGGAGCTGTACCGGCTGGGTGTTGACAAGCTGTCCGCTGTTAGTCAATCAGGCCGGCCGTTCTATGGACAGTTTGTTACCGTGTCCAGTCATTTCCCTTTCAAGGTGCCGGAAGACCGTGTTCGGATAACTGTACCGGACTCCATGAAAGGAACGCAGCTTGGAGATTATATTCAAGCCGTGAACTATGCTGACTATGCGGTAGGGACGCTGATTGACAGCTTGAAGGCAAAGGGACTGTGGGATCAGACCATGCTTGTGTTGTATGGGGATCACTTCGGCTTGCAGTCTAAGGATAATGACCCGGCTGTTGTAAGTCAGCAGCTAGGGATTAAGTATGATCCCAGAATTAACAGGTTCAACATTCCGCTGCTCATTCATCTGCCCGGAGAGAATAAGGGTATCGTGATTGACCAGGTCGGCGGTCAGCTCGATATTATGCCAACGGTGGCTAATTTGCTCGGGATATCCTTGAAGGAGGAGAACTTCACAGCCTTTGGTCACGATCTGCTGAACGTGGATAAGAATATAGTCGGGATGAGGTATTACTTGCCGACAGGCTCTTTCTTCAATAACGAGATTGTCTTTGTCCCAGGGCAAGGGTTCGAGGATGGGACGGCCGTGTCTCTGAAGACCAGGCAGCCGGTCAGCGACCTGGCACCTTACAAAGAGGACTATGAGTATATACTAAAGCTGATGAATTTATCTGATGAGTATGTCAAGCTGCTTCCTAAGCGGTAAGGTAAGCGTAAGCACGATAAGCACATAGGAACAGAATATAGTAGCCCGGTATCTCGCTTGGTTCAGATGCCGGGCTTATTATTTTATCCAGCTCATGGACCGGGATCTTCACATCTGCCGCATCCTGATCTATTCAGGCTCTAGGAAAATCTGTATTCTGTTACCTAAAAAAGCCAAAGACTGGACGATAAAGTCCTGGTCAATGGCTTTCAAGTGTGTAATGATGGTTACAAGCTTGTAATTAATTCAGGACTGCTGAAATATGGGCATTCGTCACAGACCAGTGTGAAGCGGTCCAATATTTCGCTTTATCCTTCACGAATATAACCTGGGGAGATTCATGCTTAACGCCCAGGTCGTCAGCAATCTGATTGGATACAGGGCGTGACTCGATCACTTTGACGAGGTAGTAATCCACGTCCGCATCGGCATTAGCTTCAACGAACTCGTTGAATTCCTTGAGTGCATTTGCACTAACCGGGCAAGTGGTGCTGTGCTTCAGGACTAATTGTCCCCGGCTGCTGGATTGCTCCAGGATTTGATTCCATTCATCTATAGTTGAAATTTCGGTCCAACTCATTCCTCTTCACACTCCTCTGAGTTTCTAATTATATGATGAGTTACTTTCCTTTCTATAGTAGCATCTATCTACAGGAATATTCAAGTGAGACGGTCAGCGGCACTTACAGAAAATGTGAATTGACATTTCGAGGGCTGTCTGATATCAATTAGACAAAGTGAACATGTCGAGCCCCACAAGCTCATTTTATATACTTCATTGGCTGGAGGCGCGTTATGCATAATGATTTGATTCCCCAATTCCCCAATTATGAACAAGTGTATACTTTGTCACCTATGGGAATTGCTTTTATCTCAGCGGAGGGAAAGTGGCTTCAAGTGAATCCGGCACTCTGCCAACTCCTCGGTTATACAGAGGAAGAGCTGCTTGGCTTAAGCATGAGCGAGCTTACTTACCAGGAAGAATACGCAAGCAGCTACACTAAGGTCAGCAACCTGTGTTATGCAGAGCAGCCAACGCTTAACCTTGAGCATAAGCTTATCCGTAAAGATGGAAGCGTTATTCTGGCTCAGGTGGTGGTCTCCTTAATCAACAGGGAGGAAGAAGGCCTTCCGTCATATTTTATTATCTATGTGTCCTCAGACTACTATGTAGGCAAGAACATGCAGGACAGAGAAGAGTTCCTCGCTCAGTCGATGCGCATTGCTTCCATAGGCAGCTGGGAATGGAATGTGGACAGGAACACCGTCATCTGCTCGGAGCAGGTGTACTCGATATGCGGAATCCCACGGACGAAGGATCACCTGAAGGTATATGAGGTCCTGGATCTGGTACCGGATGGAGAGAGAGAGCGTCTTAAGGGGATTTTTGGCGAGGCGATACGCAACAGGGAATTCAAATTTGAGCTCAATCTGGTCCGGCCAACCCGGGAGGCCCAGTATCTGGACCTGCGGGGAATTGTCACCTATGCAGAGGATAGCAAGCTTCCCAAGACCATAATGGGCACAATTCAGGATATTACCGAGCGCAAGCAGGACCAGCTTAAGTTGCAGGAGAGCGTAGAGCGATATAACTCCTTGAAGAAGTATAATCACGATGCAGTAATCTCGCTTGATCTTGAAGGGAATATCATCAACTGTAATGCGGTTGCGGAGCAATTAACCGGTTATAAGATCAAGGAGATATCGGGTACGAGCTTCTCCCGCTTCATCGGTCTCAAGAATCTGAAGGATATCCTTCATCATGCGCTGAATGACAACACGGTAGAGAGAAAGATTGATACTATCGCCCACAGAGACGGTCATGCAACCGAGGTGCTGACAACCATTGCTCCTATTATTATTAACAACCAGAATGTGGGATTCTATATTATTGCGAAGGATATGACCGAGCAGACAAGACTCATCGCCGCCAAAGAAGCGGCTGAGAATACGAATAAAGCCAAAAGCGAATTTTTGGCTATGATGAGTCATGAAATACGGACACCGATGAACGGGGTGATCGGGATGACGGATCTTCTGCTGGAGACAACCCATCTGGATGGTACCCAGCGGGAGTATGTCGAAATTATCCGCAAGAGTGGAGATTCTCTGCTGTCCATTATTAATGATATATTGGATTTCGCCAAAATCGAGTCCGGGAAGACCGTGCTGCACCAATCCGAGTTCGGACTCAGGGACGTTATGATGGAAGCTATGGACATGCTTCGGACGAGAGCGGATCAGAAGGGGCTGCGAATGAACCTCTCGATATCTGCCAATGTTCCGGACAAGCTGGTAGGAGATCCGGACAGGTTGAAGCAGATTCTAATTAATCTGTTGGGGAATTCAATCAAGTTCACATATAACGGCGGAGTCTCCGTGGATGTCAACCTGTACTCCAGCTGTGAGAAACACACGCTGCTTGAATTCAGAGTTCAGGATACAGGCATCGGAATCCCGCAGGATAAGGTTCAGTACTTGTTCCAGCCCTTCCACCAGCTGGATAACTTTATGAGCCGTAAATATGAAGGCACAGGGCTTGGGCTTGCGATCACGAAGAAGCTGGTTGGGCTGCTTGGCGGGGAGATCCGTGTTGAGCCGAGAGAGGGGCCAGGCGCCACATTCGTATTTACAATCAGCTTTCAGCGGGTGAACAGAGGTTCGGAAGCAGTCGAATTCGGGGAGACAGACCTGATCGAGGCGCATTCCCGTATGAAACTGAAGATTCTTGTAGCTGAGGACAATGATATTAACCAACTGGTCCTTAGGAAAATGCTTGAGAAGATGGGCCATAGCGTAGTTATCGTGAACAACGGGTTTGAGGTCATTCAGGCGGTTGCTTATGAGACCTTCGATCTGATCTTCATGGATATGCACATGCCGGGAATGAACGGGCTGGAGGCCTCCAGGATCCTGCATGAGACCCTTCCGCCCGGTAGAGTTCCCCTGATTATCGCAGTAACCGCTAATGTGCTTAAGGGCGACCGGGAGCAGTGCCTGGCTGCGGGCATGCAGGATTATATCACCAAGCCGATCAAGAGCCATGTCATCTCCGAGGTGATTGATAAGCACTTTCTCAAATAAGTAATGGTTGCTTAGAGCCGCATTCTGATTAGGAATGCGGCTCTAAATATATGCAGCTGCTGCAAGACGCGGCATTGACATTAAGCGAAAACATCCATATAGTTGTTATGACAACTATATGGATGGGGAGAGGTCTTTTGAACAGCCCGCTGGATGAATCAATCGGTTTTCATATGGGGATAGCCTACCGCAAGATGTCTCAAGTTCTGCAGCAGCGTCTGCGGGATTATCATATCACTCCAGAGCAGTGGTCTGTACTGTACCGGATATCGGAGAAGGAGGGTCAGATCCAGAGAGAGATTGGTGAACGTTCCGGGAAGGATAAGCCTACAACAACCCGGATCATCACCGCTTTGGAAGAGAAGGGATTCATACGCAGGGTAAGCGGAGAGAATGACCGCCGCTCGTTCTTCATCTTCATTACCGAAGAGGGCAGATCGGTTATAAGAGATACTATACCGTTAGAGCGGCAGATATTGAAGGAAGTTACCGAAGGGATGACAGATGAGGAGTCCAAGCTATTACTGAAGCTGCTCCGGCAGATTGCCGGCAAGGCGGACCTTATGATAGAGAGAGAGAAGAAGGAGTGAGTGACGAACGCGATGAATCAGAATTATCATAGAGACAAGCTGTGGACAAAGTCGTTCATCATGCTGACACTAAGCTATTTACTGTTGTTCTTATGTCTTCAAATGCTGCTGGCTCCATTCCCTACGTACGCCAAGGAGCGGTTCCATCCTAACGACTTCACCGTCAGTCTGGTGACGAGCTTGTTCGCCTTATCGGCCATCGTTACCCGGTTCATTATGATTCCGGTTATGCGGAGAGTTCACCGGAATACTGTGCTCATCACCGGAATTGTTATCGCAGGAGTGGCAACCGCACTGTATTCATTCGCGGATACGATGTTTCTGCTGCTTCTGCTGCGCATAGCCTTTGGAGTCGGATTCGGCATGGCAAGCACAGTAATGCCTACGCTTGTATCCCAGATCATTCCGAAGAACCGGATTGGTGAAGGCATTGGGTATTTCGGCTTGTCCACGAGTCTGGCCATGTCCATTGGACCTATGATCGGCTTGTCTGTCCTTGCGGGATTTGGGTTCCCCTCGCTTACCCTGCTGGGTACTGCAGCTGTGGGGTTAATTATTCCAATGCTGCTCTTCACAGGCAGTGTTCCTCCTCAGCCGCTAGTGACAACGGCGTCAAGCGGCGCTCATACGGACAAGCTCCCTTTCCCAAGAACAATTCTCCTGCCAGCCGGACTGAATATGCTCATGTCCATCACATACGGGGGACTACTCGGCTTTCTCGCTTTATACGGGGCGGAGATTCATTTGGCTCAAATCGGCTTGTTCTTCTTGTTCAATGCATTCACGGTGCTGGTGATCCGGCCTGTATCCGGTCGTATATTTGACAGCAAAGGCCCTGCAGCGGTGCTGATTCCGGCCTCGCTAATTGTCTTCGCAAGCCTGCTTACGCTCTCATACACCCATTCACTTTCGCTGCTGATTGTGTCCGCGCTGCTGTACGGGCTTGGCTTCGGGGCGATCCAGCCGACCACGCAGGCCTGGATGCTCCGCGAGACTACGCCTGGGCAGCACGGCATGGTGAACAGTTTTTACTACAATTCTATTGACTTCGGTGTGGCGATCGGGTCCATGTTGCTGGGTGTTCTCGCCTCCGCAACGAGCTATTCGCAGATGTACAGGTATTCTTCTTTCGTCATGCTCCTGTTTCTGCTAGTCTTTATCGCATTCAGAGCACATACGAAGGAGCGGGCGCCGATCCAGACGCCCTCCCGGCCAGGTCCGGAATCCTAACAGGATATCCGGGCTTTTTTCACGTCACTGCCTAAATGTTCAGCTGCCGCTTGCCCCTCTTGTCACGATTAGCAGAGAACGCGAACGGCATATACAGCAGGAGGAACAGGACGAAGGCGACGGTCTCCAGCGAGAGGATGTACCAAGGATAAGGACCCAGGAAGTCCATTAGGGACGCAGTCTCCGGCTTGTGGGACAAGAACATATAATTCCCGCCAGTCAGATGGTTGATAAGCAGGATCAGCACAAGCAGAATGTTCAGGAATACCATGGTGATTCCGACCGATTTCAAGGTTGGTCTGAAGCTCTCCACCCATACCATATAGAGCACAGCCAGAATGATCGCAATATGAGCCAGGAAGAATTCAATGAACCGGAAGTGCGGATAAGGGTAAGACAATGCCGGGGTCAGGATGGCCTGAAGGGCACCTCCAATGCCTGTGAAATATACGATTTGGAAGATGAACCGGCTTTTGAACAGCAGCATAAATACACACAGATAGAGCGAAATGCTGCACAGCTCCAACGGCAGGGTATCCTTGACATCGAACCTGTTGCCCCAGATATACCAGATATTCAGCGAGAGCTCACATAATATTAGAACTCCTGCTAATATGTACCGCCCGGGCCGGCTTCTGGAAGGCTTCTGCAGCCAGCTCCGGCAGCTATAGAGAAGCAGCAGGCTGAAGAGAAATACACCCAGAATAATCAAGTGGGAAGATGAGAATGCCTCGAACGAACCCGCTTCTTCTACGCTAAAAATAGTATCCAACTTACACATTCCCTCCGCATTGGAATAGACTCTAGAGATGATTTTACTTTATTTAGGAGGAAGTGGAACCCTTTTTTTGAGAATATGTGCGGGAAAAGGAACAAACGGTCACGTGGTAGCTCCAGAGCCCTTCGGATTTTTAGCGTGTTTGCGATACATCTAGCTTAATTAGTTTGATTATTCGTCATTTAATTACGTAATTCGGCATTATTTTCCTGAAATGCTGTAAATTTCATCTAAAACCACTGATAAATATGTAGACTATAAATACTATTGCTAAAGGTGGAAAAAAAGCATCTATGAAAAATACGAAAAAGCTAACCAGTCTGGTTCTAAGTTCAGCACTTCTGGCAGGTCCGTTATTCAGTAATCAGGCGTTTGCGGCTGCCACCACATTTACGGATATCTCAAATTCTTATGCCAAGAATGCCATCTTGGAGCTTGCTAATGCAGGAATTGTCAACGGAGTTGGAGGAGAGAAGTTCAACCCCTTGGGCTTGATTACAAGACAAGAGTTCGCGATTATTCTGGCGAAAGCACTCAAACTTGATGTAGCTGAAGCACCTGCCAAGGCAACATTTAAAGATGTTCCAGCCACCAACAAAGAGTTTGCTTATATCGAAGCTGCTGTCCGAGCAGGCCTTATCAAAGGGTATTCGAATGGTGAATTTAAAGGTTCGGACCTGTTATCAAGGGAACAGATGGCTGTGCTATTCGTTAGAGCGTTAGGCGTGGATGCGGCTGGATATGGGGAGAAAATCAAGTTCAGCGATGCCAATCAAATTGCTGCTTATGCGAAGGACGCCGTTGGTTTCGCGGTAGAAGCCGGATTGATCAAAGGCATAGGCGACAATACTTTTGCGCCAGGTAAAAGTGCTCAGCGTCAAGAGGTTGCTCTGGTAGCTTCCAAATTTATCACCGTCAAAACCGAGCAGAATGAGAAAAAAGAAGAGGCGGAAAAAACAACTAAACCAGCACCTGCACCAGTACCCGCACCAACGCCAGTACCGGATTCAACACCGACTCCATCTCCGGGAGCAAGCTTGCTGACACCGCCAGAGGTGAACACCACGGTTACCCGTGAGAAAATCTCGTTCTCTTTTGAAGTGGATACAGCATGGACAAGCAAGATTAGCGGCGTCTCTGTTAAATTTAAAGATGGCGAGAGTCGGGAGCTTCCTCTGGAGATGCTTGATTTCTCTACAGGAAAATTGGAATTTCCGCCTATCTCCACTGGGGATACCTTGATAGTTACCATTAAAGCGACAGGCTACAAGGACAAGGTTATAACTTTGCAAGGGCCTGCTATAAGCTCGGAAGTGGGTATTACCATTGATGGTTTCATAGCACAAACGATTGAAGATCAGACCATCTTGGTTGGGCAGGCTGAAGAAGCTGTCACGGTAGGGACTCTAAAGGATTGGATTGCATCCAAAGACAATTCGGAGCAGACTTATGAAGTATTTGGTGAATCACTAATGATTCCATTAGATGCTGATGGAATACTGGACTTTGGAAAGGTGTATACAGTAACTGTAATCTCTGAAGACGGAAAACATAATAAAGATTATAAGGTAATGATCAAAAAAACTAACCAAGCACCTATTGCAACAAATGTTATGATTAGTGGAACAGCGAAGGTAGGCCAGACCTTAACCGGAAGCTATGTATACTCCGATGTTGAGAATGACGATGAAGGCGCAACTGAGTTTAAGTGGTACCGTGCGAATGATGCATCGGGTGTGGGTAAAACAGTAATCAGCGAAGCTACCTCAGAAACCTATACTTTGGTCTCTGAGGACGCAGGAAAGTATATAATTTTTGAAGTTACCCCTGTGGTTGGTACGGGAATAACCAAGGGATCGCCGGTTAAGAGTGCTGCAACCATAGTGGTTGCACCTGCAGCGGATTTAACTATCACTTTTAAGGCCAATCAATTTTACCTTTATGGAAATAGTATTATTAATGGGGATGTAGTAGTGAATCCAGGTATAGTTATAGACGATGATGTTGTTATTAGGGACAACGGAGAGATTGTAGCCTATGCGAAAATAAAAAGTACAAATATGTATGAATACGAATTTTATAACTTTATAACAGTGCCTAATAAACCTGATTATCAAGAACTTCATGATATTATTGAGATTGAGTACGGGATGGTGGGAGACGAAAAAGTAGCTTATATCACGAAAAACGATGTTACCATAACCAAGGTATCTCCTTCGGATGTGCCTGCAGCCACTAACCAAGCTCCAACTGTAACAAATGTAACGATTAGTGGAACCGCAGAGGTAGGTCAGACGTTAACCGGAAGTTATGTATACTCTGATGTTGATGGTGATAGTGAAGGTGCACCTGAGTTCAAGTGGTACCGTGCGGATGATGAAGAAGGTACGAACAAGGCAGTAATCAGCGGGGCTAACACCAACACGTATACTCTGGTCTCCGAGGACGCAGGGAAGTATATAAGCTTTGAGGTTACGCCTGTAGCTGGTACGGGATCAGCCAAGGGATTGGCTGTAACGAGCAACGCAACTGGAGCAGTGGCAGCTGAAGCGTCAACAACGGAACCTTCGGGAACAACAGAACCATCAGAACCATCAGGTACAACCGAACCCATCATAATACCGTAAATATAGCCATTTAGCTGAGAAAGTTATTGTTAGAACAAATGCAGCAATATTCCCGAACGCAATATTTCCCGTTAGTCTTACTTGTGCTAATAGGCTGCTATATAATATAACTAACGTTTAGCCCCATCTGAAGTAGACACTTGGTGATCTGCTCTATGACATTTCTATAGGTGCAGAGATTGAAGAAGAGTTCATTTAACTGGATAGGGGCAAGGTAAATATAGCAAGGGTTAACGAGGTGAATATGATGGCCAAAAAGAAAAACCGTCCAGCTGTTCCCGCACGTACGGAGGACAAGCCGGCTACGTTGAAAGACCTCCTTAGCAGTGAGGTGTTGGGCAAGCTTCAGGCTCAAGCAGCCGAGATGAAAGCGGATGAACACAAACGTCAGGAGGAAGCCAGGCAGCAGGCCGAAGAGGCCCGTAAAGCGGAGCAAAAACGCTTGGAGAATGATTTTGAGCATTTGCTGAGCAGCAGCAGTATGGATTGGAAGAAATTCAAGTAGCCAAGATGGAGCTATAGATTTCAGATAACAAATAGGAAATGAATTAGGAAATAAATCTAAGACTGTCTACCGGTAAGCAGAAAAACCTCCGGAGGCAGTCTTTCTTTTGTGTAAATTAAAGAAAATTAATAATTTTCCTGAATTTGCGATAAAAAGACGAGGATTTACATGCATATAGGTCGAATATAGTACTACATACATAATTTAGTTCAAAAGTTTTATAAAAATAAGATTGTGAGTGACCTGAAGACTATAACCCCCCGAGTTAATACAGACGGACTCGTTAGCTAAGCAGCAGAAAAGTAGCTTGAAGTTGTTCTTTGAGAAAGTGATAATGAAATCGATTGCAGAAGGTGAGAAAATGTGGTGGATCTCTTTTTTATCAGGTATGTCCCTTAGTGTCCTGCTGATGGGATTCGGAATGCGAATCTGGAGAGGGGGAAGCTCTGGTGTATCTGCTTGTGATGCAAGAACGGTTGCGCTTGTTGAAGGCACCCGGGATATTGTGTACTATTTGGAACTTGAGCCTGTACGCAGATATCGATACGTATATGCTCCGCTGAACCGCTTGATAGAGCCGGAGTGTCAAAGCTCGTACATAGCTGCACCGGAGACGGTATTTCTCAGGATACATCCTGAGGATCTGGCTCTGTTCTATCAGAAGCTGAACGGCGAGCTGGATCTTGAGCAGCCGTTATTATATAGAATTCGGGACTGTCATGGACAATATGTGTGGTATGAGGAGCTGGCTACCCCGGTCTATGACCAGGATAAGCTCGTGGCTATTCAGGGAATCGTCAGATCTGTTCAGGACAGATTGGACTACCAGCAGTATTTGGAGTATCGGCTTGCTCATGATTCCATGACCGGGCTCTTCAATCGGGAGCATTTTGAGATTCTGGTCTCCCATTACGATGTCAAGGAAGATATCCAGGCGGCGATTATTATCTGCGACATGGACAATTTGAAGTACGTGAACGACAACTTTGGTCATATGATGGGTGACCTGTACATCAAGGAGGCGGCAGGCCTGCTCCGTGAGATCGTATCCGATGATGTGATGGTCTGCCGGGTAGGCGGGGACGAGTTCGCCATATTGGTTGCTAACAAGACACTGGATGAAGTCAGCAGGCTGGTCAGGGGACTGAGGCAGAGGGTGATTGTATTCCGGAAGGAGCGACCGGATCTGAATATGGACATTTCGCTGGGATATGCCTACAGTGAGCACTCCCTTCAGAAGATGGATTACCTGTTCCTTGAGGCGGATCGGGAAATGTACCGGATCAAAAATTCAAAGAAACTCGTGAGAACTTAGAGGGATCGCGGGTTTCTTTCTGACGTCTGGGGATCAGGTGTGATGAAATGAATGTACTGAATTAAATATGTGTACACTGCCTATTGAAAAACTAATGATATTAGTTATAATTAAAACTAATACAATTAGTTTAGCGAATGGAGTGATTTCGTGCGTATTCAGCGCAAGTCATATTTATATCAACTAACCTTCCTTCCCCGTACATTTCCGGTGAACTGCTACCTTGTTGAAGAGGAGAAGGACCTCACCTTAATTGATGCGGCGCTTCCCTATAGCGCTAAGGGTATTCTGGGAGCTGCCCAGCGGATCGGTAAGCCTGTGACCCGAATTGTGCTCACTCATGCCCATGATGACCACGTCGGGGCGCTGGATAAGCTGAAGGAGGTACTTCCAGAGGCCAAGGTCTACATCTCTACCCGGGATGCGAGGCTCTTCGCAGGCGACCGCAGCCTGGATCCGGGTGAAAGCACCGAGCCGATACGGGGCGGCGTCCCGTCCAAGCTGAAGACGCGTCCGGATGTGCTGTTAAGCGAAGGGGATACAGTGGGATCCCTTCGCGTCATCGCTGCGACGGGGCATACGCCCGGCTCCATCGCGCTGCTGGACTCGCGCACAGGGGCGCTCATCGCGGGCGATGCCTTCCAGTTGCGCGGAGGCATCGCAGTCAGCGGGCAGGTCCGCCCGCTGTTCCCGTTCCCCGCCTGGGCCACCTGGAGCAGCAGCACCTCGCTCAGGTCCGCGCAGAAGCTGCGGGACCTGGCACCATCGCTGCTGGCCGTAGGCCATGGCGGGATGATCGAGAGCCCGGTCCCGGCTATGGACCGGGCCATCCAAGAAGCCGCCCGGAAGCTTGCGGGCGGCCAGGAAGGGGGCGGCCGTCATGCCTAGGGCCGGCCTGGATGCAGCGGCCGTCACGCAGGCGGCCGCAGAGATTGCCGATCGTCACGGGCTGGAGGCCGTGACGCTGGCGTCTGTGGCTCAGAAGCTGGGCATTCGTTCGCCCTCGCTGTACAACCATGTAGACGGCCTGCCGGGGCTGCGGAACAGGCTCGCCGCTCATTCTCTAAGACTTCTCCAGTCCAGACTGGAAGCTGCTGCGGAGGGCCTCACCGGGGATGCCGCGCTGTTCGCTTATAGCCGGGCCTATGTGGATTTCGCCCATTCGCATCCCGGTCTGTATGAGAGCACCCTGCGTGCGCCTGATCTTCAGGATACGGAGCTCCAGAAGGCCGGCCGCGAGATGGTAGAATTAATTATAGGCCTGCTGGATGGAAGAGGACTGATGGAGGAGGAGAAGACTCATGCGGTGAGAGGGCTGCGGAGTATTCTTCACGGCTTCTGCTCGCTGGAGCAGAAGGGAGGATTTGGTCTGCCCACCTCGCTGGAGGACAGCCTGCGATTCATTGTACACTCTTTTTTGCAAGGACTTTCCAGAAAAACTGATTAGTTCTCCACCCAGCGGGTAAAAATATTGCAACAGCATATAGCATTATTGGCATTACGAGCAGCAGCCCATTAGATTTCCATGAACAAAAATAACCCCCGGCCGGAGCCCGGACGGGGTGAATTTGCCCACGACATGGTGGGCGACATATTAATATCCTATCTAGGGTATCGAAATTTATGCCAATTATATGTAATGACTGCTAGGTCTATTTAATCATGTAAAAGGGAAAGAGGAGCGCGTAAGGCTCCTCTTTCAGACTCAAGACACGTCAAACGTGTGAATTTATCCACGACGAGGTGGATGACATAATTTACTGTGGTCACAACTCAATCTCTGCACTTATAGTAACCTAATACGTAAGTTATTGTCAATACAATTTTCACGTTTTTTTTTAAAGTCCGAGCGTCCATTTCATACGAGTCTCTAATCGATTAATGTCTTCTTCATCCAAATTCCCGAGATGTTCTTTAAGTCTGACCTTGCTGACAGAGGTTGTTTCTTCCGTCTTGGCAGCCGAGTCAAAGGCAAGAAAGTCATATTTACTGGTGAATAAGAAGTAATGGCTTTGAAATCTGGGCACCGGCTTGCCGTCGCGGGTGAGGACGGGCTGCTTGGTTTTGAAGTTTGTTTTCGCTTTCAGATTCTTGGTTAGCGGAACGACAATAACATTGCCGGAAGTCGAATTAACAGTATTGTTGGAAATGATAACTACAGGACGTTCCTCATTCTGCTCACATCCTACATTTTCTCCGAAATGACAGAAATGAATGGCTCCCCGAACCATTTTACGGCTAAGCTGTTTCTTCTCATTCTCTATCCAATGATGGGCCATCTTCACTTTAATTGGCATCCAGGCCATGATCAGCTGTTCTTTTGAAGCCTTCTCAGCCAGGATCCGGTTCTCTGCAGACTTAGATATGACATGGGTTGTTTTATTCTCCCGTTCGGTATTCATTTAATCCTCTCCTGGTACGATCTAGTTAAAGACTGAATTTAGCTTTTCTATATGTTTTACACTTCTTTAAGGGGCTATTAAACAATAAATCTGTAAATTCCTTCTTTTCTTA
The DNA here is from genome assembly GCF_023704175.1 of Paenibacillus sp. YPG26. Classification (NCBI taxonomy): domain Bacteria; kingdom Bacillati; phylum Bacillota; class Bacilli; order Caryophanales; family Paenibacillaceae; genus Paenibacillus; species Paenibacillus sp. YPG26. Next base: position 3,255,417 of record NZ_CP084530.1, on the reverse strand, counting down.
TCATAAAACGGTTAAAAAGCAGTCAAAATAGGAGGAAAGTACACAGGCAATGGGGGGCTTTCGTCTCATTCCGGGATCAAGGCCTGTCCGAATTTCAGCCCGTTCCGGTACATAAAAACACGCAACCTTCCCCACACTACAGGCTACGGATGAAGTTAAAATATACGAACTGAGAGGTTATTATGACAAAACAAAGCTCCAATGAAGAAGCTACTCTAAAATGGTGGCAGCTCTCTTTGCTCGGCGTGGCCTGTACGATAGGAACCGGTTACTTTCTCGGATCAAGTCTTGCGCTGCATGTTGGCGGGCCTTCGGTTCTCATTGTGTTCGTGCTTGCGGCAATCGGCACATTCACCGTATATGATGTGCTTGCCAAGATGACAGCGGAGCAGCCCGAGAAGGGCTCATTTCGTTCTTATGCCAAAAAGGCCTTCGGCCGATGGGCCGGCTTCAGCAGCGGCTGGGTCTACTGGGGATCTGAGCTGCTTATTATGGGCAGCCAGCTTACCGCGCTCTCCATTTTCTCAAGGTTCTGGTTCCCGGCTATTCCCATGTGGGTCTTCGCCTCCATCTATGGGGTGCTTGGGCTCGTTGTCATCATGCTCGGCAACAAAGGCTTCGACTCTCTAGAGAACATTCTGTCTATCATTAAGATTGCGGCGATCGTGATGTTCATCGTGATTGCAGTCATTGCCCTGATGGGCTGGATCAAGGGAACGGGCCGGGCCCCCGCCTTCCCGCATACGATGCAGAGCTTTCTTCCACATGGCATCAGGGGGCTGTGGTCGGCATTTATTTTCGCGTTCTATGCCTACGGGGGAATTGAGGTGCTCGGATTAATGGCTGTTCGGCTGAAGAATCTGGAGGAGGCCCCCAAAGCGGGGAGAGTCATGCTGCTGCTGCTCACTACCCTCTATATCTTATCGCTCGGGCTGGCCGTCACCATCGTCTCCTGGGATGCATTCATACCCAAGAAGAGTCCCTTCATTACCGCACTGGCTAATTATCCGCTGCCCTTCATCCCGCACTTGTTCAATGCGGTGCTGATTATTGCGGGATTCTCCACGATGGTCGCGTCTCTATTCGCGGTTACAACCATGCTGGTGACGCTTGCGGAAGATAAGGATGCACCGCCCCTGTTCGCCAAAAAGGTGAAAAAGAAGCATCCGCTGTACGCCATCGCGCTTACCGCGGCGGGCCTCGTTGCTTCAATTATACTTGCTCTGGTTATGCCGGGCAAAATCTATGAATATGTAACCACAGGGGCAGGGCTGCTGCTGCTGTACAACTGGTTATTCATTCTAATCACTTCTGGCAAGCTGCTGAAATTGACGGTATTCGGGCAGATCAAGCGGTTCCTGGGCATGGCTCTGATCGGGCTTGCGGTAGGGGGAACGCTGCTGCATGAGACGAGCCGCCCCGGGTTCTGGGGCAGTCTTATCTTTGTGGGTGTCATCGGCTGTGTAACCCTGCTTATGCAGACCCTCGTGTGGAAGAAGCAGAAACAGAAGCAGAAACGGGACTCCCGCAGAGTCATGCTGAGAAGAAAGCGTGGCGGTGCTCACTAAGGCACCGGGCTACCTGAAGAACAATATTTTAGCCGCTTCGAACCCGAAGTACAGACCAAATCCGATCAGGGATAGACCGGAGATAACGGAGATCGCCTTCAACAGGCGGGCCGTCAGCCATCTGCGGAACGCGCTGGCCAGGGAAGCCATCGTGATATCCCATAAAAGGACACCTGACAAGACGGCAGCACTGAATATCATGAGCTCCTTCGGCGCGTAAGTAGCCGCTGTGTCCGCTAGTATGGAGCCGTAAATGCCCAGCCAGAACAGGATTGAGATCGGATTCGAGAGGGACATGAAGAACCCGGCAGCAAAGGATCTAGATAAAGACTCCGCGCTTCGGGTTTCCTGAAGCGTTATTTTTTGTGCGGTAAGCAGGCTCTCGATACCGATATACACAAGGACGAAGAATCCAAAGAGCCAGAGAAAGGATTTGACGAACGGAGTGTCCACGAAATGCACGACCCCGAAATAGACCAGAAGAATGTAGACGATATCGGCCATAACCGCTCCGAGGCCCAGCAGCCACGCGGGCCAGAAGCCGCCGCGTATCCCGCGGTCGAGCTGGGCCGCATTAATAGGCCCGATTGGTGCTGATAAAGATAGTCCTAATAACAAACAGCTGAGAATATCCATAGGGTTGTCATTCCTCCTGCCATGTATATGAACTTGAGTGAACCTGCTTGTACAGCTTATTCATGACAAGGGAGAAATAGGACATGCCCCGGATGAATATATTATAGGGTTCGCTCTGCTGCTGGTTATCCGCATATTTTGACAGGAACAGCTTGAAGTGATAGGTTTAAAATAATTTAGTCGCGGCATGCTTGATGCTGCAATAAGGCTGCCGTATAAAAACAGTAGGAAAAGGTGGATGAAGGTCTCTGCTATGAGTAAATTTACCCGCGATTATTTCATAATGATGGATGATATTGTACGTGAGGGTGATCCGATCCTTCGCGTGAAGACGGAGCCGGTAAGCCTGCCTCCAAGTGAAGAGGACCGGGCTGAGATGGCGGCAATGATGCAGTTCCTGAAGAACAGCCAGGATGAGGAGATTGCGAAGAAATATAAGCTTCGCGCGGGAGTCGGCTTATCAGCCAATCAGATTGGCCTCAACAAGCGGATGTTCGCGGCTTATTTGGTGGATGAGAAGGGGCAGACCCAGGAGTATGCCTTGTTCAATCCTAAGGTGATCAGTCATTCTGCGGCGATGACCTATCTGCCTGAGAGTGAAGGCTGCTTGTCTGTGGATCGCAGCATTCAGGGATTCGTTCCCCGCTATGAGAAGATTCAGCTCAAAGCCTATGACGAGGAAGGCAATGAACTGAAGCTCCGCTTCAAGGGCTTCCCTGCTATAGTCATGCAGCATGAGCTTGACCATCTTGACGGCATCATGTTCTATGACCGGATCAACCCGGACAATCCATTCAAGCTGCCAGAGCATGTACAGATTTCCAGTCTTTATTAAATGATACGTCTATAGGAGCACCAGGAAGTTAGGGGCTATCCAAGATCAGGTTGTTAGAAGCCTGCTCTGGATAACCCCTTTTTGATTTGCTGCTGAATTTCAGAATTCAGAATTCCTCATGCGCCAGATCTGTATTTATTCCGATCGCCGCCCGACTGCCTTCTCCGGCCGCAATGATAACCTGGGAAGGGGAGATGAGCGAAGTATCGCCAGCCGCATAGACGTGGGGGATACTCGTTCTGCCATATTCATCGGTAACAATGCCGCCGGACTGACTCTTGGCACAGCCGAGTGATTCCCCGAATTTGGAGGACTGGAACCATTCCGGTGTAATGAAGCCTCCTGACAGAATGGCTTCTTCATGGCTGCTGAACCGGATCCGCTCGAGCTGTCCGCCATGGCCCGCCAGGTTAATAATTGGGTGTTCGTTAAAGGTAATATTCTTCCTGCGCAGGGCTTCCTTGAATTCCAGAGACAGAGCATATTTGCCATTTGTGCAGACCAGCAGCTGACGGCTCCAATTCCAGAGGACAACCACCAGATGACGGGCTTGCACCTCATCATCCGAGATGATGGCGAGCGGCTGATCACGCCGTTCCCAGCCATCACAATAAGGACAGCTGAATAGGCTCCTGCCGTAATAGTCCTGAATTCCGGGGATATCTGGCAGCACCTCCTTGAGTCCTGTGGCGAGCAATAGCTTCCTCGTATGGTAGACCGCACCCCTCGAAGTCGTAACTTCCACGAAATCCGTATGCCTAATGGTATCTGTGACGCGTTCGGTACGGAATTCTACAGAAGTATATTTGCGGATATCCTGATGGGCCAGCTGCCTGAATTCAGCGGGGGTCGTTCCATCCCTTGTAATGAAGCCGTGCGACTCCCGCGTAACGGCGTTTCTTGGGCGCTCATCATCGAATAGAATGACTTTTCTTCTGGCTCTGCCCAGGACGAGGGCCGCACTGAGTCCTGCGGGTCCGCCGCCAATAATAATGCAGTCGAGCATGTCATCAGCAACCTTTCTGAAAGACAGATTCTTTCTTCCATATTCGGATTTGCTGCAGATCATGACAACGGGGAAGAAGGAGTCTGGATTACCGGCTAGTTAAGAGAACACAAATAACCGGAAGCTGGCAGCTTCCGGTTATTTGCCTGAAGAATAGGAGATTAGATTCTTAATCAGTTGAATCCGATGTTTGCTTCGGAATACGCAGCTCAATTGTGGTTCCTTTGCCTGGCTCAGACTGGATAGTCAACGTTCCGCCCACACTGCGCGCCCGTTCCTCCATGCTGAGCAGTCCCACGCCGCCGCCTTCGTGCCGGCTTGCAAAGCCCATGCCCTCATCCCGGATCAGGACAAGCACTTCACGGGGCTCATCAAGCAGGGATACGGCCGCCTCGGATACGTCGGCGTATTTGGCAATGTTGGTCAACGCTTCCTGAATAACGCGGTATATGGTTGTCTCCATGTTCACATCCAGGCGCCTTCTAAGTGTGCAGTTGAAGGTGACGGACATGCCGTAATGCCTGGAATAATTATCGATATAAGTACGAAGCGCGGGTACAACCCCGAGATCATCGAGAACGGACGGGCGCATCTCCCAGGCCATGCCGCGAACGTCCTCCATGATGCCTGTCACGTATTTACGCAGCGATTCCAGCTCGCCCGGAGAGTGCCCCGCCGCAATAAGCTGATCCAGCTGAATTACAAGAGAGAACAGGCTCTGTCCGATTCCATCATGAAGCTCTCTTGAGAAGCGCTTTCGTTCATTCTCCTGAATGTTCATCACCTGAGTGACCATGAACTGGAGTGCCTCCTCGGAGTCCTTCTGCTTCGTGATTTCGTTACGGATGGCCAGGAATTGATAAGGGCGTCCGTCATCACCAAGGAAAGGCACAATGGTGGTATCCACCCAGTAGTAAGAGCCGTCCTTGGCCCGGTTCTTAATCTCTCCGCGCCAGACTTGCCCCTGGTTGATGGTCCGCCAGAGGTCACGTATGAACGTCTTGTCATGATAACCGCTGTTAATGATGCGGTGATCTTGTCCAAGCAGTTCACTGCGGGAATACTGCGAGATGTCGCAGAATTTATCATTTACGTAGATAATCATTCCCTTATTGTCCGTTACGGCTACGATGGAGGATTCATCAAGTGCAAATTTAAGGTCCGACAGCATCTGAAGCGAATCCCTTAGCTTCTCCTCAAAGATTGAATCATTCAGATGATCGCCAAGCTGGTCGAGCAATGTATTCACGCTTTTGCCCAAGATGTCTCCCGAATCACGATATGAACGATCTTTATTCAAAATTAAGCATTCCCTTCTTCATGGCGTACTTCACCAGGTCGGGCCTGGTCTTGAGCCCCAGCTTCTCCATCAGATTGCTTTTATGCGTCTCTACGGTCTTCACACTAATAATCAGGTGCTCGGCAATTTCTTTATTGGAATAACCCTTGGCTACCCAGGATAGAATCTCCCGTTCCCGGTCGGACAGGATATCGAAAGCGCCCTGGGATTCCCCATTCTTCATCGCATCCAGGTATTCATTCATCAGGCGTTTGGTTGCAGTAGGATAGAGGTAGGCACTTCCGGTGGCCACAGACAGGATCGCGGTCACGAGCTCATCGTGAGGTGCGCTCTTCAAAATATAGCCCGATGCCCCGGCTTGAATCGCCCGGAACAGGTACTCTTCATCATCATGCATGGTCAGAATAAGCACTGATATATCAGGAAGAAGCTTCTTCAGCTCCTGGGTTGCCGTGAGTCCGTCCATGCCCTGCGGCATACTGAAGTCCATCAGGACGACATCGGGCTTCAGCTCCTGTGCTTTCACAATGGCTTCCTGGCCATCAGCCGCATCTCCGATAACTTCCATGCCGTTCTTGCCGTTCAGGAGTGCCATAAGTCCGGAACGGACTACAATATGGTCGTCTACTACCAGAATTCTAATCATTAATGATCGTACCCCCTCGTCCTTGTATCATATAAAAAAAAATGAACCCCAGCAATAAGCAAAGGGTTCACCGCGAAGTGAGAGTACCGGATTTCTGTCCATAGATAACGGGGCTTAGAAGCTCAGCCTCCTGTTCCACCACCTCGATGATCTCAGGCGGGTAGAGCGTAGGCTTTCGGTTGCCGATCATTACCAGACCGAGGATCTCCCGTTCCTTAACAATCGGAATAACGGCAACGGCATGCAGATTCTCAGCCAGCATAATGGGATTGTCAAAGCGTAACTGGCGGATATCCGGGAGCGATTCGTCAAGTACAACCCGCCGCCCCAGCCTCATGACCAGTCCTGGCAGCCCCTGGCCCGGACGCAGAATGATCTGCTTGCTGCGTTTGCTCCGGTTCCCGGACACAAAGTTCCAGCGCAGCCCGGTATCCGGGTTATCCATGAGAAGCAGACCCGAGAAATCGCTGCCTGTTCGTGCCCGCAGGGAGTCCAGCTCCTGCTCGATATGATCTAGTATTGTGATCATCGGCTTGCGCCTCCTTGGGAATATATAAGAACGCTTCAATAACCGGTTCAAAGCCTGTTAGGGTAATGAAGCTGCCCGACCTTCTATTATTAAGTCTGCTATTATTGTACTCCCTCCATACCCGTCTGTAAGTCAGGGAATACCCCTATTTATTCAAGAAGCGCCACTGATCTCTCCTTGGATGCAAATACAATAGAGCACAACTTTGGACAGGGAAGCATGATAATAGGGTTAACAGACTTGAAAAATAAGGAAATTTAGAGTACGAATTGGAGTCATACGCACTATTTCTATTAGCACATTATCCCTAATAACTACCATTTTTAGAATAAGTAACAAATATGTGTTTTATATTGGAAGAAAATATGTTACTTTTACTGCGTAAACAAATAAAAATAATAGGAGATGGTAGAGAATGTTGAAAAGTATGAAGAAGTATCTGGCGGGTGTGACTTTTTTAGCGCTATTTGCGCTAACGTTTGCACAATCTGCGTTTGCAAGTGAACAGCCGGTTCAACTGATTTCGTCCAATTTTTATGCTTACAAGTATGGATATGTGGGTTTCAGCGGGAATGTCGAGGTAAGCAACCTGAACTACCAAAAGAACGTAACGATTCACTACACGCCTGGAGATGGCAAGTGGTATGACACTAGCGCTTCCTATGTAGGTCCTACAGATGCTTCGCATGAGAAATGGGGCTTCTCAGTCAACACCAGCGACTTGAACCAAACGAACCCGCAGATCTCAACTGCTCAAGAGATTAAATTTGCAATCAAGTATGAAGCAGGCGGCCAAACGTACTGGGATAACAACAATGGACAGAACTATTCCATCACCCGTTTCAACCTGAGCTCAACCATTCTTGGCAAACCGAATGTCCTTCTGGCTTCCAGTTCGATCTACGATAACACCTTCACAGGGAATGTATTTGTTAAGAACATCGCTTACAACAAAACGGTTAAAATCGTGTATACCACTGATAACTGGGCCACAACTAAAGAAGGCTATGCTACTTACTCCAGACCGGCCAACACAGAAGAAACTGTACAGGATTGGCAGTTCAGCTTCAACAACATCGGATCAAATGTATCCCAGATCAAGTACGCAATCTCTTACACTGTAAATGGACAAACCTACTGGGATAACAATTACGGACAAAACTACACAGTTAACAGATAAGTCATCATTATATAAGTCATAATCATTAAATAATAGACCTGTAATCGCCCTTCAGCTGCCTTCCCGGCATGTTGAAGGGCGATTTCTATATTCTCAGGAATGCAAGGCTAGTCCTTGCAAGACGTCAATTGATGCCCGCGCTATAAGTTTGGTTATCCCGTCAAGTAGGGGAATTTCCCCCTGAAATATCAGGTATTCCCCCGATAACGTGTTCCCGGCATTCCAGCTATGATGAATAAGAAAGAAGCATAGTGCGTGAATGAAGCGGCTGAGAGGGGAACTGCGGGTTCCGAAAGAACAGCCGCGAAAGGGGATATGAACAGATGGATCGGGCATTCGCTTCCAAATTTGCAAAATCGGTATTTCTGACCGTGTTAGGTCTATTGGTGCTGATTTATATCGGCTCACGTTTTTTTACACATGTGGACTTGGCCCTGTACGGCTATATGGTAGGAACGTTGGTATTTATATGTGGATTCTTCTACCGGTTCATAGCCTGGGGGGAGAGACCTCCGACTAAGATCATCATTAAGAAGGGGATCAAGCTGCTCTTCCGGAAGAGCACCCCCAAGACCGCAGCCAATCACCTGGTAACGTATAAATTCATCTGGAACCGCGGCTGGTACCGCTGGACCCAGCACGTTCTGCTGGGATGGGGATGCATCATTGCATGCATGGTCACCTTCCCGCTGGTATTCGGATGGATGTACTTCACGATGGCGGAGAATGGATACTACTGGGTTGTTTTCTTCGGGATTGATATTCTGCACATTAAGGCGGATGGGCTGCTTGGCTACCTATTCTACAATGCGCTGAATATATCGGCATTTATGGTTATCGGAGGCGTATGCATGGCCTTATTTCGAAGGGTGAAGAACATGCAGGCGAGAGCCGAACAGTCATTTGCCTATGACTTCCTGCCGCTCTATCTGCTGCTGTTCGTATGTGTTACGGGCCTTGCGCTTACCTTCTCCAATATGTTCCTTCACGGGAAGGGACATCCCGTAATATCTCTGATTCATCAGTGGTCGGTGATCCTGACCATGATCTATATTCCGTTCGGCAAGCTCGCACATATTCCATTCCGTCCGCTCAGTGTATTTGCGAGGAATTACCGTGAGCATTATGCAGAGCAGGAGACGAAGAAATGTGCGGTGTGCGGTACCGGATTTGTGTCCGCCGAGCAGTCTAGTGATGTCATTAACGTATTAGGACAGAACGATATCAAATTCCAGACCGAAGAGGGATACCATCTTGCCGAGCTGTGCCTGCCCTGCCGCCGTAAATACCGGATGTCCCGGTTCACTGGCATTCAGACGCACAAGATCCCTGTAAAGGAGGCCAACCAGAATGCCAAAGGATAAATTCTTCAAGGTTATAGAGAATAAGGTTCACCCGGGTGAAAAGCTGGTTCCTACACACTGCTCTTACTGCGGCATGCAATGCGGGATGAACCTGCGCGTCGATACCTCCTCGAACACGATTATCGGGGTTGAACCCCGGTATGACTGGCCGGTAACTCTGGGGAAAATGTGTCCGAAAGGCGTAACCGCCTATCAGCAGACCAACCATCCGGACCGGATACTGAAACCGCTTATCCGCGATAATCCGGCACTGAAGGGAACCAAGGAAGGCTTCCGCGAAGCCAGCTGGGATGAAGCCTATGATCTGATTGCCCGCCGGTTCAAGGAGCTGCAGGCGGAGTATGGCAAAGACAGCTTGTCCGTCTTCAGCGGAGTATCCATGACGAATGAGAAATGCTACCTTACCGGGAAGTTCGCCCGGGTGGCCCTGCAGACCAGATATATTGATTATAATGGCCGGTTCTGTATGTCTAGCGCGGCGGCGGGATTCCTTCGCACTTTCGGGGTGGACCGGGGATCTACCCTGCCGTGGACGGATCTGCATGAGACAGATTGCCTCTTCATCGCGGGAAGCAATACGGCAGAATGTCACCCTACGTCCATGTTCAGAGTATGGGAAGTTCAGAGCCGCGGCGGTTACCTTATCGTGGCCGACCCGCGGGAGACTCCGCTTGCTAGAAGAGCTGACGTTCACCTGGATCTGCGCCCGGGCACGGATTTGGCGCTGGCCAACTGTATGGTGAACCTGCTCATTCAAGGCGGATATGCGGATGAGAATTTCATCCGCGAGCATACAGGCGGTTTTGAAGAAATGGCAGAAGTCGTGAAGGAGTTCACACCGGAATATACAAGTGAGATTACGGGGGTTGCCCCGGAGAAGCTGATTCGGGCGGCTGAGATCTACGGCAAAGCGCCGGAAGCGGTAGTGATGTTCGCACGGGGAATCGAGCAGCAGCATAAGGGAGCCGACAACGTATCCGCTTATACGAACATGCCGCTTGTTACCGGCAAGATCGGACGGCCGAAGTCGGGAGTTGCTACCTTTACGGGACAAGGCAACGGGCAGGGCGGACGTGAGCACGGCCAGAAGTCGGATCTGCTGCCAGGCTATCGCAAGATCACGAATCCGAAGCATGTGGAAGAGGTATGCAAGGTATGGGGAATTACCCCTGAGGAGATGCCGCAGCCGGGGGTATCCGCTTATGAGATGTTCGAACTCATGGAGCAGAAGACGATCCGGGGACTGTACCTGCTCTGCTCGAACCCGGCTGTGTCAGCACCGAATCTGAATTATGTGCGGAAAGTGATGAAGGAGCTTGACTTTATGGTCTGCTCGGATATGTATTTGTCCGAGTCGGCTGAATTCGCGGATGTGATTCTCCCGTCCGTAACCTGGTCAGAGGATGAAGGAACCGTAACGAATCTAGAGGGCCGTATCATCAAGATCAACAAGGCTCAGGAGCCGCTGGGCGAGAGCAAGCCCGACTGGCAGATCGCTGTAGAATTGGCTGAACGGCTGGGCCGGGGCCAATACTTCAGTCACCTGAAGACAGCCAGAGACGTGGCCGATGAGTTCCGGCTAGCTACCAAAGGCGGTTATGCGGATTACTACGGGGCAACCTGGGACAAAATCGAGAAGCAGGATGGGGTCTTCTGGCCGTGCAAGAACGAGAAGGATCCAGGGACGCCTCATATGTTCCTCGATAAGAAGTTCTACCACCCGGATGGCAAAGCCAAGCTGTGCGCACTGCCTTACCGTCCTCCTGCGGAAGAACCGGATGAGACCTATCCGCTCCGCCTGACTACAGGCCGGGTCGTGTATCACTACTTATCCGGTAACCAGACCAGACGAATTCCTTTCCTGATGGATATGTGTCCCGAGCCTTATGTTGAGGTTCACCCGGAGACTGCCGCGAAGTATGACATTGAGCATGAGGAGAAGGTCCGGCTTAGAACCCGCCGCGGGGAGTGTATATATAAAGTAAAGATTACCGAAGCCATCCGTAAGGATACCGTGTTCGTACCGTACCATTTCGGCCATGAAGGTTCCGTGAACCTGCTTACCATTCCAGCGCTTGATCCCATGTCGAGGATGCCGGAGTTCAAAGTATGTGCGGCTGAGATCGATAAGCTTGGGGCTGAGCGTCCTGACGGGCAGGCGGGAAGAGCGGGCAGCGGGAAGACAGAGAAGGAGGCCGTACACCAATGATGAAACAGCTGCTCTATATTGAAATGGACAATTGTATCGGCTGCCGGAGCTGTCTCGCTGCCTGTACGCAGTGCGGCGGGCACGATGAACGCAACCGCAACTACGTATATGATGTGAATCCGCTCGTGAATCGTCAGACGATTCCGTTGATGTGCCTGCATTGTGTGAATCCGGCATGTGCGCGCAGCTGTCCGGCACAGGCGATTCAGGTGACTGAGGAGGGTGCGGTTCTCTCCGCACTTGTTGAGAAATGTATTGGATGCCAGAACTGTACGATTGCTTGTCCTTATGGAATACCTAAATTTGATGAAGAACAGAATCTGATGTACAAATGCGATCTGTGCTATGACCGTACCAAGGAGGGGATTCCTCCGATGTGTGCTTCGGTCTGCCCGACCAATACGCTCCAATGGATTACAGAGGAAGAGTTCGCCGCCAAGCAGGAGAAGCACCGGCTCGGTAAATGGATGTCCTCCCGGCTGCCGGAGAATCCGCTCGAAGGGGAGACCCATGTGAAGATCAACCTTCCGGGCATTTTACAAGGCACAGAGAAGTTATTCTGATCGAGAATGTACCGCTGAAGAAGGAGGGGTTTCACATGGGTGAAGATATCAAGCGTAACAACGACAAGATTCCATTTGATGAGAATAACTATACCCATAACATCCGCAAGGCCGGAGAGCGGAGACTGGACCGCCGCGGATTCATGAAGACGATGGTAGGCGCAGCGGGAATCTTCGCGGTATCCACCATGCCATGGGGAGCGATCGCCGTGAAGGAATTAACCGGACTTGGGAGCAAATCTCACCCCAAGCAGAAGCTGGCGAACGCGAATGATCTGAAGATTGGGGAAGCGATCGAATTTGCATACCCAGGCGAGCATGATGCCGCCCTGCTGGTCCGCCTGGGTGAGAATGAGTTCAAAGCCTATCAGAATGCGTGTACTCATCTCAAATGCCCGGTGTTCTGGAGTAAGGAGGAAGGCAGGCTGGTATGTCCTTGCCATCACGGATTCTTCGATGTGAAGACCGGGAAGCCCACGGCGGGTCCTCCGCAGCGCCCGCTTCCTGAAGTAGTGCTCTCCAAGGAGCAGGGGGCAATCTATGCGACGGGAGTGAAACGGTATGAAACGTAGTTACCGTGGTGTCATTCTGCTCTGCTTTGTCCTGCTGCTGAATATAATTTGCACCCAGCAGGTCGTGAATTCCTTTTTCTATGACCGCTTTGAACGTGTAGTGCTTTTTGCGGTATGTAACATTGTGTTGTTTCCAATTGCATTATGGATTTATTTTCGGGAGCGTGACGTCAGATGAATATTAGAAAACTCCAACTACCTATACAAACTGTCAGTCTGATTACCGGCTTCATGACTTGGGTCATTATATCTTCCTTGATGCCCTTCATCAAAGAGGATATTCACCTTACCGCGACCCAGCTGACCTGGGTCACCGCAGTGCCCGTGCTGATGGGCTCTATTATGAGAATTCCGTTCGGCTACTGGACCAATGTGATTGGTGCCCGCAAAATGTTCGCTTTCAGCTTCGTGCTGCTGCTCATTCCGCTATATTGGGTCAGCCAGGCCGACTCCTTCTGGGATCTGATCATTGGCGGCTTCTTCCTGGGAACCTCAGGTGCCGTATTCTCGGTTGGCGTCACTTCACTGCCTAAATATTATGGCAAGGAAAAGCACGGCTTCGTAAATGGGATCTACGGGGTAGGTAATATCGGTACCGCCTTCTCGACCTTCGGCGCGCCCCTGCTCGCCACTCAGATCGGTTGGTCCAAGACCGTGCTGGCTTACGGCATTCTGCTGATCGGTATGGCAGCACTGAACTTCACACTCGGCGACCGCAAGGAGCCGCAGGCGAAGGTAAGGACTTCACTTGTTAAGCAGGTGAAGGAAGTGTCACGCAATCAGAAGCTGTGGCTGTTATGTCTGTTCTATTTCATCACTTTTGGTTCATTCGTCGCCTTCACTGTGTATCTGCCTAATTTCCTGGTCAGCTACTTCAACCTGTCCAAGGTGGATGCGGGTCTTCGTACAGCCGGCTTTATCGCGCTGGCTACCGTAATGCGTCCGATCGGGGGCAAGCTGGGTGATATCATGAACCCTTATAAGCTGCTCATGCTGGTATTCGCAGGTCTGACGGGATCAGCTGTGCTGCTCTCGTTCGCGCCTACGCTAGCTTGGTATACGGTCGGCTGTCTGACTGTGGCCTTCTGCGCGGGAACCGGGAACGGAGCCGTCTTCAAGCTGGTACCGCTCTATTTCACCAAACAGGCGGGCATCGCGAACGGTATTATCTCGGCCATGGGCGGACTCGGAGGTTTCTTCCCTCCGCTGATGCTTACCCTCTTGTTCAAGGCAACTGGACATTATGCCATTGGTTTCATGGCTTTGTCTGAGATCGCACTTGCCAGCTTAATTCTGGTAATCTGGATGTTCTATCAAGAGAAGCTCGGGCTGTCTGCCTCGATTATCGAGAATACCGTGGAAGGAATTATGGTTACGAACGATAAAGGCATAATTACATCAGTGAATGCTTCATTTACGAAATTAACCGGATATACGGCGGCTGAGGTTATTGGCAAGCAGCCGAGTCTCCTCAAATCCGGCAAGCAATCGCGCGAGTTCTATAACGAGATGTGGGAGAGCATTCGTGAGCATGGATATTGGCAAGGGGAGATTTGGAACCGCAAGAAGAGCGGAGAGATCTATCTTGAATGGTTAACCATCAGTGCCGTGAAGAATGAATCAGGTGAAGTTACTCACTATTCCGGCATGTTCAGTGATATTACAAGCAGCAGAGCGAAGCTGGCTTAAGGAATGATGAGGGGAGGGGTTGTCTGTGAGAATCAGCCAACTGAGCTGGGATCTGATCTTTATAACCACCGGGGAAGAGCATCCGGATTTGCAGGACATCGTTGAAGCTGAGCTTGCCGGTCTGGATGAGCACATCACCTGGTATGTGGAAGTGAAGAGACAGGATCATCTCCTCGTGGCTGTCGCCGAAGGCAAGGGCCTTACAGTCTGCGAGAGCGAAGAGCAGTTTCTGAGCTTCATAGACCCCCGCTTGAATTCCCCTTGCTGGGATTGGCTCAGCGGATATTCCCTGCAGGTTGTTCCTCAAGAGGATGCAGGCAGCTGCCGGATGAAGGAGGCATAAAGCATGGACCCGAGTATGGTTAACAAGTTGACAGAATGGCATGGTCATCCTATTGAAGTGAGGATCAGCGACCACCTTGGACTTGATCCGGTCGCACCGCCCAAAACCTATGATTTGGCACGCATTGAATTTGACCAGGATGGCGGATATGTCCGCTTTTATATCAGTGACTGGCAGTTCGTGGCCGTTCCTGTATTCGAGCAGTTGACAAAGCTTACAGAGGAAGAATTCACCTCGACCGATTCGGAAGGGAAGCTCGTGTACAGCATAAAACGTTTATAAGCTTAACTATATAGAAGACGTTCTCCTGATTGGTGGAAATCAGGGGGCGTCTTTTTCTTGATAACTTATCTTTACTAAAGTTTGCGTAACTCAATTTTGCCTGTGAAAATAAATAAATTGATTTTATGTCCATTTTTTTCGAAGACATATTTTGCGCCCAACCGGTCTACTTCTTTCCAATTCCGTATCTCAATCTCAGTTCGATAACTTTCAGGTAAGCCGTCCTCTTCAGTTACATTCGTAAGCGTGTACTGCTCTGATGTCTTGTCGTAACTAATTAATTTCGCTTCACTTGGGATTGGGAAGCTCTCGGCGATTTCGGATGATTGAATAGAATTATTAGCATTGGAACAGGACGATAAGTAAAATAAGCAAACGAAACTTACAATCAGAAATATAAGTTTGTATCTCACAATCCACCTCCGCAGGTTTTTCTCAAACTCCGTATCAAATTAAGGATTAAGCCTTTCTTCCCAATAGTTCAACGCAAAGGGTAAGAACGCTCCTGCATCTTCGCATGGCTACGTCTTCAACACCATACTACCAAAAATTAACTAAGGGACAAATATGCGTAAGGTCACAGTGTCCGCAACATCATAGGATAGGTGCGAAATACCATAATGCTGAACCTCGTATACAGGAATAGGAAAAATTGGAGATTTGTAATTGACGCTGGCAGCAGAGTGCCGTATACTCGTCCCTAAACCACAACTTACACATTTAAATCCGAGTTAACTAATATGTTAAATGTGTATTATAGAAAAGGGAGGGTCTGAAGTATGAATCTGGATAATCTTGAGGCATTTGTGTACGTCGTTCATTATGGAAGTTTTAATAAAGCAGCAGATGCTCTATTCTTGTCACAGCCTTCGGTAACAGCCCGGATTCAATCACTTGAACGTGATTTGGACTGCCAGCTGTTCGACCGGATGGGCAAGAAGATCCATCTTACCGACAAGGGTCAGAGGTTTCTGCCGGATGCGCAGCAGATTCTCCGTATCTACCAAAGCTCCAAGCAGCATCTGCACCGGGCGGCAGAGGTGACGGGTGAACTGAGGATAGATTGTACAATTTCGGTATCTAATTATGTCATTCCACAGATTCTTCCCCGGATCAAGGAAGAGTTCCCGGGGGTTAATATCAGGCTCAGCACAGCAGCCAGTGACCATATTCTCCGCCGTGTCCTTGGCAACGAGAGTGATCTGGGGCTCGTAAGAAATGTGATCCATCCTCAAATCCATTCCCTGAAGCTGTTAGAGGACCCGATTAAGCTCTTTGTCTATGAAGGGCATCCTTTTACAGAGCTTGAGAGTGTGTCCGCTGAGCTTCTTAGTAATGAGCCGTTCATCTTTTTTGAATGCGGTTCACTGGACTGGATCCGAATCCAGCGTTCGTTCGAAAGCTTGACGGAGCCGCCAAAGATTAATTACCAGGTTGATAACCTGGAGACTGCCAAGAAGCTGGTGATGAACTGCGCCGGAATCTGCTTCCTGCCAGAGCTGTGCACGAGTAAGGAGGTTCAGGAGGGCAGGTTGGTACCCGTGCCGGTTCCTGAGATTTCAGGCAATGTGCTGCATACCCATATTATCTCTCGTATAGGAGAGAGTACCTCGCTTGCTCAAGCTTTTCTGACGGCTGGACGAGAAGCGCTGCTTCATTAAATAAATGCATATCAAAGTTATCTATAAATGAATAGAAAGAGTCGATTAGCCGCCTGATTGACGGAGGGGAAAATTGGGTGGTATATTTATCGCCATAAATACGATTTAACTTATCGGAATTATATAAATTATACAGCTGAAGGAGGAGATGCTAATGGCTAGTTCTAAAAAGTTGAAATTCGGCGCGCTGATTCATGGGGTGGGAGGTTCAGTATCCTCGTGGCGGCATCCGGAGGCGATTACAGACGCCAGTGTGAATTTTGAATTCTATAAGCGCCAGGCCATAAAGGCGGAAGAGGGCAAGTTCGACCTGGTCTTCATTGCGGATGGTCTATATATTAACGAGAAGTCCATTCCTCATTTCCTGAACCGGTTTGAACCTGTTACGATCCTGTCTGCACTAGCTGCGGTTACCTCGCGAATTGGTCTGGTTGGAACCCTGTCGACCTCTTATAGTGAGCCTTTCAATGTATCCAGGCAGTTTGCTTCATTAGATCAAATCAGCGGCGGCCGCGCAGGCTGGAACGTGGTTACCTCTCCACTTGAGGGCTCGGCTTTGAATTTCGGCAGGTCAGAGCATCCCTCCCATCCACAGCGCTACAAGATCGCAGAAGAATACCTGCAGGTATCGAGAGGGTTATGGGATTCCTGGGAAGATGACGCGTTCGTTCGGGATAAGGAGTCGGGCGTCTTCTTCGATCCTGAGAAGCTGCACACACTGAACCATAAAGGAGAGTTCTTCTCGGTGAAAGGACCGCTGAATATTGCCCGCTCCAAGCAGGGACAGCCGGTAATCTTCCAGGCGGGATCTTCGGAGGACGGGAAGAATCTTGCCGCCAAAGAAGCCGACGCGGTATTCACCGGGCATGACTCTCTGGAGGAAGCCATAGCATTCTACAAAGATGTGAAGGAACGTACTGTCCGGTTCGGAAGATCGCCGGAGGATATCGTGATTCTACCGGGAATCGGGCCGATTGTAGGCAGAACGGAAGAAGAAGCGGAGCGCAAATACCAAGAGATTGCCGGACTTGTGACTATAGAGAATGCCCTGAACTATCTGGGACGGTTCTTCGAGCATCATGACTTCTCGCAATACCCGCTGGATGAACCGTTCCCCGAGCTTGGAGATTTCGGTTCCAACAGCTTCCGCAGCGGAACAGACAAGATCAAGAAGAAAGCGAAGGAGCAGAATCTAACGCTTCGTCAGGTTGCTCTGCAGTCGGCAACCCCGAGAACCGGATTCATCGGAACGCCTGAGCAGATTGCCGATAAAATTCAGACCTGGCATGAGGAGGGCGCTGCTGACGGATTCATTATTCATTCGGATCTGCCAAGCGGACTGAGCGATTTTGTGGAGCTGGTGGTTCCTATCCTTCAGGAACGCGGATTATACAGACTGGATTATGAGGCCGACACGCTGAGAGGAAATCTGGAGGTTCCTATTCCTGAGAACCGGTATGCCAAGCAAAAAGTCAACATTTGATGGACACAGCGCCTATTCTAGCTTGCATCAATAGACTGAAATAGGAGCTTATCCGCCATGCAGCATTGAAAAAATAATCGGTGAAGAAAGGGAGCTGCAGCCATACGAAAAAGGAAGCCGGAACGTCCGTATCTAGATGATGAGACTGGCATGATCGGATTTAAAGGTGCACAGCCGGAGGTATGGAGGGACACCAACCAAAACTTTGATTATTTTAGAAAGCTGGCGCTTAAGGCGGAATTTGGAGTTCCTATAAGAAATGAACATTAATATCTAAAGGGGATTGGACCAAATGAAATTTGCCCTGTTCAGCCTGATGATGAACATTCCCAATTCCGTAACAGGGGAGACATTGACGGCCCAGCAGAAATTCCGGAACGTGCTGAACCAGGCGGTTCTGGCTGAGAAGCTTGGCTTTGATGCATACGGAGTCGGAGAGCGCCACGGTGCCCCGTTTCTATCCTCTTCTCCGCCGTTAGTACTGACTGCTATAGCAGCGAGAACCTCACGGATCCGCCTGCTCAGCACCGTGACTGTTCTGAGTGTGCTGGACCCAGTCCGGGTGGCCGAAGACTACGCTACACTCGATCACCTGTCCGGTGGAAGACTCGAGATGATTATTGGCAAAGGTAATGACCCGCGTCATTATCCGCTCTTCGGGATTACCGAGGAGGAGCAGTGGGACTCTCTTGCCGAGCGGTATGAACTGCTGAGACGTCTATGGCGAGAAGAGAATGTCACCTGGGAAGGGCGTTATCGCACACCGCTTGATCGAGTTACAACACAGCCAAGACCGCATCAGAATACGATTCCGATATGGCATGGCAGCGCATCAAGCACGAGGTCTACGGAACTCGCAGCGAAATACGGTGAGCCCATCTTTTCTTCGAATACCTTTCATCCTATGGCTAAATATAAAAATTTGATCGACCATTACCGTGAGCGCCTGGCCTACTATGGGCACGATCCCAACACGGCTGTGGTCGGCGCGGGCGGAGGCAGCTTGTACCTTGCGAATACAAGTGAAGAGGCGATTCGGCGATACCGTCCTTACTATGCTTCCTTCCAATCCACGGATTCCGCCAAGCATAACCAGTCCCCTTTCAAGGACCTTGAGGATAATATTGAGAACGGCCCTGCTCTGGTTGGAAGCGCAGATCGCGTCATCGAGAAGATTCTGAAATATCATGAGGCCTACGGGCATCAAGCGCTCAGCATCAGTGTAGATGGCTTAACCGAGGCTGAGCAGCTGGAGCAGGTCGAGCGTTTTGCGGCTGAGGTTATTCCTGTCCTGAAGCGGGAGATCCCGAGCACGGTCTGGGAGACTCCATCAGCGCTGGAGCCAAGTCTGATCTAAATAGGTTCAGACTTATGTTATACAGGAATGACTCTTCTCCAGAATCGTTTCACACACTGTCCAGGGCAGCTCTAAGTTCAATTTATACTGCAATCTTCAATTTATAATCCGACTAATTCAATAGGTTAAATAAAATTAATTTCAGGAGGAATCTACGATGAGTACCGTTCATATCCCAGACTATCTGGATACTTACCAAGTGTTAGAACAAGCCACTGAGAATCTTGGCCCTGAAGAACTGAGATGGAAGGCATCACCCGAATCATGGAGCATTACGGAGGTCCTGACCCACTTGGCTGATCATAACTTTGTTGTGTCTTTCCGGATTCGTGATCTGCTTGCCGATACGACGGCTCAGCTGCCTGCCTTCAATCAGGATGCCTGGGTATACGGCCAGAAGGCGAACGAGAGCGGCATTGAAGAGATTCTGAAGGTCTATCAGGCTTTGCTTCAGTATAACAGCTTGCTGTTTGGACGCTTGACGGAGAGTGACTGGAATAAGACGGCATTGAATTTCAAAGGGGAGCCGGTAACCGCCGAAGCGATTGTATCCGGGTTCATCAGACATGTTCATCACCATGTAGGTCAGATTAACCGGATCAAAGAGGCATTTGCAGCCATATCCACTCAGGATGGAGTGCCCCAGGCCTAACCAATCAGGGACAGAGCAAGCAGCCATATGCATTCAAATTGTCAAGAGGGAGAGATCATATTGAACAAGAGAAGAGCTTCAAAATGGATGAAATTTGCCTTGGTATCCGCCACGTTCGTGCTTGTGCTTACCGGATGCACTTCGAGCAAGGGAGCAAGTGAGACTGGAACGGCCAAAGCAGCTGCGGAAGGGAGCAGCACCGTGGAAGGCGGCGAGCTGACCTATGCGCTGGCAACCTCACCGGATTCCCTGGATCCAGGCACCAGCGGATATGCCGTCTCACACCGGGTATTTCGCAATATTTTTGACAGCCTGGTATCTGCACTGCCGGATGGTACTTTCAAGCCTTGGCTGGCCGAGAGCTGGACGAAGTCGGACGGTGGACAAAGTTATACGTTCAAGCTCCGTCAGAACGTTAAATTTCATGATGGCACCCCATTTAACGCTGCTGCGGTGAAGGCTAATTTTGACCATATTCAGGCGGATCCCGGCGGGCAGGCATACAGCCTGTTAGGCCCTTACGCGTCCTCGGAAGTTATTGATGATTATACGATCAAGCTTAACCTTAAGGAGCCATTTGAGCCATTGCTTAGCGGGCTGAGCTCGGGATTTCTGGGGATCTCCTCACCTAAGGCGCTCCAGCAATATGGCGAACAATACAGCAAGCACCCTGTAGGAACAGGTCCATTCAAATTCGTGAAGTGGTCTGAGAATGATGAAGTCGTACTCGAGAAGAATGCGGACTATGCATGGGGACCACCGACCGCGGATAACAAAGGGGCATCCCGCCTGAACAAATTGACCTTCAAAATTGTGCCTGAAGAGGCGACCCGGATTGGCAGTGTGCAGAGCGGACAGGTGCTCGCCGCAGAGACAGTGCCCCCGCAGAATATTCTCGCTTTGAAGAACGATCCGAATATTAAGCTGGAGCAGTCGGTCACCAACGGTACAGCCTTCAGCCTTTATTTTAATACCAAAAATGAGCCCTTCAACGATCCGAAAGTGCGCGAGGCCATCCGATATGCCGTGGATGTGGATTCGATTGTGAAGACCCTGTACCTGGGCACTTATCAACGGGCGTGGTCATCCCTGACCCCCGGCATTCTCGGTTATGATGCTTCTCTTGAGAATAGCGTGAAGGCCGATGCCCAGAAGGCCAATCAGCTGCTAGATGAGCTTGGCTGGATCAAGGGAGCGGATGGCATTCGCGAGAAGCAGGGCAAGAAGCTGACGCTCCGGTACGTCGAGCCTTCGCCCAACCGGGAGAAGCGCAATGATATCGCCGCAATTGTTCAGCAGCAGCTTAAGCAGGCAGGCGTAGACGTCAAGCTGACGATTACCAAGGATACCACGACGCTGGTAACCAAAGGGGAATACGAAATATTCGGCAATTCCCAGGTTAAGGCGGACCCTGATATTCTGCGTAACCTGTTCCGTTCAGATCGTGTGTATGCCAAGGGCGGTACGAATTATTCCAATGTGAACGATCCTGAGATCGATAAGCTGCTGGATCAAGGCTATCAAGAGAGTGACCCGCAGCTGCGAAAAGAGATCTACGCACAAATTCAGCAGTATCTTATCAAGAATGCGATTGTGCTTCCGATCTATTTATTCCCCTACACCGTAGCTCACTCGAATAAGGTGGAAGGTCTGAAATTCGATCTTCTGGGGTATCCGCAATTCTATGACGTAAGTATTCACAAATAGACAAAGGGGAGGAAACCAAGTGACTGGAGTGATCTCAACCCGCCTGCTATCCTCCTTACTCGTGGTTCTTGGTTCGTCGATGCTGGTCTTCATTATCATGTACCTGCTGCCCGGCGACCCGGTGCTGATCATGCTTGACGGCAATGCCTCCTCTCCGGAGGCGATAGCCCGCATTAAGAGTCATTTGGGGCTTGATCAGCCCTTCCATGTCCAGTTCTACCGGTACTTCACCCATCTGCTGCAAGGGGATTTTGGAGTATCCAGAGTGAATAGTGACCCGGTCCTTCCCAAAATAATCGAGCATGTTCCAGCGACACTCGCGCTTACTCTAGTCAGCGCGTCAGTGTCGCTAATTGTCGGCATTGTGCTTGGTGTGCTCTCAGCCATCCACCGTAATGGTGTAATTGATTTCGTCGCCCGCTTCATCGGCTTGTTCGGAATTTCGATGCCGGCATTCTGGACGGGAATTCTTCTTCTGTTATTGTTCTCTGTTCAGCTGGGATGGTTCCCGGCAATGGGATCTGACGGATGGAAGACCCTTGTTCTGCCGGGACTGACCTTGGGTCTGGTCGGTGCCGGCTTCATCGTCCGGATGGTGCGTAATACGATGCTGGAGGTATTGGGAGAGCCGTATATCATAACGCTCCGGGCCAAGGGGCTCTCAGAGAGGGCGGTTATGTACCGCCATGCCCTGCGTAACTCGCTGATTCCAGCCCTGACAATGATGGGCCTTACAATCGGGGAATTGCTCAGTGGAACCGTGGTGACGGAGACAGTATTCGCCCGGCAGGGAATTGGAAGGATCCTGGCTGACGCCATTATGTCCAAGGATATTCCCGTGGTCCAGGGGGTTATCTTTTTTACCGCAATTATTTATGTGGCAGTTAATCTGATCGTGGATATCTCCTATTCCTTTATCGATCCAAGGGTCAGACGTTCGCAGCTGAAGGGAGGAGTCTAGATGAAAGAGGCTACGGCGCTTAAGCCGATCTGGAAAATAAACCGGAAGCAGAAAGCATCCCCCCGGCAAATCAGCATATCCAAAGTATTCTTGTATGCGGCCGGTGTACTCGTTGCCTTCATGGCGGTGTGTGCGGTCGTACCCCAGTGGATAGCGCCTTATTCACCAGAGACCATGGATCCTGCCAGTCTGCTTCAGCCTCCCGGGACGGCTCACCTCTTCGGTACCGATTATTTTGGCAGAGATGTCTTCAGCCTGGTCGTGTATGGTGCCCGGGATTCCTTGCTGATCGGCGTCGCTTCTGTCCTTGTGGGAGGCGGGATTGGAGGGGCCATAGGCGCTTTATCCGGATATGCAGGCGGATGGGTCGATACAATAGTCATGCGAATCATTGAAATTCTAATGTCCATCCCGGGCATTCTGCTGGCGCTTGCGATCGCGGCAGCTGTGGGGCCGAGTCTGTTCAACATTGTGCTGGCCGTATCGGCGGGAGTCATCCCGAATTACGCAAGAGTCATGAGAAGCCAGGTGCTGACGGTGAAGAATAAGCCCTATGTGCTGGCATCCCGTTCCATTGGAAGCTCAGAGCTGAGGATTTTTGTGAAGCATGTTCTTCCCAACTCCTTGTCCCCATTCCTCGTAATGGCGACCGTTGGCATCGGCACCTCAATATTAACAAGTTCAGGACTCAGCTTTCTTGGTCTCGGAGTGATTAAGGAGATCCCCGACTGGGGAACCGTTCTGTCACAGGGGAGAGGTTATCTGACGGTTGCCTGGTGGATATGCACTTTCCCTGGTCTTGCTATCGCCTCGTTCGTGCTAGCGGTTAATTTGATCGGTGACCGGATCCGGGATGTGCTGGATCCAAGAAAGAGCGGCAGCTAAAGGCAGCTGCAGGCCACTATAAGACTAGTAACCTCAAAAAGAAAGAACCTTGACAGGACTTTGATTAAGCTCAATAGCTCTACACGATCTATGGCCACGGTTAGTTATTCGGTACAAATTGCAGGAGGCAGCCTATGACGGAACCTTTACTAACAATTGAAGGATTGTCGGTCGAATTCGAGAAGTCGGGTACAACCCTTGAACCGGTATCCAATGTATCGTTCCATATTGGCCGTGGTGAGACGGTATGCCTTGTGGGGGAATCCGGCAGCGGCAAGACGATCACATCCAAGGCGATTATGCGGCTGATTGATTTTGAGCAGGGCCGTATCAAAGCAGGCAGCGTTAAGCTCGGCGGTGAAGAGTTGACCACACTCCCGTCAGGTCTGCTGCGGGCCATACGGGGCAAAAGAATATCAATGATCTTCCAGGAGCCTATGGCGGCATTTGATCCTGTCTTCACCATAGGTGCCCAGCTTGTGGAGACAATCCGCCGTCATGACAGGCGGACAACCAGAGAGGCGCGGGCTCATGCTGTGCACCTGCTCCAGCGCGTTGGACTGCCGGAACCGAGGCTTCGGATGGATCAATATCCAAGCGAGCTGTCAGGAGGTATGCTGCAGCGGGCCATGATTGCCATGGCGCTTGCCTGCGGCCCGGAACTGCTTATTGCCGATGAGCCGACTACGGCACTAGATGTCACTATTCAGGCTCAGATTCTGCACCTGCTTAGCGAGCTTAAGGCTGAGCTGGGGATGTCTATTCTGCTGATTACGCACGATCTTGGCGTAGCTGCCGAACTGGCAGACCGGATGATCGTGATGTACGCGGGGAGAATTGTGGAACAGGCGCCTGCCGACCGCTTCTTCGCAGAGCCAAGGCATCCTTATGCAGCCGGGCTGCTGCGTTCCATCACCACGATGGACAGTGACCGCACGGCTCCCCTGTATACGATTGAAGGGGCCCCGCCGAATGTCGCGGAATTCCCGTCAGGCTGCCGCTTTCATCCACGTTGTCCGCTTGCTACGGTCAAATGCAGACAGGAGACTCCTCCTCTAGTCGGCGACGAAGGCCATGAAGCGGCATGCTGGCATACGGACGAATTACATAGGGACATGGCGCTGCCTGCGTCAGACCGGATCTTTGCGGGGGCCCGAAATACGGGAATTCTCCCCGTTCAAGGAGATGGGGAGAAGGAGGCGCCGGCTCTTGAACAAGAGTTGTTGTTTCAAGTGGAGGGGCTCACCAAGCATTATCCTGTGAAGAGTGCATTAGGTCTTACCAAAGCTGTAATTCATGCGGTGGACGACGTGACGTTCTCCATACAGAAAGGAGAGACCTTCGGGTTGGTTGGTGAATCCGGCAGCGGCAAATCGACATTGGGTCGTGTCCTGATCCAACTCGAGAAGGCTACGGGCGGGAAGGTCATCTTTCAGGGCGAGGAGCTCACGTCTATAAAGGCAGAACGCCGGAAGAGCCTTAGGGCGGACATGCAGATGATCTTCCAGGATCCCTATGGGTCTGTTAATCCCCGCTGGACCATCGGGGATACGATTGCTGAACCGCTGGAGGTGCATCAGAGGCTCAGCACCGCAGAGCGGAGGAGCAGAGTGGAGGAGCTGCTTGGCTGGGTCGGTCTCAATCCGGCCTGGGCCAGCCGATATCCGCATGAGTTCTCTGGCGGCCAGCGGCAGCGGATCGGCATTGCCAGAGCGATTGCGCTCCAGCCCAGCTTTGTGCTGGCGGATGAAGCGGTGTCGGCGCTGGATGTATCCGTGCAAGCCCAAATTGTGAATCTGATGCAAGAGCTGCAGAGCCGCCTTGGGCTGACCTATGTATTTATCGGACATGGCCTGAATATTGTCAGACACATTTCTTCACGAATTGGCGTAATGTACCTCGGTCACCTGGTGGAGGTGGCTCCCGCCGAGGAATTGTTCCAGCATCCTGCCCACCCCTATACGGCCGCGCTGATCTCATCGATTCCCCGGGCTGACTCGGCAGGGAGCAGGAAGTTCTCTGCGATCCAGGGTGAAATTCCCTCTCCTGCTGCCCCGCCAACCGGCTGCCGGTTCCACACGCGCTGTCCAGCTGCTACAGCCAGATGCCGGGAAGAAGTGCCGAGGTTAGCCGAGATCGGGAGCGGACATTCTGTCGCTTGTCATTATCCGTTATAAATATAAAACACACTATTTTTGTCGGAATAGTCTTTTCAAATAGCAGATTGTGTGAGAGAATATGGAAAATGCATTTCATTCTGCAGTATTTGTTACTTGAGAAGGAGGATTTTATTCATGTCAGAAGAACGCAAGCTAGCCTTTGAAACCTTGGCCATTCACGGTGGACAAGAAATTGATCCAACCACACAATCCCGTGCAGTACCAATCTATCAGACTACCTCTTACGGGTTCCGTGATACCGAACATGCGGCGAATCTGTTCGGTCTCAAGGAATTCGGCAATATTTATTCCCGGATCATGAACCCGACCAATGATGTATTTGAGAAACGGATTGCCGAGCTTGAGGGTGGAGTTGGGGCACTTGCAACCTCCTCTGGACAGGCTGCAATCACGTTCTCCATTCTAAACATTGCCGGGGCGGGAGATGAGATTGTATCTTCATCGACACTCTACGGCGGAACTTATAACTTATTCTCAACTACGCTTGCGAAGCTCGGCATTAAAGTGACTTTCGTGGATGCCTCCAATCCGGAGGATTTCCGGGCTGCGATTACTGACAAGACCAAGGCTTTGTATGCCGAGACTCTTGGTAATCCTAAGGGAGATGTACTCGATATCGAGGCGGTTGCAGCCATTGCGCATGAGAATGGCCTTCCGCTGATCGTGGATAATACATTCCCAAGCCCTTATTTGCTGCGTCCGATTGAATTTGGAGCTGACGTTGTCGTGCACTCTGCCACGAAGTTCATTGGCGGACACGGAACAACGATCGGCGGCGTCATTGTGGACAGCGGCAAGTTCGACTGGAAGGCAAGCGGCAAATTCCCGGGTCTGACTGAGCCTGACCCAAGCTACAATGGAGTTGTCTATACCGATGCGGTGGGACCTCTCGCTTATATTATCAAGGCCCGTGTACAGCTTCAGCGTGATCTCGGGGCTTCATTATCTCCGTTCAACTCTTGGCTGCTGCTGCAAGGGCTTGAGACTCTGCACCTGAGAGTAGAGCGTCACAGCCAGAATGCGCTCAAGGTCGCCCAGTACCTGGAAGCCCATGAGGATGTGGAATGGGTCAGCTACGCGGGTCTGCCGAGTCATGCTTCATATGAACTGGCCAAGAAATATCTGCCTAAAGGTCAAGGTGCTATTCTTACCTTCGGCATCAAAGGCGGCATTGAATCTGGACGCAAGCTGATTCATAGCGTGAAGCTGTTCTCCCACCTGGCCAATGTCGGTGATTCCAAATCCCTGATTATTCACCCGGCAAGCACAACTCACCTGCAGCTTACGGAAGAAGAGCAGGCGAGCGCTGGCGTGACGCCAGGCTTGATTCGCTTATCGATCGGCACCGAGTCGATTGATGATATTCTGTATGATCTTGAGCAGGCCATCAAGGCCAGCCAGGCGTAAATGATCTAATTAATACCTTGAAACGCCGTAGCTCCTGTGGGGGATGCGGCGTTTTTTACTTTTTATATGGATTGAACTAAAGACTGCGTGTTCAGGCTGGTTACCTCAAGTTGAGAACGAACTTCCGCAGAGAAGGAGGTATACAGGCCTGCCCGCTTGTTATTTGCCCGGGAAAGGGCTACAGTCTAACGTAAATGATAGATCGTCCATACATTGGCAGTAGAAATGTGGATTGGCAAAACACTTAAGGAGGCTAGTGGAAATGAAGCTGTTAAACTTCAAAACAGAGAACGGTGTAAGACTGGGGGTGGTGACCGAGCGGGGAGTGCTGGATGTAGCGAGAGCGCTGGATACCTTTCCAGCGGAATCTGAGACCCCTGTTCCGGTTACGGTGCATCAAGTAATTGAGGGCGGCCAAGATGCGGTTCGAACTTTGGAAAGATACGCTAAGCAGTTGACTGCCGAGGAGAATGGACATTCTGGGTTATGGCTGCAGGAGGAGGAACTGGAATGGGCGGCCAGTGTGACAAATCCGGACAAAATCATCTGTGTGGGGCTGAATTACCGCAAGCATGCCCAAGAGACCGGTGCCCAAGTTCCGGAATACCCGATCCTGTTCAATAAGTTCAACAATGCCATCGCCGCTCATGGCGAGGATATCCCCCTTCCTAGAGTGTCGGACAAGGTGGATTACGAGGCAGAGCTGGTCATTGTTATCGGCAAGGAGGCCAAATATGTTCCGCAGGAACAGGCGCTGGATTACGTGTTCGGTTACTGCGCAGCTAATGATCTGTCCGCCCGTGATCTTCAGATGCGAACCCCGCAGTGGCTGCTGGGCAAATCCTGTGACAAGTTCTCCCCGCTTGGGCCCTATCTCGTTACAGCCGATGAAGTTGGGGACCCGAACCAGCTGGAGATCAAGTGCAGCGTGAACGGAGAGATCCGGCAGCATTCGAACACATCGGATATGATCTTTGGAGTGGAGGAAATCGTCAGCTATATCTCACAGCATATGACGCTGGTTCCAGGCGACATTATCCTCACCGGCACACCGGAGGGTGTCGTGCTGGGCTACCCGCCGGAGAAGCAGATATACCTTAAGGCTGGAGATATCGTAACCATCGAGATTGAGAAATTGGGCACACTGACTAACCGGATGGCAGCCGAGCAGAATTAGGACTGTAGTTAAGATGGGCTTACACAATTAATATGGCTGAATGCACTTGTATCTGAGGAAAGGCTTGAATTTGCGGCCGCTGTACCCGCTTTGGGATTATAAGTGTTAAATTCTTAAGAAGAATGCTGGCGTGATTATCCGCATGAGCATTCTTTTTGTTATGTCTACTTTTTGAATGCAGAGACTCCTGGCGCCGCGGTTCATGGCCCCTTTACAAATAAAGGGGAAAGGATTAGAATAAATTCAAAGTTGTAAATGGGAAACAATATTGTACCACTACAACAATGATTATCATTCTCAATAAGCATGCTGCTTTCGGGGTTCCCCGGAAGCAGCATGTGCTGTTTTAAGGGGATTAATAACGGGTCTCATTCTCAATTAGAAAGGAACGTGATTCATATGCAAGCTATTCACAAATCCATTCCCGCCGCGAACAAAATGGCAAATAAACCGGGGCCCCGCCGCAACAGGCGGCAGACTCTGGGAAGTCTGCTCCGCCATAAGGAGATGCTTCAGGCGCTTGGAAGCGGAGCGCTGATGCTGATGGCCTGGGGCATGCATGACTGGGTCCCGCTGCTGTCCGTCCTTGTCTATGTGACCGCTTATGCGGTTGGCGGCTGGGGCAAGGCCAGAGACGGGATTGAGACGTTGGTGAAGGAACGGGATCTGGATGTTAATCTGCTCATGATCGCAGCCGCTATGGGCGCTGCGGCTATTGGGTATTGGAACGAAGGAGCAATGCTGATCTTTATCTTCGCGTTAAGCGGTGCTCTGGAGTCATTCGCCACAGAGCGAAGCCGTAAGGATATCTCCGCTCTGATCTCCCTGAAGCCGGAGACGGCTCTCCGTATTGACAAAGGGGGAATGAAAGTGGTACCCGTCACGGAGCTTGAGGTCGGCGATCTGCTGCTGGTTAAGCCGGGAGAAGTCATCCCGGCTGATGGAGTCATTGAGAGTGGAAGCTCATCTGTGAACCAGGCATCCATTACCGGTGAGTCGATACCGGTGGATAAGACAGCTGGCGCGGGAGTCTATGCGGGAACTTTGAACGGAGAGGGTGCACTATATATTAAAGTCAACTGCCCATCAGAAGGATCGTTGTTCTCCAAGATTATTACACTTGTAGAGGAAGCCCAGAGCGAGGTTCCCCGCACGCAGCGGTTCATTCAGCGGTTCGAGGGCATATACGCACGAATTGTCGTGGGAGTTACCTTGTGTCTGGTGGTTCTGGCACCACTGGTGCTGGGGTGGACGTGGGAAATGAGCTTTTACAAATCGATGGTCTTCCTTGTGGTTGCTTCACCCTGCGCGCTTGTCTCTTCCATTATGCCGGCTATGCTGTCCGCGATATCGAATGGAGCGCGCAAGGGTCTTCTGTTCAAGGGAGGCGCCCATCTTGAGAATCTGGGATACACCTCTGTCGTGGCTTTCGACAAGACTGGAACGCTTACAATGGGAGCTCCTGAAGTAACGGATCTGATCGTGGCTGACGGGTATGAACCGGATGAAGTCCTGCGTTACTGCGCTTCAGCGGAGAATCTGTCCGATCATCCGCTGGCGCGGGCAATCGTGAAGGAAGCAGAGAAGAGAGGGCTTGAATTGCTGCCTGCAGAAGAAATGAAGAGTGTTGCAGGGTGGGGGATTGAAGCCCGGGTCGGCGGGGAAGTATGGAAGATCGGCAAGCCCTCTGCTATGGGAGCCGGACTGCCCGAATGGTGTAGGGAGGAGATCCTCAAGCTGGAGTCGGAAGGCAAGACGATATCTGTGGTTGTGCACCGGGATTGTCCGGTCGGTCTTCTTGCGCTCAGGGACAATATTCGTCCTCAGGCAAGGGAAGCTGTAGCACGGCTGCGCAAGCTTGGCATACAGACTGCCATGCTTACGGGGGATCATAACATAACGGCGACTGCCATTGGACGCGAAGCCGGAGTGGATCAGGTATACGGGGATCTGCTGCCTGCCGGGAAAGTGGAGCATATTAAAATGCTGCGTGAGAAGTATGGCCATGTTGTCATGGTCGGCGATGGGGTTAATGACGCTCCGGCCCTGGCCACCGCTTCGGTAGGCATAGCGATGGGGGCAAGCGGAAGCGGCACCGCGCTCGAAGTCGCGGATGTGGTCCTGATGAATGACGATCTGGAGCGGATTGCCGGGGCCATCACCTTGTCCCGCCGGGCAAGACGGATTGTGAAGATGAATATCGCTTTTGCGATCAGTGTGATCCTGCTCCTGATTGCCGGCAATTTCGTACAGGGAATTCCTCTGCCGCTTGGGGTAATCGGGCATGAAGGAAGTACGATTCTTGTCATTCTGAATGGATTAAGACTGCTTAGATAGCATCTTCATCATACCTTCATTTAACCTTCACTGAACGTGTCCGTTAGCAATATTGACGATTCATGGGGGATTTAAGATAATGATGATACAAAGTAAACAGCTTGTAATTTTCAGAAAAATATAATGATCCAAGCCATTTGAAGGAGACGATTGGTATGTATAAATCTATTATTGTTGGAACTGGACCTGCGGGTCTGACCGCCGCGATCTATCTGGCGCGCGCCAACCTCAGCCCGCTCATCATAGAAGGACCTCAGCCTGGTGGACAGCTGACGACCACTACAGAAGTTGAGAATTTCCCTGGATTCCCTGAAGGGATCATGGGGCCTGAGCTCATGGACAACATGCGTAAGCAGGCTGAACGCTTCGGCGCCGAGTTCCGTACAGGCTGGGTGAACAGTGTGGATACAAGCAGCCGTCCATTCAAGCTTCAGGTAGAGGGTCTTGGGGAACTGGTGACGGAGACTCTGATTCTGTCAACAGGCGCTACCGCCAAATATCTTGGAATCCCAGGTGAACAGGACAATGTGGGGCGCGGTGTCAGCACATGTGCGACCTGTGACGGGTTCTTCTTCCGGGGCAAAGAAATTATCGTTGTCGGAGGCGGGGATTCGGCGCTTGAGGAAGCGGGCTTCCTGACCCGGTTCGCATCCAAGGTAACTTTGGTTCACCGCCGCGAGGAGCTGCGCGCTTCGAAGATTATGCAGGACCGCGTTCGCGCGAATGAGAAGGTAGAATGGGCACTTAACCGGACTCCGGTTGAAGTTATCGCAGGAGAACGCGGGGTAACGGGTCTGAAGGTACTTAACAACGTGACCGGCGAAGAAGAGATTATTGAAGCCAGCGGTGTATTCGTGGCCATCGGGCATCACCCGAATACCGGCTTCCTTGGAGGCCAGATCACTACGGATGAGAACGGATATATCGTGGTGAAACCGGGAACTTCCGAGACCAATGTCAAAGGTGTATTTGCCTGTGGTGATGTTCAGGACACTCGTTACCGTCAAGCGATTACAGCGGCGGGCAGTGGATGTATGGCTGCCATTGATGCGGAGAAGTATATTGAAAGTCTGGAGCATGAGGCTGCGGTTCAGTAACAGGTGCTCATCATGGAATAGACGTTCGTGATGCAATAGAAGACGCTCATCATGCGATAGACGTTCGCGATGGAATAGACGTTCGGATGTAATAGATGATTATCCTGCAATAGATGTTCCTAAGTATTAGGGCATTTATGCAACAACAATTGAACAGGAGTGAATAAATCATGGAACAAGCGATTGTATACACAAGTACGAACTGCCCTCACTGCAAACAGGTGAAGAGCTTCCTGACCGAGAAAGGCGTGTCCTTTGAGGAGCGCAATGTGGAGACGAACGAAGAATTTGCACAGCAGGTATTTGATATGGGTATGCGGGCAGTTCCGGTTACTTTGATCGGCGAATTCAAGATTGTAGGGATGAACAAGCTGCAATTCGATAAGGCTTTAGCCGCTATCTAATATTATATAATAAGGCACTTCCTATGCAGACCATGCTGTAGTCTGCCGGAAGTGCCTTTTTGCTGTGATAATAGCTTGTATTGTGTTATTCAGACATCCCGTCTGCAATCGCATTCAGGTTATGAGATTAACAACAAGCATAAAGACCAAATAACCTGCTACACCGGCTCCAATCAGAGTGAATCCGGCTTTCTTCCTGGATTGGAACAGACGAAGAGCGCCCAGACTGAAGAGCGGCGCTATAATCAGCAGAAAGAAAAATACAGTAACGAACATCTGCACGGAAATGTCAGAAATATTCGGGATCGTCATGACTCTCTTCACTCCGCTTCTATAAGTTACAGACTTGTGCAATGAGAATGATCACACTTTTAATTTTATTATAACGAAAATCCGGTTTTTTGGGTTGTTTTTTCAGGGGAAAATCGGGCCGAAATACGTCTATTGTATGAACAAAGCTGCGGGGCTTGTCCCGAGCAGTCGACAAAACTAGAAGGCCTTTGACCTGCCGGGCTATGATACAATATTGCCAGGTAGCAATCCCGGATAGATGACGAGGACATGGAGCCTCCGGGAGACAGCAGTCTGGAGAAGGGCGGAAGCGGCAATGAGGAAACGCTGGTTGGAAGGTGCAATGATCGTGTTGACAGGCTCGCTGCTTTTTGGATATATCCCCTCAGCAGCCAACTGGGGAGCCGTTGTATACGCCGGATCTGAGCAAAGTGCGTTGACAACCGCCGGCCAAATTCAGAGCAAGCTGACGAGCGCAGCGAAGGCCCGGCTCAGCACTACTACGTTCACCTATAAGGGACAGACCTCGAAGCTTCGCTCCCTGCTAAGCAAGGCAATAACCGGAGCTCTTGAGTCGGATGTATATACCAAGTATATTACAGACAGCTACTCGTTCAGCTGGCGGGGAACATCGGCTTCCGCCGTAGTGACCGTGCGGTTCGTATACAGGGAATCGGCTGCGCAGACCAAAGAAGTGGACAGCCGTGTGAAGCAAATTGTGAAAAGTGTGATCAAGCCCGGAATGAATGATCATCAAAAGGTAAAAGCGCTGCACGACTGGATTGTGCTTCATCTGAAATATGATACAACTTTACGTAAATATACGGCTTATGAAGGCCTGAAGACGGGAGAGGCGGTATGTCAGGGCTACTCTCTACTTGCTTATAAATTATTACTTGAAGCGAAAGTACCCAATCTGATCGTGGAAGGGACAGCCGGAGGGCAGCTGCATGCCTGGAATCTACTGAAGCTGCAGGGACAGTGGTACCACATGGATACGACCTGGGATGATCCGACACCGGATAAGGCCGGACAGGTGCATTATAATTACTATCTTCGAACTGATAAGCAAATGAAGCGGGATCACAGCTGGACGCGTTCGTACCCCGGGGCTGGAACCGATTATAAAGATACTCTGCAATCGCTCTGGAAGTCGGCTAGCGGGGCAAGCAAAGCGGCCTATGAATCCCTTCAGGAGGATCTGGGATACAGTTTGTATCAGACCGGAGCTGCCGTGAACACGGCTGAAGGACTGAAAGCCAAAGTACTTGAGGCCATCAAGCAGGGCAAGAATACGGCAACGCTTCGTTATTCAGGCACTGAGGAGCAGCTAACGAGGGATCTCACCCAGCTGTACGATCTCGATATCCGTCATATTACTTATTACAATGAACCTCTTGAGGGTACTTCTGATCTTAAAGTTAGAGTGAATTGGGAGGATTAGAGTAACAAATGAAAGGGAATGTCTACTGACCTTGCGGTCTGTGGACATTCCCTTTTTGTATGCGGATATGAAGAGCTCGTTAGTCTAGGTGCGCGCCTGTGGTCACGTCACATTGCTCAAGTGGAATGACTTTGGTGCGTTTGATCCACTTGTATCCGAGCCATACGACCAGGAACAGCGGTATGCTGATATAAGAGACAAGAATGCCATACCAGTCGATCCCGTTCTCCGAAATGGCGCTATAGCTCTGGCCGAGAATAACGATGAAGCAGAGTACAAAAGCAAACAGCGGGCCAAACGGGAACCAGCGTGCTTTGTAAGGCAGCTTGTTCAGATCCAGTCCCTGGGCTACATAAGCCCGTCTGAAGCGGTAATGGCAGACCGCGATGCCGAGCCACGTGATGAAGCCGCACATCCCCGAGGCATTCAGCAGCCAGGCGTAGACAACTCCGTCTCCGAACATCGAGGCCAGGAAAGCCGCCATGCCGACCAAGGTTGTCAGCAGCAGCGCATTAACCGGAATTCCGCGGTGATTCAGCTTGGCCAGGAACTTCGGTGCCTTGCCTTCCTTGGCAAGGCCATATAAGACCCGGGAGGAAGCATACATTCCCGAGTTGCCGGCTGACAGCACGGAGGAGAGAATAACCGCGTTCATGACCGAGGCGGCAAAAGCAAGCCCGGCCTTCTCGAACACCAGCGTGAACGGGCTGACACCAATGTTATCTACACCGCTCTTAAGCAGGTCCGGGTTGGTATAGGGAATGATCAAGCTGATGACCGTGATCGCCAGAATGTAGAAGATCAGAATACGCCAGAACACCTGGCGAATGGCCTTGGGTACGTTCTGCCGCGGATTCTCGCTTTCTCCGGCGGCAACTCCGATCAGCTCCGTGCCCTGGAAGGAGAAGCCCGCAGCCATGAACACGCCGAGGAAGGCGAAGAAGCCGCCGTGGAATGGAGCATCTCCAATGGTGAAGTTCTTGAACCCAACGGTCTCTCCGCCGATAATGCCAATAATCATCAGCACACCGACCGCGAGGAAAATAATAACGACAGCAATCTTGATGATGGCGAACCAGTATTCAGACTCGCCGTAACCTTTGACAGAAAGGATGTTCAGGGCGAATATTACCGCCAGGAACAGCAGGCTCCACCAGAACGAGTTGCTGTCCGGGAACCAGTACTTGATAATCAGCGTGGCTGCGGACAGCTCGGCCGCGATGGTAATTGCCCAGTTATACCAGAAGTTCCAGCCTAGGGCGAAGCCGAGCGAAGGATCTACGAACCGGGTGGCATAGGTGCCGAACGAGCCGGAATCCGGCATATAGGTCGCCAGCTCTCCGAGGCTGGTCATCAGAAAGTAGACCATGATGCCGACGGCGGCATAAGCGAGAAGGGCGCCCCCCGGGCCAGCGGAAGCTATGGCCCCTCCGCTCGCAAGGAACAGGCCTGTCCCGATGGAGCCCCCGAGGGCAATCATCGTCATGTGGCGGGCTTTGAGTCCGGTCTTGAGCGATACAGTAGCAGCTTTGCGGTTGCTCATATGAATTCTCCTTAATATAGAGTGGAAAGATGTGTCTTGAGGAAGCGCCAAAGAAGCCGCGGAAGAAATTACCGCGGCTTCGTACCTAATACCCGCATCATACCTTCAAACAAGATAGCTCAACACATTCATCCGTTGGTATGGACGAACGTGACAGTTCTGTCCCTTTCGGCAACAGCCCCAGCAGAAGTGTAATATAAGGAACAGTTCCGCTTCGGCGGCAGTGCCTTTCATCCCGGGATCGACAGCGTCCTTATACGCCTTCCCCGGTCTACTCTTCACTTGCCGCGACCTCTACCTCATCTGATATCCAGGAAATGATGAGGTAATATTTAATTGTCTCTTCCAGCTAACAACCACCATTTGAATCTGAAACTTCATCCAGTATAAATCAACAAAAACTGAACAGCAACAGACAATTTATGCAAAAAATCAACGTATTTATGACACTCCGCTCTCACCCCGGCGGGCCATCTGCTGCCAGACGGTTCCTGCTGCCTGCTCCCCGGATTCGATGCGCTCAAGCGCCATCCGCGCCTGCAGACTGACCTCGAATTCGGGGTCATCCGCTGCTGCTTCAAGCGCTTCTCTGGCGTCGTCCGTCCCGACTTCATACAGGAAGCGCGCAGCTCGCCAGCGCACCAGCTTGCTGCGGTCGGACAAAGCCTGGATCATCGGCCCGGTCGCTGCCGGATCGCCGATGTCCGAGAGCGTGTCGCCTGCCGTCCGGCGCACGGCGGCAGAGCTGTCGCGCAGCGCTTCGTAGAGCAGCGCCATGGCGCCTGGCGTCCGGATATCGCCGAGGTAGACCACGGCGAGCCGCCGCAGCTGCATCTGCGCATCCCGCAGCGCTTCCGCCAGCAGCGGCAGCGCCTCTTCGCTTGGCTGCAGCGCATCCAGCGCGGCATAGCGCACGCGCCAATCCTCGCTCTGCATCCGCTCCTGCACCTCATTCAAGCTGAGTTCGCGGCGCTCCTCCACGAATTCGTTCTCGCTGCGGCCATGGGCGATGGCCTGGCGGATCACTTCCGCGAGCCGCTCGGGAGGGAAGGCCGCTTCAATCTCCTGTTCGATCTCCCGCGCAATGTCTTCAAGCTCGCCATAACGGACGCCGTAATCCACGAGCTTGCGCTCTTTGATCAGGGTCGCGCTGGCGACCTCGGTCACCGCATTCACGAAGCGGTCTGACAGGGAGATCCGCTCCTCACGGGAGCCGGACTTCACACGGACCTGCATCGGAATGCTGCGGAAGAACTGCACGAACACCTGGGCTTCGCCGTAGCCCGTGTTCGGAGCCTCATCGTCCGGCTTCCAGGCGGATTCCACGCCTTCCTGGCCGAACTGCTCCTGGACGCTGGCCAGAATGGAGGACCATTCGGCATTGCCTCTGCGGTCGAGCGCGATGAAGTCCGCGGTATGAAAAATACTCTTCACACCAGGGATACGCAGCAGCTGCTGAATCCAGGCTGGAGCGGAGCGTTCGTTATCAGACGTATATGTTTTGCGCAGGCCGGGGGCCAGAGTCTCGTCAAGGTGAAGCTTCATCGTATTGGGACTCGGGGTCGGTTCGATAAATTTGATTTTCATAGATGAATGACATCTCCTTTTTGGTTCTTGCCTCTATTTTACAACAATTGATGACGTATTCCTAAGTATGGACGTCATGACCGCTTAAAACCGCGAATACTGTGGAATAAATAGGGATGAGAGTGAATTTGGAAATCGGGGTAATAGTAGGTTAAGATGAAGAAAAGGCGAGGGAACAGGGAGACCTTTTATTAGACTATACAGGTACAATAGGAAGGGAGGAGCCCTCTTCATGCCCAGACACCGCTTTAACAATATTGATAATGTAAGCACAGACAAGACACTCAAGCAGTTCAGCCAATGGCGCGAAGAGCGCCGCAGGAAGAAGAAGGATTATTCTTATGTTATCCCTAACTCGGAACCCGAGATTGAATATTTGAAGAATAACAGGGAGGACACCACGATCACCTGGATCGGGCACTCGACTTTCCTGATTCAATATCATGGACTCAACATCGTGACCGACCCGGTATGGGCCCCGAGAATGGCTTTTCAGCGGCGGCTCGGATCTCCGGGAATCCCGATTGAAGACATTCCCAAGGTGGATATCATTCTGATCTCCCATTCCCACTACGATCACATGCATATCTCATCCATCCGCCGGCTGTACGGAGAGAACACAACGATCCTGGTCCCTGTGGGACTGAAGCGGAAGATGGCTCGCAAAGGCTTCAGCCGATGTGAGGAGATGCAGTGGTGGGAGGACCTGACGGTGAAGAATGTCAAATTCTCCTTCGTGCCGACCCAGCACTGGACACGCAGGACGCCCTTTGATACGAACACCTCC
Source organism: Paenibacillus sp. YPG26 (assembly GCF_023704175.1). Classification (NCBI taxonomy): domain Bacteria; kingdom Bacillati; phylum Bacillota; class Bacilli; order Caryophanales; family Paenibacillaceae; genus Paenibacillus; species Paenibacillus sp. YPG26. The sequence continues at coordinate 3,217,735 of NZ_CP084530.1, read as the reverse complement.
CATTGGGGAGGGTTTGTTATGGAGATTGATCCTCCCGAGCAGAAGGAGCAGGGGGATCCTGTGATTTATTTTGCCGGGGACAGTGGTTACTTCAAAGGCTTCAAGGATATTGGCGACCGGTACAACATCGATGTTGCCCTAATGCCGATCGGGGCGTATGAGCCCGAGTGGTTCATGACCTCACAGCACGTCAATCCCGAAGAGGCGATTCAGGCGTTCCTGGATGTGAAGGCCAAGACGATGGTCCCGATGCATTACGGTACCTTCAAGCTGGCCGACGATACGGCGCGCGAAGCGCTGGACCGCATGGAGGCGGAACGCAAGAAACGGGGCATTCCCGAAGAAGCGATTCGTGTGCTGCTCTACGGGGAGACCCTCCGCTATCCGAAGCTTAAGCCATCCGAGACATCTTCCCGCTAAGGTTAGTTCCCTCCCCGGGGGATTTCTATGCTATAATGATGAGCTAGATGGAATGAACTAAAGACTGAGTGATGAATTGCCTCTTTAGTTCATTCCATCTTAGATTCGTGATAATAGATGTAAAGGATGGTAATGATTAATGATCAGTACAACTGGTGTAACGCTCCGTTATGGAAAACGAGCACTTTTCGAAGATGTAAATATAAAGTTCACGCCAGGGAACTGTTATGGTCTGATCGGCGCGAATGGTGCCGGCAAATCCACGTTCCTGAAGATTCTGTCTGGAGAGATCGAGCCGAACACAGGTGAAGTTCATATGACTCCGGGCGAGCGTATGGCGGTTCTGAAGCAGAACCATTACGAATATGATGAATATCCGGTTCTCGAAACGGTGATTATGGGTCATGCCCGTCTATACAGCATTATGAAGGAGAAGGATGCGCTGTATACCAAGGCGGATTTCTCCGAAGAAGACGGTCTGCGCGCAGGTGAGCTGGAAGGCGAGTTCGCGGAGATGGACGGCTGGAATGCGGAGTCTGACGCGGCTTCACTCCTGATCGGCCTCGGGATCGAGAAAGATCTGCATGACAAGAAGATGAGCGAGCTCAGCGGTAACGAGAAAGTGCGCGTCCTGCTTGCTCAGGCCCTGTTCGGTACTCCGAATAACCTGCTGCTCGATGAGCCTACCAACCATTTGGACATTGACTCGATCCGCTGGCTTGAGAACTTCCTGCTTGATTATGAAGGCACTGTTATCGTGGTATCCCATGACCGTCACTTCCTGAACAAGGTATGTACACACATTGCGGATATCGATTTCGGCAAAATCCAGCTGTATGTGGGCAACTACGATTTCTGGTATGAGTCCAGCCAGCTTGCTCTTAAGCTGACCCGGGATGCCAACAAGAAGAAGGAAGAGAAGATCAAGGAGCTGCAGGCGTTCATTCAGCGCTTCTCGGCCAACGCCTCCAAGTCGAAGCAGGCGACTTCCCGTAAGAAGCAGCTCGATAAGATCACCCTGGATGATATTCGTCCTTCCAACCGGAAATACCCGTTCCTTCACTTCAAGGCGGAGCGTGAAGCGGGTAAGCAGCTTCTGACGGTTGACAGCCTGACCAAGACTATTGATGGCGAGACGGTGCTGAACAATGTCAGCTTTGTCGTGAACAAAGGCGACAAGATTGCATTTGTGGGACCGGATGGACTTGCAAAGACAACATTGTATCAGGTCATTATGGGCGAGACCGAGGCGGACTCCGGTGAGTACAGCTGGGGTGTGACGACTTCCCAGGCTTATTTCCCTAAGGATAACTCGGCTTACTTCGACGAGGTTGATCTGAATCTTGTGGAGTGGCTGCGTCAATATTCGAATGACCAGGATGAGACCTTCCTTCGCGGATTCCTTGGACGTATGCTGTTCGCTGGCGAGGAAGCCCTGAAGAAAGCAAGTGTGCTCTCCGGGGGAGAGAAGGTTCGCTGTATGCTGGCGAAGATGATGCTTAACGGCGCGAACGTGCTGATCTTCGACGAGCCTACGAACCACTTGGACCTCGAATCCATTACGGCCCTCAATAACGGCCTGATCGATTTCGACGGCACGATTCTGTTCGACTCCCATGACCATCAGTTCATTCAGACGATTGCCAACCGGATTATCGAGATTACTCCGAATGGCGTAATCGATCGTCAAATGTCCTATGATGAGTACCTGGAGAACGAGGAGATTCAGAAGCTGCGCAAGGAGATGTATCCAGCCGGAGTTCTGAATTCATAAGTATAAAAAATGCTGTCCCTTGGGTTTAAGGGACAGCATTTTCTATAGGAGCTCCTAGGATCCGCCCGTGCGGCGGCGCTGGTTGTTCGGTTTTTTGGTGTTCTGACTCTTCAGCGTCTTGGTGGATTGGAGGCCGTTTTGGCCTTGTTTATTGGAAGCCTGATTCTGCTTCTTTTGCTGTAATTTCAGCCTCATGGCTTCTGCGAGGTCGATTTTTTTAGGCTCTTTAGTCTCTTCGGTCATCGTTATCATCTCCTTTGTGTGATGGGAGCGCTGATCTTATTCTATACGTTTTTAAAACATCGGACAACGGGAATAATGGTTATATTGTATTTTTGGCCCTCTAGGGGATTAGCTGTGTAACCAGGAAAGAGCGGAGGTGGTCTGAGGAGTGGACACATATAAAGAGATCAGGCTAGGGGAACGCGGCGCCATGATCAGTATTGCCGCATACCTGGTGCTGTCCGCGTTGAAGCTGATAAGCGGGTATTTATTTCATTCGAGCGCTCTGCTTGCGGATGGCTTCAACAACGTGACTGATATCATTGCTTCGACTGCCATTCTGATCGGTCTGCGCATTTCCAGAAAGCCGCCGGATTCAGATCATGCCTATGGACATTTCAGGGCAGAGACCGTGGCCGTACTGCTGGCTTCATTCATTATGGCAACGGTAGGGATTCAGGTGCTGATTGAGGCGGGCAGAGGACTTTTTGAAGGAGGAAAAGCAGCTCCCGATCCCTTGTCGGCAGTCATTGCGCTTGTGAGCGCGGCCGGCATGTTCTGTGTCTATATGTATAACCGGCGATTGGCCAAAAGAATTAATAATCAGGCGCTGATGGCTACAGCCAAAGACAGCTTGTCTGATGCCTTTGTAAGTATTGGTGCAGCCATTGGCATATTCGGAGCTCAATTCGGGCTGCCCTGGCTTGATAGCGTAGCGGCTATTGCTGTAGGGCTGCTCATCTGCAAGACCGCTTGGGAGATCTTCAAGGATGCCACATACCGCCTTACCGACGGCTTTGATGAGAACGAGCTGCAGGATCTGCGGAGCTCGATTGCCCGGATACCGGGCGTAGAGAGTCTTAAGGATGTGAAGGCCCGGGTACACGGGAATCACGTGCTGGTCGATGTTGTTATTGAAGTGGACCCGGCACTTAGTGTAACGGAAAGTCATGAGATCAGCGACTTGATCGAAGCCCGAATGGGAGAACGTCATAATATCATGAGTGTTCATGTTCATGTGGAGCCAAGACAGGGAGAGGCCAAGCAGGCGGAGCACCTGGGCAGAAGTTAGCTAGAGAGGGAATCGGGTGTGCATACGAGGCGGCGTAAGCTATTTCAGGGTCAATAGACCAGGGAATAGCTTATTTTTTTGTGAGTAGGCATAAAGACCTGTCCAGGAATGGAAGTTAGGGAGTTAGCATCAATCGCTAAATGTGCAGAAAGACATATGTTGAGTTCCTGCTGAAATGCCGATAAATCAGACAAGCCCCATTTCAGACACACAACTCAGAACAGTCCCAGGGAGGATTCAACATGAAAAAGAGCTTGGCGGTTGGACTTATCACTACGATTCTACTCGGTCATGCAGGCTTACTCACCGCATCTCATGTGCAGGCTGCTGTTACTGTCCAGAAGGCCGGACTTACGGGAACCGTTCAATATGGCGTGAATCTCAGAGTTAGTCCATCTACCTCTGCACGTATTGTTAAGCTGCTTAAAGCAGGAGAGACGGTTAGCATTACCGCAAAGGATCATCCCTATTTCTACAAGGTGGTTACCTCGGGCGGACAGGCTGGGTACGTCAGCAAATCGGAGAAATACATAAAGCTGAATGCGGGAGGGGATGCGGAGACAGGCAATCAAGATCAGGCAGCTGCTCAGCCAGAGCTTGAGAAGAAGCTGTCAGCTCTGTTCCAGACGGCCAGAAAGTATCTGGGTACGCCCTATGAATATGGTTCGGACCGATCTACAGTGGACACTTTTGACTGCTCGGATTTCTCCCGGCAGATCTACCGTGAGGCGCTGAACATTATACTGCCGGCGGATTCAAGGGCCCAAGGCCAGTGGATCAAGACCAACAGTACAGCCGTATTCAACATGAATGAGCTTCGTCCGGGGGATTTGATCTTCTTTATGGGTTATAAGGGCTCGTCCAGTGACGCATATCAAGGGATTGACAGGACTACGGAACGGATTAACCATGTAGGGGTATATCTGGGCAACGGTCAGATGATCCATACCTACTCGGTCAGCTCGGGAGGCGTACGTATAGATACGTTAACCGGTTCATGGGCGAAGCGGTTTTTGTATGGGGGAAGTGTGCTCCAATAGATAGTTGCATTAAATAGTTACAGCGTTACAACTTAGATAGAATGCTATTCATCGAAATACACAAAACGCCCTGCCCGGACAAGAGATACATCTCTTATGTCTGAGCAGGGCGTTATTTATTGGGAGCCGGCCGGTGGTTTCAGTTATGTAAACGCCGGGAGGCTGGTTTTGGTTAATATAGGCTTTATGCTATATTATTTAGTATATCCAGGCGCGAATACCCAGCCTTTACCTAACCAAGTGTAGATTTCTACCCAATCTCCGATGATTTGGCCAGTTGGCTCAAGCAGCTGCGGATCAAGCTTGCCCCATGCTTTGCCGTTAGGGTCTTTATAGAATGTAGTTACTTTCAGGATCTCCCATTTCTTTGGTGGGTTAGCCACAATGAGATCTGAGACGATGATAGGAGAGCTTGTAGTACTGGAAGTAACCACAGGTGTGGACGTAGTTGTAGTAGTTTCGGTAGAAGTGGTAGTGGTCACTGGAGCTGTGTCTGCAGATGCGGCAGTTGCGAAAGCGGCGGATAGAGCCAGTGATGCTGTGATTGCTGCGAGCTTTTTCATGGTATTTCCTCCCTAGGATATGTTTGGTGTTGCTTTGTATATTTTAAATAACCAGCCAAGCGACCTAAGAATCAAAATTCAGACAAATATTTTAAAGTCAGAGGATTTTCGTTAGCGGAATGTTAAAGATTAAGTAGAGAAAGTGTGGAGAGTATGAGGAAAAAATGGTGGTTTCTTATCCCGTTCATCCTGATTATTGTGGCAGTTGCAGCTATTATTCTATACATCCGTCCGACCAAGGATCTTGATCTTATCTATACGGAACTCGATTGGAAGGCGAAGATTACCCAGATGATTGATACCCGTAAGCCTGTGATTCAGATTAATGCAGAGGAATTCAACAGGATGGCTAAGCAAAAGCTGGATAAATATTTGGCCAAAGGCGAGCTTCCTGCTCAGGTTACGGGTGCGGAATTCAAGCAGCATGGGAACCGGATTGATGCGGACATCAACGGGAGATGGGGGATTATTCCTTTTGGGGCGAAGGTGGCTTATGATATGGACTTTTCGGGAGGGCTCATTGTACTGACTCCGGTCCATGTGCAGATTAGGGGGATCACTTTAACCCCGGAGCAGCTTGGGCTTAAGCAGGTGAGTGTACCGCCGGGCAATGAGCTGCCTGAGATGATTAAGGTCAAGGATATGATCTTCCACGAGGATTCCATTGAGGCGAGACTATCCTTGAACTGGCTGGAGATTATGCGGTTATTGTAACTTCAGGAACAAGAATGTTCACAGAGCAAAAAGGCGTTAATAACTAAGGTCCGGCAGACACTTGGTTATTAACGCCTTTTTGCATTATTTTATGCTGTATAAGTTGAATTTATTGCTATGTCCGATTTGCTCCAGTTAAAGCGATCGGCGTCCATTACGTCCGGTGAAGAGAGAGATAATGAACAGAACCAGGAAGATGAAGAACAATATTTTGGCTATGGAAGCTGTTGCCGCTACCACTAGATTGAAGAATCCCAATATTCCCGCAATAAGGGCAACGACCAGAAAAATAACTGACCATTTTAACATGAAGATCATCCTTCTTTCATAGAAGATTAGTACAGCCGCATTTGAAATTCCAGCCTCTGCGACCGGCATTTCAAATACGCTCCGGTGCGGGTTGGTCCCCGCCTCGTACTGACTCTTTAACCGAGCCGTTTTGGATTGAAACAATGCGCTTTTAGCAATAATCCAGGCAGCATTTTCCTTTGTTTCGCCCAAAACTGCTCGGGGTAACTATGGGTAACACAGCTTACGAGGAAAGAAAGAGAGGTAATGTCGATGTCACTTATTTGGCAGCTTAGTGTAGCGGTTATTGCTTTAGCGTTTGTAGCCTTGGTCATCTTCCTGATCAAAACGTTAAAGGCAGCAGAAAATTCCCTTGATAAAACATCCCAAACCCTTCAGGAAGTCCAGAAGACGATTGATGAGTTAACGTATGAAGTGAAAGCGGTGCTTAGGCATGCGAACGGGATTACCGAGGATGTACAGCACAAGATGAAGCAGATTGATCCGGTTATTGAAACGGTGAAAAATGTAGGCGAAATATTGAATGAGGTGACGCTGAGCGCCAAGCAGGTATCTACGGCTTTGCTTGAGAGATTCAAGTCACCGCGGGAGACAGGCGTCTCTACGCAACAAGCCGCACGGGCTACGCTGCAGACACCTGCGGAGAAGACGGTGCAAAGCTATGAGGCTACATACTCCAAGAAGGGCTCTGGCAATTGGGTCAAATGGGTTGATCTTGCTGCAGGCGCCTGGCAGAAATTTCGCCGCTAATCGATAGACCAGCAGCTTAAAGAAAGGGTGGACATCATGTTGAGTGCAATTCTGCTGCTAATCGGACTACTTTCTCCCCTTAACGGGCCATCGGCCACAGCTCAGGATCAGGTAATAAATTCAGCGGCGCGTCCGGATTCTTCCCAAGTGATGCAGGCTTCGTACTCTCATTCCGGAATAAAGTCCGAACGTGTGGATGAATTTGATACGCTGAGTGACATCTCACTAAGTGATCAGACCAAGGATGTAATCGGCAAGAAAGGGAAGCCTGATAAGGTTACTCACGACAAGCTTACCGGTTATACGGAGTATCACTATAAGGATGTTACTGTAGGGCTGTACGATGACCAGGTATATTATGTGCATCTGGGTGCGAAAGTTAAGGAGATGAAAGTGAACGAGCAGTGGATTGCGCTTCAACCATCCGCTCTTGAACGGGCGCTGGGTCCCGCGGATTACATCGGTCAGGACGGTGAGGTCTACACCCGAGGATATAGTGCAATCAAAATTTACAGAGATGCTCAGGGCGCTGTACAGGGGATCGACTTGTTCGATTCAGCGGCTTTTTAATCACTGGCAATTTCTTGAATACTGATTCATCGGGTGGCCGGGCGGTTAATGGCTATGTAGATATTCAGAGTATAGAGAGTAGTAGAGGAGTGTGGAGTTTTCATGAGTATTGAAAGTACTAAATCTTATGCAAAAATAGTGCAAAACGGAGTTCAGGCGGTCGAGACTGTCAAAGAGCTTGGTTCGGCAGGTTATCTCGCTGAGAATATTTATGTACTTGCCCATGATCAGGAACGCACGGACCGAATCGTAGATGCTACGGAGGCCCACGAGGTTGGCCTCAAGGAAGAGGGCGTGTTCCAATCCTTGGCGAACTTGTTCCGCTCCCGTGGTGATGAGCTGCGCTCCAAAATCGAATCCTTGGGATTCACGGAGACCGAAGCCGAATTTTATGAGAAAGAACTTGACCAGGGCAAGGTGCTTGTCGTTGCTGTCCGGTCTTAAGAGTAGATATAATTTGTCGAAATATAGATAAGGAATGGGGATCATCCCTCATTCCTTATCTATATTTTTGGATAAGTGTTCGTAGTTAGCAGGAAACCTTTGAGCACCCTGTGAAGAAAATGATATAGTTAAATGGATTGAAATTTTGATAATCATATCGTTCGTTAATATATAGACTAAATATTGCAATATTACGCAAATCTTCACCGAGGCAAGGAGAGTGCTATGAAAATTTTAATTGTGGACGACAATCCGACAAATATCATCATTGTTCGCGAAATACTCAAGAAAGAAAATTACCGGAATACGACGGCGGTGTCTTCGGCATTTGAGATGTTCCAGAGTCTTGGACTTGATCATAGTGGACAAGGGGCAGTAACCGCAACTTCTGATATAGATTTGATTCTGCTGGATATGATGATGCCGGAAATGGACGGGATCGAGGCATGCCGTATCGTACAACAGTATGAAGGACTAAGGGATATTCCTATCATTATGGTCACTGCGGTGGGAGATTCCAAGAAACTGGCCGAGGCACTGGATGCGGGGGCTGTCGATTACGTTACCAAGCCGATTAACAAGGTTGAGCTTATGGCCCGCATCAGGCTCGCCCTGAGGCTCAAGCAGGAGAAGGATTGGCATAAGGAGCGCGATCAGCGTCTTCAGGAGGAGCTTAAGCTGGCAGGTCTTGTTCAGAATGCGGTATTAAGTGCACCCATCAATGACCCGTTCTTCGAGGTGGATGCCTTATATAAGCCGTCATTTGAGCTTGCGGGAGATTTGTATGCCTGGTATCCACTTGGCGACGGAAGGTATGGCATCATTCTGCTGGATATGATGGGGCATGGAATATCCTCGTCGCTATTCTGCATGTTCATTGCCTCTGTCTTGAAAGATACGGTCAACACTTATGTGGAGCCGGAAAAGGTTATTCAGGAACTGAATCGGCGATTCAGCCAGCTTCATATTGACAGTCAGCTGGTCCAGTATTACTTTACAGCGATCTATCTGGTTGTAGACACCCGGTTCAAGCGTATTGATTACGTGAATGCAGGTCATCCGCCGGGACTTTTATATATGGAGGACGGATCGCTGAATATGCTGGAGACGGGATGTCCCCCTGTGGGCCTCTTTGATACGATTGATGCGGAGACCCGTTCTATTACGTATCAGGGCAGCGGGCATATTGTACTGTATACGGATGGGCTGCTTGAGGCCATCGAAGGCGCTCAGGATGAACAGATCAGCTTCCTTGCCAGAAATCTTGCGGCCAGCCATAAGCTGGACATAGCGAAAATGCAAGGGATGTTTTTTGACGATGGCGTGCCTCAAGAACGTGAAGACGATAAATGTCTGGTGTGGATATCACTAAAAGAAGGGGAAGGCCTGAATGAGAATCAAGAGTAAGCTGATGATTGCTTTCGGATCCATTATGGCCATACTTCTGGTCTTGACTTATATCGGTTATGACCGAATGGACTTCATGAAGAAGCAAATTGATCAGATCTATCAGCAAAGATACATGAATGTGCGAAGTTCGGGTGATATGCGCGGACAGGTCAATGAAGTGACCAAGAAGCTGGCGAACCTGCTGTTGAATCCGGCTATCTCCGTAAGCAGCACCAAGCCTGAAATCATGGGCTATACCAAGAAGGCGGATGCAAGCTTGGTCGCTTTAGCGAAGAATGAGAATTCCAGTGCGGAAGAGAAGCTTATTATATCCAATCTGATGAAAGCATGGGAGCAGTACAAGGTATATCTGGAGAAACAGCTCTCCTTATTTGATCAGAATGATAGAACTGCAGCAGTCAATTTCCGGAATGCTACGGGAGTTGACGTGCAGAATAGAGTTGTAGACAGTATTAACTCACTGAGCACATTTCAAGACTTGAAGATTGAGGAAGAGGTTCAGTCTGCGCGGGCAGCGTATGAACGTTCTGTACAGATTACAGTAACTATAATGGCCGTAGGCCTGCTGTTGGCTCTTGGAGTCATGCTGTGGATCATCCCGAGCATCACGCGTGGGTTCAATACGGTATCGCAGATGATGAACAGCTTCGGCAAAGGAAAGCTTAAGGCCATCAGGCGGATCAAGGTGACTAACAAGGATGAGATTGGGGATGTAGCCCGGGTATTTCAGGAATTGTCCGAGGATTTGGAAGAGAAGCAGGAGCTGGAGAGGAAATATATGCAGGCCCAGAAGGACCAAGCCTGGGTTAACTCCAATCTGGCGCGTACTACCGAGCTGTTCCAGGGTATTAATTCACTTGAACAGGTGGCACAAATGTTCATTACTGAATTCACTCCTATACTTGGAGGCCGATATGGCGCCTTATACACACGAAGTGATCAACACAGTCCCAATGAGGTTCATCTGGCTGCGGCCTACGCTATGGATGAAGCGGGGCGTCCGAACAAGTCGTTCAAGCTGGGTGAAGGCCTAGTAGGCCAGGTCGCGCTTACCAAGGAACCGTTAACACTGGTTAAGCTGCCGGATAATTACCTTTCAATTCGCTCGGGACTGGGTGAATCCGAGCCTGCCGAGGTTATGATATACCCTGTTCTATTTGAGAATCAGCTTATGGGCGTTATAGAAGTTGCTAATTTCCTTCATTTTAATGATTTGCAGAAGCAGCTTCTGAAGGAATTGGCTTCCAGCCTTGGTATTATTCTTAATAATCTTATTGGCCGACTGAGAGTGGAAGAGCTGCTTCGGGAGTCTCAGACCCTGGCCGAGGAGCTTCAATGTCAATCTGAAGAACTGCAGAGCCAGCAGGAGGAGCTTCGCCGTTCCAATGAGAACCTGGAAGAGCAGACCAATGCTCTTAAGCGTTCAGAAGAACTTCTTCAGCGTCAGCAGGAAGAGCTGGAACACTACAATACGGAACTTGTTGCGAAGACACATGCCTTGCAGGAGCAGGTTCAAGAGGTTGAGGAGAAGAACGAAGAGATCGAGAAGACGAAGGTCCAGCTTGAGCAGCAGGCCAGTCAGCTTGCGCTTACAAGCAAATATAAGTCTGAATTTCTTGCGAATATGTCACATGAGCTGCGGACACCGCTTAACAGCCTGCTTATTCTCTCTCAGCTGCTGTCCGAGAACAAGGAAGAGAACTTGACTGCCAAGCAGAAGGAGTATGCTCAGACCATCTATATGTCCGGGGCGGATCTGCTCAAGATGATCGATGAGATCCTTGATCTATCCAAAGTGGATGCCGGCAAGATGGAGATTAATGAAGAATCGGTCAGTATATCCGAGCTTGAGCGGTTCGTGGATACGAACTTCAGGGAAGTGGCGCTCAAGAAGAATCTGCACCTTCAGACTGAAGTTGAGGATGGGGTGCCAGAGGACATCAGCACGGATGGGTACAGGGTGAAGCAGATTCTTCGGAATTTGCTGTCCAATGCATTCAAATTCACATCGGAGGGCGGAGTCAGCTTTAAAGTGACGAAAGCCAAGGCTTCGCAGCTTCCATACTATCTGGATCCTGAGAAAGATTACCTGGCCTTAACCATCAAAGATACGGGGATCGGTATACCGAAAGACAAGACAGATCTGATCTTTGAAGCCTTCCAGCAGGCAGATGGAACCACCAGCCGCAGATTTGGAGGAACCGGTCTGGGTCTGTCGATCAGCCGGGGATTGGCCTCTCTGCTAGGCGGGGGGATCTCCCTGAAGACCAAGGAAGGAGAAGGCAGCGAGTTCACCTTGTACCTTCCGAAAGACGGGATAACACCGATTCTGAAGCCTCGTGTGGCTGAGCCTTCTCCACGGGTGATCGAGCAAGCTTCTGAAGAGACAGAGTCCAGAAGCAAGAGCGAGGAGAAAGAGTCCGCATTCAGCTTGCCTGATGACAGGAATACAATTACCTCTCAGGATAAAGTGATGCTCATTGTCGAGGATGATATCCATTTTGCGAAGATACTTATTGACATGGCCAAGGCATACGGATTCAAGACTTTGACTACATCCCAAGGCGACGAAGGACTGAAGCTGGCTAGAACTTATCTGCCGGATGCTATTATTCTTGATATCCAGCTGCCTGTCATGGACGGGTGGTCCATACTCGGAGAGCTTAAGGGCAATCCGGATACCCGCCACATCCCCGTTCACGTGATCTCGGTCGTGGATGATGTGAAGCAGGGAATGAAGATGGGGGCCATCGCTTATCTTCAGAAGCCATCTTCGAGAGAAGGACTTGAGAGAGCATTCTCGCATATAGAATCTTATATGGATAAGAGTTTGAAACATCTGTTAGTGGTAGAAGATGATAAGGTACAGCGGCAGGCGATTATCGAACTGGTAGGCCATGATGATGTCGTTATTACAGCTGTATCGTCAGGCGCGGAAGCGATTCGCGAGCTGCATAGCAAGCATTACGACTGTATGGTGCTTGATTTGATGCTGACGGATATGACCGGCTTCGCCCTGCTGGATCAGATCAGGGATGATGAGAACCTCCATGATCTGCCGATCATCATTTACACAGGCAAAGAGCTTGACAGCAAGGAAGAGACAGAGCTGCGGAAATATGCAGAGTCTATCATTATCAAAGATGTGAAGTCGCCTGAGCGTCTTCTTGATGAGACGACCTTGTTCCTCCACCGTGTAGAGGCTAACCTCCCCGAAGAGAAGCGGGAGATCCTGCGGAAGCTCCATAACAAGGAGGAGCTGTTCGAAGGCAAGAAAATTCTGCTGGTCGATGATGATGTCCGGAACGTATTCGCCCTCTCCAGTGTGCTTGAAGGATATCAGATGAATGTGGTGTTCGCCGAGAATGGCAGGGAAGCGATTGAGCTTCTGCAGCAGCATAACGACTTTGATCTGGTGCTTATGGACATGATGATGCCGGAGATGGATGGTTATGAAGCGATGCGCCGGATCCGGGAGATTCCGCAGTTCGAGAAGCTTCCTATCATTGCCCTTACCGCGAAGGCGATGAAGGATGACCGCTTCAAGTGTATCGAGGCTGGAGCATCCGACTATATGAAGAAACCTATCCAGACAGATCAGCTTTTATCATTAATGCGGGTATGGTTGTATTCGTAAGCCGGGTTTGAGGGTAATAAGATGTAACCTAGGAAGGGTAAGAAGACGATTTTAGAGGCAGGGGATGGGATTCATGACACCAGACAATTCATTAGAAGGTGATATTCAGTCCCCTTTAGAAATAGATATCCATGAGCGGGAGACTATTGAAATTGAGCTTCTGCTTGAAGGAATTCATCGGCTCTATGGCTATGATTTCCGGAATTACGCCATGCCGTCTCTCAGACGGCGCATATGGCACTCCGTCCATGCCGAGAACCTGCACACGGTCTCAAGTCTGCAGGAGAAGGTGCTGCATGATCGGGCGTGCTTTGACAGACTGGTGTATAACCTGTCCATTCCGGTAACGGAGATGTTCAGGGACCCGGAGTTGTTCAAGACTTTCCGCAAGAAAGTCATTCCAATCCTCAGAACCTACCCTTACATCCGGATTTGGCATGCGGGCTGCTCGACAGGAGAAGAAGTATACTCGATGGCCATCATGCTGTATGAAGAGGGGCTGTATGACAAAGCGAGGATCTATGCCACTGACATGAATGATCGTTCCTTGGCCCAGGCGAAGGAAGGGATATTTAATATTCAGAAGATGCAGCTCTACACCAAAAATTATATGGCTTCCGGGGGCACCCGGTCATTCTCGGAATACTATACAGCGAAGTATGACTCAGTAATTTTTCAGCCGTTTCTCAGGAAAAACATGATTTTCGCGGAGCATAATCTGGCTACGGACGGTTCATTTAATGAGTTCAATGTAATCTTCTGCCGTAATGTCATGATCTACTTTGACGACAAGCTCCGGAATCATGTTCATAAATTGTTTCATGAAAGCTTGAATCACTTTGGCGTACTTGTATTAGGCTCTAAGGAATCCATTCATTTCACGGATTTCGCGGACTGCTATGAACCAATGGACATGACAGAGAAAATTTATCGCAAGATCAAATAAATTTGTCACCATTTTTGAGGAGGATTCCATGGGGTATCACGAACCAATTCACATTTTGCTGGTAGATGACCGCCCCGAGAATTTGCTCGCTCTGGAGGCGGTGCTCGATAGCGAGCAGTACAATCTGGTTAAAGCAACCTCGGGGGAAGAGGCTCTTAGACACTTGCTGAAGGATGAATTCGCTGTAATCGTGCTTGACGTTCAGATGCCGGGTATGGACGGGATCGAGACGGCCAAACTTATCAAAGCCCGTGATAAGACGAAGGATATCCCGATTATTTTCATATCGGCCAACAGCAAAGAAGCGGACCAGTTGTTCGCAGGGTACTCAGCGGGTGCTATCGACTATATGGTGAAGCCGTTCATTCCCCAGATTCTAAGATCCAAGATCGAGGGATTTGTCAGTATGTATCTGACGAATAAGAAGCATAAGACCCAGTCCATGCTGCTTCACCAGAAGACCCAGGAGCTCGAACGGATCAATGAGGAGCTGGTCAAGGCGAAGGAGGCTGCAGAAATAGCGGCCAAAGCCAAGACAGAATTCCTCGCTATGATGAGTCACGAGATCCGTACGCCCATGAACGGGGTTATTGGTATGATTGATCTCCTGATGGAGACCGAGCTTAAGGATGAGCAGAAGGAATACACGGACATTATCCGCAAGAGTGCCGATGCCCTGGTGACGGTAATCAACGATATTCTTGATTTCACCAAGATGGAGTCGGGCAAGATGGAGCTTGAAGAGAATCCGTTCGAGCTGCAGAGCGGCATCCAAGAGGTGTTCAATCTGTTCTCGGTAGATGCCGGCCGTAAAAATCTGGAGCTGGTCTACTTCATCGACGAGCAGATTCCTCCGGTGATCTACGGGGACCAGGGCCGCATGCGGCAGATTCTGATCAACCTGATCTCCAATGCCATCAAATTCACAGATCATGGCGGGATCTATCTGGTAGTTACGCCAAAGAAAGTCGAAGCCGAGCGTATGTCGCTTGAGTTCACGGTAAAAGATACGGGTATCGGTATTCCAGCCGAGAAGATCGATAAGCTGTTCAAGCCGTTCTCACAGCTTGATTCTTCCATGACCCGGAAATACGGAGGCACTGGCCTGGGGCTTGCCATTTGTCGTACGCTGGTACAGATGATGGGCGGTGAGATCCGTGTGGAATCCATGGAGGAGAACGGGGCAACCTTCATTTTCACCGTGGAGGTGGGGAAGTATGAGGACAACGCCGGAGAAGATGACAGTGAGGCTCTGGAGGACCGCAGCGAATTCGTTCAACTGCTGGCTCCGAGACGGGTCCTGGTCGTTGACGATCATCCCATTAATCAGAAGCTGATGCTGAGCATGCTTCGCAAGCTTGGCTATACGGCGGATGTGGCCGAGAATGGAGAACGGGCCATCAAGATGGTACAGGTGCCGGGAGGATATGACTATATCTTCATGGATCTGCAGATGCCTGTGATGGATGGTTTGGAGGCTACCCGGAGAATCTGCGCGGATTCGGGAGCGGACCCATCCCCGGTAATTATCGCCATGACAGCCGATGTAATGGAAGGGACGAGAACCCGCTGTCTGGATGCGGGAATGGTCGATTACGTCAGCAAGCCGGTTAAGCTTAGCAGTCTGAAGAAGATATTGACCAAATATACGGAGACGGCTGTCCCATTAGAGGGATATGAACAGCTTAAAGGCAGCTAAATAGTGGATAAATCTATGGAATGTGCTAAAGATACCCAGTCTTTGAGCCGTTCCTTTTTGTTTCACACGTCTGGGATTGGGTTAATGAATATAGAATTGGCTACGAAATTAAAAAAAGAAAACATAATTCAGGAGAGAGTGTCTATGAATACAAATAAGAGTGATAAGTTCAATGCTACTACCCAGGTAGAAGACGGCACATGCACGGTGTATTTAAAAGGAGAACTCGATTTATCCGTGGCACCGGACTTTAGACAGGTAATGGAGCCTCTCGTTGGGGATGGGGAAGTTGACTTGGTAATTAACCTGAAGGATTTGAAATACATTGACAGCACAGGGATTGGAATCCTGTTATCCATCTTGAAAGCAAGACATGGTATGAGCGCACAGTTTCTTGTTCGGGAAGTTCCGGCCCAAATCCAGAAGTTGTTTGACATGACCGGAATAGCTAAATTTTTCGCCTCACAGGAGAATCCCCAATAGGAAAGGATCGAAGCTAGAATGAAAGACGAAGTTCAAAGAGTTATATTACATTTACCGGCAACAGCGGATTATGTCGATATTGTTAGGCTGAATTTGTATGGTATTGCTTCCAAAATGGGCTTCTCCTATGAGGACATCGAAGATATGAAGGTGGCGGTCTCCGAGGCCTGTAATAACTCTGTCCTCTATGCCTACAAGCAGGAAGACGGCACGGTTGAGGTGACTTTCGAGATCAAGCCGGATTCATTGTCAATTACGGTCAAAGATGAAGGGGAGAGCTTTGATTCGTGGGACAAAACAGACGAGCGGGTAACGCTTCACGATAAAAATCTGGACGATGCCCAAATCGGAGGTCTCGGCTTCTATTTGATGCAGGCGCTTATGGATGATGTAAGCGTTGTGAGCGAGGCAGGGAAAGGAACAAAAGTGGTCCTCATCCGCAATCTCGCTCGCAGTGAGGAGACGGTATGACAGATAGACTGACTCCCCCAGAGTCGATGAACGAAGCAATCGGTCTAATCTGGGAATACCAGCAGACCAAAGATAATGAAATTGCCACCGTGCTCATCAAGAAATATGAGCCCATGGTGAAGATGGCGGCAGGCAAGATCGCCCGCAACCGTCCTGACTTATATGAGGATCTATATCAGGTAGGGCAGATGGCTCTGATCCGCCTTCTTCAGCAGTATGACATTGATCTGGGTATCCCCTTTGAGCCCTACGCGATGAAGAGTATGATTGGTCATATGAAGAACTTCCTGCGGGATAAATCCTGGTATATCCAGGTGCCGCGCCGAATTAAGGAAAAGGGAGCCTTGGTGCAGCAAGCGATCGATGAGCTCACCGTGAAGCTTGAGCGGTCGCCAGATGTGAAGGAGATTGCCTCATTCCTGGATCTATCCGTGGAAGAGACGGTTGAAGTGCTGGCCGGAAGGGAATGCTATCATTATGTATCCCTGGATTCACCGCTATCCCAGGATGAGAGTACGGCAACGCTTGGGGAATTAATCAGCTCTGAGGCGAACGACTTTGATACGGTCGAGAAAAGAATGGACCTTCAACAAGCCCTCAGCCAATTGAAGGAACAGGAGCAAAGTGTGCTGCTTCTGGCATTCCAGGATGGTCAATCACAACGTGCAATTGCACAGAAGCTGGGAGTATCCCAGATGAGCGTATCACGTATCCAAAAAAGAGCGACCGAGAAGCTTAAGCAGATTATGTCTAACTCGGGGTCCTAAATATGGTTTTACCCTGTACTTACACATGAAGACACGCCATTCTTAGGAATGAAGCGTGTCTTTTTTGAAGATGCGGGGATGTCTCAGACAAAGGAGAGCGCGGAATGACGGAAGAGTCAAAGGTCAGGCAGGAGTGGACCATGAACCAAGGCTGGAAGTGGATTGACTTAAATATTGAGAACTGGCATACAGCGGTGATCAAGGATCTGGAAGATCAGTATCCTCTGGCCGACGAGTGGCTGAAGGAGATCCCCAGGGTCGAGACCAGCTATCTTTCGGTCCGGCTAACTGAGGATGACCGCCCCGCTATATTCGGATCTTTGCTTTACTCAGTCAAGCTTGAAATTGATTCTTCTGAGTCATGCAACAAGTTTCACTTTTTCCTAAGTGATGAGGTCTTCATAACCATTAATTTGGATGAGAGCAGCCGTAAGATCATGGCATCCGATGAACGGATTAGAATTTTGAGAGATTGCCCTCATCCCCGTGATGGATTATTCATTCTTGCCAGAACCATGATGCACTACTTTCATACCGGTATGGACAATTTTGAAGCGAATCTGCGCAAAGTCGAAGATTCGATGCGTAAGCGGAACAAGAAGAATATTATGGACCGGATATTGAATTCGCGTTTCGAGCTTCTTTATTGGCACAATCTGTTCATTCCCTTTCAGGAGCTGCTTACCGCAGCACGCGAAGCCTACTTGGAGGAGATCGACAGCAGTGTGTATTTCAAGAGATACTTTTACCGTCTGGAGCGAGTGGAACAGCTGTTCATTCATTATGAGCGGGAGATCGATACCCTGATCTCGATCGATGATGCGATCTCCGCATTCCGGGGCAATGAGATTACGAAGACACTGACTATTATCGCGTCGATCTTCACCCCGGCTACAGTGATTGGTGCGATATGGGGGATGAATTTTGACTATTTACCTTGGACCAAGAACGGTGTGTGGGGCTTTGTGCTGGTAAGCGGATTAATTCTGCTGAGCACGGTAACTTTGGGAATTTGGCTCAAAGCCAAAGGATGGACCGGAGACTTACTTGATCCACAGGACAATGAGTCCAATCTGTGAACCGCAGGGGACAAATTAAACTAAGCCTGGGCTGCCGCACAGGCTCAACTTGAGAGCACCGGAACCGGTGCTCTTCTTCATTGCTTGGGATCATTCTCAAGACCCTTCTCTTTGTCTTCCGTAACGGAGTCCATTTCATCCATCTCTTCGCCCAAACGCTTCAGGTCATCCATATCATTCACCATCGAGCCATTCTCAGCTTCATCGATGTCTTTGTGTTTGGGCACATTGCCTGCAGCTGCATCTATGATTTGATGACGGGTGTACTGTTCCTGTTCATCTTTTGGATTGTTGGAGCTCATGATTGAGGCCTCCTTTCTCGAGGGAAATGTTATTTCTTATACGCATCCATATAATGCTGAATATTGGCCAGGAATTCACCGATCAGCGGCATAGAGACGAAGAAGCTGGTGATCCAACCGAACAGGGCCAGGACCAGGGCGGTACCAATCGTAAGCCCAAGGCCGCGGGCCAGACCTGCGGTGAAGTTCGAGAACAGCCGCTTCTTAGGATTTGTATAATTCTCGATAATATCCTTGAAGTCCGATCTTTCCAGTGCATCCGCGATATCATCAAGGCGTGAATTGAGGCGCTTCACCTCATGCCTGAGTTCAAAGGGATGATCCTTGGTGTCATATTGTTTCAGTTCTCCCATTGGATCATTCACGTCCTTTCTCTAAAGTTAGGGATAAGAAATAGCCAGCGCTGAAGAAGGCTGGCTATTTCACAAGGGTCATCTATGCAAGATTAGTAAGATGCGCTTGTTTTATTATGAACTTCACGGGCAGTTTCCTGGGAAGCCTTGCGGATATCACTCGAAAGTTCATTCGAAGTATCTTTGGCTTCACTAGCCACCTCACTTGCAGAGTTCTTCGCTTCTTCCGATACCGTGGAAGCAGCCTGCTTCATCTCTTCGCCTACCAGGGAAGAGGCTGTTTTTACACTGGATACCAGCGTACTTGCACTCGTTCCTACTGTCTTCGCGAGATCTGTTGTTTTAGCTGTTACATTCTTAGCCAGATCCGTAGCCTTTTCTGTCACTACAGAAGCTACATCTTTGGATTTATCACATACTGTACCCCATTTGTCTGTCAGGTCACTGCGCATTTCACGACCTGTTTTTGGAGCGTAGAGGAGGGCTGCAGCTGCACCAAGAAGACCGCCAATGATCAAACCTTTAGTGAAAGTCGAACCGCTTTGTACCGGATAATCTGTTTCTGCTTTATTCATTCTAATCACTCCTTAATGGATTTATGTTATACAGGCTAAACGAATGAATCTGAGCCAGATCTGCTTAGTTCAGTCTGTATCTTGAAGAGTTATAGTCTTAAAGGCTCTGAGTGTCGCTCAGCTTACTTTGTATATAAACTCCATGCCTTTAGCTGAAACAAACAGGTATAATATACTGTAGATGGGTGGATTCAAGATCCGGATACGATAAGGAGACGAGTGGGAATGAATGAGGTTGTCCTGGTTCATGAGTTTCGTGCGGGCACCCTGGAGTGTGCCCATAGCGGTCATATAAGCATAGTTAATGAGAAAGGGGACGTGGTGTACTTTGCGGGAGATCCCGATTTTGTTGCCTTCACCCGTTCGTCCGCAAAGCCATTTCAGGCTATTCCGGGAATAAGAGCAGGCTTGATTGATCATTACCATCTTAAGGGAGAGGATGTGGCAATCATGACGGCTTCACATCGTTCCCAAGAGGTGCACGTACAGACGCTTGAGCGGTTAAGCGGCAAAATAGATATTGAGGAGCACTGCCTTGTGTGCGCGCCAAGTCTGCCGCTTGATGAGACAGCCCGGGAGGAGCTTCTACGTGCGAACGGGTATCGGCGCAGGCTGTTCCACAACTGCTCGGGGAAGCATTTTGGGGTTCTTGCCTATTGTAAAATGGCGGGTTATCCGCTCCAAGGTTATGATCAGCCTGAGCATCCGGTTCAGCAGGAGATACTCACTACACTAGCTGTGCTTGCCGAGCTGCCCAGGGAGAGCATAGGTCTTGGGACTGATGGCTGCGGCTTCCCTGTATTTGCTCTTCCGTTGTCTTCATTAGCCAAGGCTTATCTGAAGCTGGCTTGTCCGGACCAAATTCAAGACACAGCTACCCGCGAGGCGGTAGTTCAGATCACGGCTGCTATGAATGCCCATCCTGTACTGGTCGGCGGAAGCGGCCGGGTGGATTCCATACTGCTGCAGGATACAAATATTGTGGCGAAAGGCGGCTTCAAGGGGGTATACTGCTTCAGCCTGAAGAAGGAGCGGCTTGGTGTGGCCCTGAAAATTCTGGACGGCTCCGAAGAGGAGTGGGGACTGGTAGTGCTGAGAACTCTGGAGCAGCTTGATTACAACAATCAGGTTACATTGGAGCGGCTGAGATCGGCATTTGACACTGGCATCTACAATGATGCAGGGAAGAAAGTGGGATATGCCGAGGCTGATTTCGAACTGTCTGCTTCCCGTTAATATAAGATGAACCGACCTCTTGGAGGTCGGTTTTTTGCTGTCAAGTGCCCATGATTAGCCATTTAGTCTTAAGGGTAAGGAATAGCAAGAATGACCTGTATAGGACAATTAGAGACGCAGGTTCTCATATATGAGGTCCCGATCCAGGACCATGGAGGTTGATATTAATGATTAAAGTGATAACTTCGGATGAACGCCATACTTCAGACCTTGGATGGATTCATAGTGAATTCAGCTTCTCATTCTCTGACTATGAAGATCCAAGTAACGCTCACTTCGGATGTCTGCTTGCCCATAATGAGAATCTTCTAAAGCCGGAGCAAGGATTCAAGAACCACCCTCATCACGATCTTGAGATTGTCAGCTATGTGGTGTCGGGAGCGCTGGAACACCGTGATGATCTGGGTAACTCCCATCAGCTTAAGCCAGGCGATGTCCAGGTCATGAGTGCGGGCACAGGCGTGCGGCACGAGGAGAGAAATCCTTCGGGCAGCGAGGATGTGCGGTTCGTTCAGTTGTGGTTTTTGCCGGATCAGAGAAGTGAGTCTCCAACCTGGAGAGCCCATTCCTTCAATAAGGAAGACCGGCTCAACAAGCTGCTTCCCGTAGTATCCGGTAATGGAGCCGAAGGCACACTGGCCATAAATCAGGATGTAACCATCTATCTTGGCAGCCTCGAGCCGGGACAGACAGTAACTCTGCCCCGCCGGGATGAACGCAGGACTCATGTGTTTCTGATCGAGGGGAATACAGATTTGAGCTGTGGTGATGAGCAGCTGTCACTTAGGCCGGGCGATGCGGTCCGAATCAAGAAGAATGATGACATTACTTTCTCTGGCACAGGGAGCGGCGAGCCCGCAGAGCTGTTGATTGTGGATATGCCGTAAAAGCATGTCATGTCGACAAATAATCCATAAAATAAGAGTCCTCTCCGGTTGTATCTGAAGATACCCGAAGAGGACTCTTATTTGTATTTAGGATTTAGCTTCTGAGACTGCCAAGCTCTGAGGCGATGGCTTCCACCTCTGAGATGCTTAATCTTTCCTTACTCATCACGATCTCATATACCTCGTGTATGTCATCATAACGGTCGATAGAGAATGCGGAAGCCTGCATGGCAGCTCCGGTTGCCATTCTAAGCTTGTTCTTGATAGCCTCAATCATATATTCAACGTTCTCCTGGGTCTTCTGAGTCAGATCCAAACCTCTCATCCTCTCAAGCAGCGTATTATCGGTATTGTATCACTTTTGCGGCACCGAGAGAAGATAAGGTACAATAGCAGTAGAGCGAATTAAGCTGGGGGGAGAATGAATAAGGATGAGAGCAAGCAGACATCGTGTCCTGGACCAGGCTCTGGCACGCCGGAAATGGTCGGCAGGAAGCGAACTGACTGAATTCTTCAAGGAGGTATGGGAGCAGAATCAAGAAGAGAAGATAACCTTCTTATGTATTGGCACAGATCGTTCCTCGGGGGATGCGCTTGGCCCATTGACAGGAAGCAGGCTGATCCAATATGGCTTCACTCACGTGATTGGAACCCTGGAGCGGCCGTGTGACTCTTCAAATTTCAATGATTGTTTGAAAGCGATTCCAACAGATCATCAGGTTGTTGCTATTGATGCTTGTCTGGGCACGTCATCTTCGGTAGGTCACTACATTCTGGCCCGTCAGCCGCTGCTGCCAGCCCAGTCTGTTGGTGGTAATCTGCCTCCGGTAGGAGACTATAGTGTGGCAGCGATTGTAAATGTGAAGGGACCGAAGCCGTACTCTTCACTTCAGATGGCCTCCCTGTATCAGGTTATGGGTATGGCGGAGGAGATTGCAGGTGCGGTCGCTTTGGCTTTTGGCAGGATTACGGAATCGGCAAGCAAGCATGGTTCAGAGCTGGCAGTATTAGATTAATAGTAATCATCATCTACTACATATAAGCGAAAGAAGGTATATACATGAAGGACAAAACAAATATAAATGGAACGGCAATCGCTTACGAGGACCGGGGGGAAGGTGAAGTACTGGTTCTGATTCACGGATTCTGCGGAAGCTCGGCTTATTTCGAGCGGGTTATCCCTCTCCTGTCCAAGTCGTATCGCGTGATAACTCCTGATCTTCGGGGACATGGCTCATCAGATGCCCCACTTGGTCCTTACACGATGGAGCAGATGGCCGATGATATCGCCGGGCTGCTTGAGGCCTTAGGGGTAAGCAAGTATACGCTGATCGGACATTCTCTCGGAGGGTATGTCACACTCTCGCTTGTACAGCGTTATGCCCACCGGCTGAACGGATTTGGCCTGCTTCACTCTACAGGATATCCGGATAGCGAGGAGGCTAAGGAGAAGAGACTGAAGGCGGTCTCCACCATTCAGACTGAGGGGATCACCACCTTCATCGAGGGCCTTGTGCCGGGGTTATTCGCTGCTGAGAATGTGGAGAAGCTGGAAAGCGAAGTAAGCCGGGTAAAAGAGATTGGATACAGGACTCCTCCGCAAGGAGCGGCCGGTGCTGCTCTGGCTATGCGTGAGCGTCCAGATCGGACAGATGTATTATCCGCTTCAACATTGCCCCGTCTTCTGATCGCCGGAGAGAAGGATCAACTGATTCCATCCGAGAAGACGTTCACAGCCAAGGGAGCCAATGTCACAGAAGCACTTATACAGGGGGCTGGTCATATGAGCATGTATGAAGAGCCTGAGAAGCTTGCTGAGGTCATTACGGCATTCCTGAAGCAGGTTCATGCTTAATCCGGAGAATGACTAACGACATTTACCGTTAATAAGGTTAACGATGGTGGATGGAGTGGGTTGAACGGGATTGAGCAGGATGAGCAGGATTGAGCAGGATTGAGCAGGATTGAACTGAAATGAACTGAAATGAACTGAAATGAACTGAAATGAACTGAAATGAACTGAATTGAACTGAATTGAACTGAACTGAACTGAGCTAAAATGAACTGAACTGCAGCCGGGCGGCCCTTTGGGGTTTCCCGGCTTATTTTCATGGCGAGCTCCTTGGAGAAGCTGGTAATCGTCCTCGAAATAACTTAAAATTTTAACAATATAGATGGTTTGGTTAAGATAGTTCATAGCATATAGCTGGACAGGTTAGGCGAAGTGGAGAGGAGGGGACCTATGTTTAGAAGAGATTATATCCTTCGGATGATCGAAGAGATGTCTGGAGTTATCGGAACATTTCTTGGCTTGAAGCAGCAGAAGAAGCATACAGAGATGCTCTGGGAGCTGGATGAGCAGTATAAGAAGCATTTTCGGCTAACCCGTGAACTGCTGAATTCATTGTCTATCCGCGATATTATCGAGATGTTCCGCTATGGGGGTATCGTAGAAGCGGACCGGCTGCAGAGCGCTGCCTTGCTCATGAAGGAAGAGGCGCTGGTCTATATGGATAATCAGGAGACAGACAAGGGCCTTATCCGCTCCATCAAATCCCTTCATTTGTTCCTCTACGCGGCGCTCGAAGGAGCTGACCGCTCTCTGTGGAGCCTGGAGACTCAGGTGAGCGAGCTGGAATCCTTGGTGAAGGGATACCGGCTTCCCTCAGAGACAGAGAAGCTGTTGCTGCGGTATGAAGAGGACCGGGGACGCTATGACCTTGCAGAGAACGCATTGTACCGTATGATTGAACGGAGTATAATACAGCCGGATGAGGCTCGCGAATTCTATGAGCGTCTGCTTAAGCTTAGTCCGGAGCAGCTGGATAAGGGTGGACTGCCGCTGGTTGAAGTGGAGGAAGGTCTTGCGAATCTTAGCCGTGTTGAGAACTACCATACTAATTAACGATAAATGGAAAGTGAGCTGTCAACCATAATGGAATCGTTGCGGAAACTTGTACATCAATTAGCAGAGGATAAAAGCCTGATTTCTGCTACGCTCAGTCAGCGCCGCAAAGCTGGGGAAGTCAACTATACAAAGGTAGT
Source organism: Paenibacillus sp. YPG26 (assembly GCF_023704175.1). Taxonomy (NCBI): domain Bacteria; kingdom Bacillati; phylum Bacillota; class Bacilli; order Caryophanales; family Paenibacillaceae; genus Paenibacillus; species Paenibacillus sp. YPG26. The sequence continues at coordinate 3,192,967 of NZ_CP084530.1, read as the reverse complement.
GATCAAGCCTGTAGAGCTTAAGAAATCGCTGCATTACCAATTCGCTTTTTATTATGAGAATAAAGTTACTCACGAGAATATACCAGCACCGGAGCTGGAGCCCCGATTAATAACCTTGTTCGAAGAGACGTTCCGGCAGGGTCTGATCTGTACGGAAGAAGCGGATTATCAAGTGCTGATCAGCAAGAAGTTCAAGGTGTCCATCCTGACCAAGTCACCTTCAAAGAAAAGCGGCTCGCTCGCCCACAACCGGAAAAAGCAGTACATCCTTGAGGAAGGACGCCCGGTTCCGTTCCTGGTGGAGCTTGGCATTATGAATGAGGAAGGCAAGGTGCTTGCAAGAAAATACGATAAGTTCAAGCAAATCAACCGGTTCCTGGAGATGGTCCAGGATATTATTGTTCATCTGCCCGAGGACCGGCCGCTTACGATCGTTGATTTTGGCTGCGGTAAGTCTTATTTGACCTTCGCTTTGTACCATTACCTGTCTGTGGAGCAGCGGAGAACACTGAATGTGGTTGGGCTTGATTTGAAGGCGGATGTCATTGAGCACTGCAGTGCCCTGGCTACCCGGCTGAATTATTCCAATCTGCGCTTCCTTGTCGGTGATATTGCCGAGTATGATGAGCTGTCCCAAGTGGACATGGTGGTGACGCTGCATGCCTGTGACACGGCTACGGATGCGGCGCTCGAGAAGGCAATCCGCTGGAATGCTTCCGTCATTCTGTCTGTGCCGTGCTGCCAGCACGAGTTATTTGCCCAAGTTGAATCTCAGGTGCTGGACCCGCTGCTGTCCCATGGAATATTGAAGGAACGCTTCTCGGCGCTTGCAACAGACGCTATTCGGGCCAAGCTGCTGGATATTATGGGATACAAGACACAGCTGCTGGAATTTATCGATATGGAGCATACGCCCAAGAACATTCTGATACGGGCGGTGAAGGGCTCGGCTGGAGATCCGGCACAGCTGTGGGCTGAATACAGCGCTTTTCGCGATTTCCTTCACGCTTCACCTTATCTGGAGAAGGCTTGCCGGGATTTGCTGCCAGTTGACAAGGACTGAGAGGGATCATATTAGTAGTTTTTATTGGGGAAAGGGAAAAGTAGTATTTTCATCTAAATCGCCAGTATAAGATGGGCATAGCAATTGCTGCTGGACAAGAGTGTGGAATAAGGTGTAGAGGCGAAGAATCTTGGGGAGTTATGGGAAAATGGTGAAGCAGCCGGAGCGCGGCTGCCCTGAGTCTATCGCATGCCTGTATGACTTACGCGGAACCTCAATACTCAACTAATCAGCATACGGTTTGTAATAGCGGCTTAAGGTCAACACTGGAGACAGGGTTGGCCTTTTTTTGTGTCTTATGTATACAGGGAGAGGCGGATAGCAAGGAATAAGCCTGCAGGGAGGCTTTGAGGAGAGCTGGAGGGAAATTGGGAGAAACGTGGGTGGAGGCTCGGAAGGAAGCTGTGGATTTAAGCTTGAAGGGAAGGATCATCAGTTCATTTTAGTGGAGGGAGTAGGATGGGAAAGAGACAGCTGCAAGCAGGGATAGCAGCAGTGTATATACTTCTGCTGGTTGTTTCTTGTGTATATACGGGGTTCTATGAGGGCAGAGGGATGTATCCATGGATGGCGGCAGGCTTCCTCGTTATGACTGTAGTGATGGGACACCAGGCGCTAAGGTTGAGGGAAGCGCGGGGCTCATTTGAAAGCGGGGTAAGAGAGGCGGAACGTTATCGATCAGCCATACACTGGAGTGTGGTTAGTGGGCCGGGCCGTTCAGCTGGACTTTTGTTGGTGATCCCCCCGTTCATTGTGGCCGGGTTATATGGGGCGCATCTGCTCACCTCTCCGGTATCGATGCAGGGCACGCTGGATCAGGCCCTGCGCTGGGCCTTCTACGGCGTCTTCGCGGCCGGGCTCGCTTCGGCCGCGAAGCTGCCCGCAGCGCACGCCGTGCTGCGTGCAGGTCCGGCGGTCTGCGCCGCCATCCTCACCGCCGCAGGACTCGCGGCGGTGTGCGGCTTGGCGCAGCTGCCGCATGCGGTGCTGCGCACCGCAAGTGCAGAGCTGTCCGCCGCCGGAGCCCGGCTCGGCGGACTGCTCGAATACCCGAACACGCTGGGCGCGGTGTTCGGGGCACTGCTGCTCGAGCGGCTGGCCTCGCTCGTGCGCGCGGGTCACCGCGCAGCGCCGCTTCGCCAGGCGCTCGGCGCCGCGCTTGCGCTTGGCTGCGGCGTCAGCCTGCTGCTGACGGAATCGCGCGGCGCGTGGCTGTGCACGGCGGCCGGGTGGGCCGCCGCGTTAGCCTTGGCCAGCCGCGCAGCCCGGCGGCAGCTGCTGCTTCAGACCGCCATCCTTGGCGGGGGCGGTCTGTGGGTGTACCGCCAGCTCGCTGGAGCTGGCCTTGCCCCGGCGCAGCTGCCGGGGCTTGCGGGGCTGGCCGGCGCAGCGGCCTGCACGCTGGCGCTGTCTTGGGCGGCGCGCGCGCCCTGGCCCGCGCCGCGCCCCGGCGCCGCGCCGGCGTCCCCGCGCCCGCACACCCGCCACGCCGACTGGCCCGCGCTGCGCCTCGGCGCCTTGCCTGCGTCCCCGCGCCCGCACACCCGCCACGCCGACTGGCCCGCGCTGCGCCTCGGCGCCTTGCCCGCGTCCCCGCGCCCGCACACCCGCCACGCCGACTGGCCCGCGCTGCGCCTCGGCGCCTTGCCCGCGTCCCCGCGCCCGCACACCCGCCGCGCCGACTGGCCCGCGCCGCGCCCCGGCGCCCCGCCCGTGTCCCCGCGCCCGCACACCCGCCGCGCCCACTGGCCCGCACCGCGCTCCGGCGCCGCGCCGGCGTCCCCGCGCCCGCACACCCGCCGCGCCGACTGGCCTGCGCTGCGCCCCGGCGCCCCGCCCGCGTCCCCGCGCCCGCACGCCCGCCGCGCCCACTGGCCTGCGCTGCGCTCCGGCGCCTCACCCGCGTCCCCGCGCCCGCGCACCCGCCGCGCCCACTGGCCTGCGCTGCGCTCCGGCGCCCCGCCCGCGTCCCCGCGCCCGTGCATCCGCCGCGGCCACTGGCCGGCGCTGCGCCTCGGCGCCCCGCCCGCGTCCCCGCGCCCGTGCACCCGCCGCGCCCACTGGCCCGCCCTGCGCCCCGGCGCCTCACCCGTGTCCTCGCGCCGTAGCCATCCGCTTACGCTTCTGCCCTCGCGCGCTCCCCGCCGGTCTTCGCACTCGGCACCCAAGCGTCCGCTCCGCTGGGCGCTGGCGGCCGCAGTCTGTGCATGGGCTGGGCTGGCGCTGCTCTTTCCCGCGCCGGGCGGGGGAACCGTGCTTGTCCGCACCGGAACAAGCACGGTATCGGCACGGCTGCTTATGTATCGCGACGCCATGGATCAGATCGGGGACAGCCCGCTCTGGGGCCGCGGAGGTGAGGTCTGGAGGTCTGTATACCGGAGCATCCAGAGTCAGCCTTATGTCGGCGCCCAGGTACATAGCGGATATATCGACCTGCTTCTAGGCTTGGGGATCATCGGCGTGGCCGTAATTCTGACTTGGATTATCGGAGTGGGATTGCTGCTGCTCCGGAGAAGAAGTCTGTGGTTCGCCCCCTTTATTGTGCTAGTGCTGCACGCGGGGATCGACTTCGATATGAGTTATGGGCTCACCTGGCTGATCTTGATCTGGATCGCGGTGATCGGAACGAACGAGGGTTCCGTACAGCAGAGGAAAGCTCCACCAATGGTGTTTCAGACCACTTTTCTGCCGATGAGGCGTATCCCGACTCACATTCACCGGATTCAGCGGACAGTCTGGATATATATTAGAAGACTCACGGACTCTAGCCAGCCAAAGAGACAAAGGCTTCAAAAGCGGGGGAAGCTCCTCCTCAGATGGGCACTCCGGCTAATTCCGGCAGCTGCTGCAGTTGTCTTTCTTATGATGGGCGTGCTTAGTGTATGCCTTATGAAAAGTGAGCAGTTAAGCGGACAGGCCCTGCATCTCATCACATTGAACCGAGCTTCCGAGGCAAAAGGCCTGCTGAACAGAGCCGTCCAGCTAGGGCCTTACCGCTTCGGTCCGAGAATTTTACTCTCGGCTATAACAGATTCTGCCTATGCAGAAGGACTGCTCCGGGAAGGGATTAAGCATAATCCGCTGCAATCGGAGCTTTGGTTGGCACTTGGAAGAGTCCAAGTGGCCCGAAGCGATCCTGCTGCCATTCCTTCATTGGAGAGAGCGGCTTTGCTCGACCACTACAACAGCAGCCTGCACACGTCCATCTTAAGACAGCTCCACACACTGGCCCATAACTTGGACCGGGCTGGCCGATCCCATGATTCAGATCGTGCGGCTCGGGCTGGGCTTGCCTTATTCCGCCGTGATCAGCTTCTGGCTAATTCACTCAGCGCCATAAGGAACCTCCGGAATGACCGTCAGTTCAGCATAACGGAAGCGGCGAGAGAGCAGGCGTTAATTCTTGAGAGACACTTCTTCTCAACAGCAACCCGTCCGAATGGCCAAATTGCTATCCGCCAAAGGCATCTCTGAAGGACTCGCTCAGCTTCGTCCGGTCCACCTCCCACAGCTCCGCAAGCTCCTGGCTGACATGTTCATCCCACCAGTTGGCCAGGACCTTCCGGTTGCTGCTGTTCTCATGAATCCATATCAGATTTGCAATGACTTTGCGGTAATAAATGTCTTCACCTTCCTTAAGTTTGGCATCAGGAATATAGATTTTCATGCGTTTGACCGTTCGGTACAATTCTTTGCTGCACCCGCGGCGTATTCGGCGCGGGGATGGCAGGGCTGATTTATGCTTATCCTGAAAAGCTGGCATATGATCGACTCCTCTCTCCACAGCATATGCGCCCGTCTTTGCGGCGGATACCCCAGCCCGCTGCACATAGTAGAATGCATGTACCGCGCTATGATAGAATAGGCTGTAAATAGAAAATAATGAGAGAGTGGGTCGAAAGTGGATATCATATCAAGTGTAATTCAACAGTTGTTTGAAGCAATTCGGGGACTTGGTTATTTTGGTATTGTGCTCGGTCTGGCTATTGAAGTCATCCCAAGTGAAATTGTCCTGGGGTATGGGGGATTCCTCGTATATAAGGGAGATCTTAATTTCTACTGGGCTGTCTTCTTTGGTACGATAGGAGCTTTAATCCAGCAGTGGATTTTGTATTTCATCGGCCGCTTTGGAGGACGTCCCTTCCTGAACAGGTTTGGTAAATACATCAAGATCAAGCCTCACCATATGGATATCGCGGAGAACTGGTTCAACAAATACGGGGATGGAATTGTCTTTACCGCCAGATTTGTTCCGGTCATGAGGCAGGTTATATCCATACCGGCGGGAATTGCCAAGATGTCATTCATGCGCTTTTCTGTACTTACCGTGCTTGCCTCAATTCCTTGGTCGTTCCTATTTGTGTACCTCGGCAGCGCTCTGGGTAACCAATGGGAGCATATTCATGAGAAGGCGGCACCTTACATAACGCCGATCCTGCTTATTGCTCTTGCTGTTCTGATTGTATATGTTCTGTATAAATGGTATTCCAACAAGAAGAAGAGAGGAGATGCTGTATGAGCATCGCTAAACATAATGTAAGCTACAAATTCCGGACTGGCTTGACCCCGCAGCAATTTATAGATGGAATGACCAAGAACAAGGAAGCCTTTGAATCTGGATACAACCAGTTTGAATGGCCGAGCGAAGAGGATCGGGAGTTTTTTGAAAGTCTGAACTACCGGGATGATATTCGGGTGCTGATTCTTGCAGCGGATTGGTGCGGAGATGTGGTTCGTAATATCCCTGTTGTATTTAGGGCGCTTGAAGTATCGGAATGGCCGGTTGAAGTTCTGATCCTGGAAGAGAATCTGGATCTGATGGATAACTTTCTGACTATGGGCGGACGCTCCGTGCCTGTTGTAATCTTCGCGGATACAGGCGGACATGTGCTTGGACAGTGGGGACCGAGGCCCAAGCATGTGCAGGAGGTCATGATCCGGTTCAAGCAGGAGAATCCGGACCGCGAGGCTGCTGATTACGAAGAGAACCTCCAGCAGGCGCGCAAGCTGATAATGGAGAAATACGGGGAAGGAACCGAGGTTCATGCGGTCATTGTTTCTGAGCTGCGCGACCTGGTTTCCGGGCTGTAAGCGATGCTGAGAATCGAGAGCTTTTCCCTAGGCCCCCTGCAGACTAATGCTTATCTAATCCGGGGAGAGGATGATAATAAAGCCATTATCATTGACCCTGGAATGAATCCCGCTGCCCTGATTCGCCGGATTGAGAATCTGGAGATTGAAGCGATCCTGCTGACCCATGCACACTTTGATCATATTGGCGGAGTGGATGAGATTCGCCGGGCGAAGAACTGTCCGGTATATCTTCATTCCCTCGAGGCCGAATGGCTGGTTAATGCCAAGCTGAACGGGTCGATGCGCTGGACAGAGGTTACCGCTCCAATAACTACGGCACCCGCAGAGTTTGATCTTGCTGAGGGGCAGAAGCTGACTCTAATAGGACATGAGTTCACGGTATATCATACTCCCGGACATTCTCCCGGAAGCGTGAGCTTTCTTTCAGGTGATGACCTGTTCTCAGGCGATGTGCTCTTCAAGATGAGTATTGGCAGGACCGATCTGCCTGGCGGCCGTGAACGTGATCTATATGATTCCATTAAGGGCAAGCTGTTCCGCATGCCGGATGAGGTTAAGGTCTACCCGGGTCATGGACCCAAGACCACGATTGGCTTTGAGAAGTCTAACAACCCTTATGTGTCCCAGTGAATATCCGGTATATGTCAGATTACGCCTTTCTTTTGTCAAAATAGTGTGAAAAAGCTGGACAACCATAATCACCTTTGCTAGAATGTATGTTAATTGAATGTTACTAACTACGCGAAGCACGCAAGCTGTGGAATCAATCCCGGTTTGCGTTCTTTTTTTTCCTTGAATATAGTGTTTTTATTGGAGGAGTCATGATGGAATTTAATAGGACATCTTCTTTTGATTGGCGGATGGCAACGGATCGGACCCGGAATCGGGGTCTTGAACGATCCGCCCCGGATGGGCGGATGCCCGGCTGGAGAAGGGCTTCAGACACAGGCATGGGTATTGCACAGCCGTGGCGTGAGAGGCTGGAGCTTTACCGGAAAGCCTCTTTTTATAAACGTTAATATAATGTTCAAAAAATAGCCGACAGCGTTCTCCCTTTTTCGTGGACATTCCTATCTATTTTTAGTAGGATAATGTAATAACATGAACATCATATCAGGGAGGTAGACGGTGCTGCGTTTAGGAGAGAAAATTATTATCGTCGCTGACGCCTTTGAGCAGAATCTTCCTGTCGGAGGATACGGTTATATTATTGCTTATGATCGTAATCCGGACAACGCATTCGATTATGTCGTCCGATCTCCGAAGACCAATCGGAATTATTTCGTTCCATCGAGCGATATTGAGTCAGAGCAATCTCTGATTCAACAGGAAGTAGATCGTGTAGAACGTGAAGCGCTGATTGACTTCGCTCTTAGTACTCATAATGAGAAGCTTTTCCTTCAGGTTATGAATGGGGAGATAGAGCGGTCGGAAGAAGAAGAGGAAGCGGTACAGGAAGCTATGTCTCAGGCAGAATTTATCAAACAGGTAAATTTGCGTGCTTGGATTTAATTTAAGAAGGGCCTGCGGATGCAGGCTCTTTTTTTGTTCGGTATGATGAAGTGGAGCCGGTTCCAATTGAAATATAGGCTTATCTACAATATAATTATACGGATTATATGGATTGTGCTACAGACTTTGAGAATGGACATGCTGTACAATGATCAAGCAGGCTCGGCCGATCAGAAATCATTAGGAGGGAACGCCCGAAATGAGTATCCAGACAAAAGATGTTGAACATGTAGCGAGGCTGGCAAGATTGAATCTGACTCAAGAGGAGAAAGAGACATTCACAGAACAGCTTAACTCCATTTTACAATATGCGGACAAATTGAAGGAACTGAATACAGACGGAGTAGAGGCAACTACGCACGTCCTGCATCTCAGCAATGTGATGCGCGAGGATGTCGTGAAGGAAAGTCTGCCAGCGGAGAAGGTATTCCTGAACGCGCCTGACGAAGAAGACGGGCAGTTCAAAGTGCCGGCCGTGCTCGAATAGAAGGAAGATTGAAGGGAGGATTTTAACGTGTCATTATTTGATTTGCGTTTGCAGGAGATACATAACAAGCTTCATGCCAAGGAGCTGTCCGTATCCGATCTGGTAGGTGAGGCTTTCACTGCGATTGGAGAGAGGGATGAGCGGATTCAAGCCTATCTTACACTGGATGAGGCGGGAGCGCGCGCTGCGGCGGCACGTCTGGATAACAAGCTCGTGTCAGGCGAAGAGAAGGGTCTGCTGTTCGGGCTTCCGGTCGGAATCAAGGATAACATGGTGACAGAGGGGCTGCGCACTACATGTGCAAGCCAGTTCCTGTCGAATTACAACCCGATCTATGATGCGACCTCGGTGCTTAAGCTGAAGCAGGCCGATACTGTAACCATTGGCAAGCTGAACATGGACGAATTCGCCATGGGGGGATCGAATGAGAACTCCAGCTTCCAGACTACCCGCAATCCCTGGGATTTAAGCCGTGTGCCTGGTGGCTCCAGCGGTGGTTCTGCTGCGGCGGTTGCCGCGGGCGAAGCTTATTTCACTCTTGGTTCTGATACAGGCGGATCTATTCGCCAGCCGGCATCCTACTGCGGTGTTGTCGGTCTTAAGCCGACTTATGGACGCGTGTCCCGGTACGGCCTGGTTGCTTTTGCGTCCTCTCTGGATCAGATCGGTCCAGTCACGAAGAATGTGGAAGATGCGGCTTACGTGCTTCAAGCTATTGCGGGCTATGATTCCAAGGATTCTACCTCTGCTAACGTAGAGGTTGCGGATTATATCAGCGCATTAACAGGCGATATCAAAGGGCTGCGTATTGCAGTTCCGAAGGAGTATCTGGAAGGCGTTGATCCGAAAGTCAAAGAAGCGGTTCTGGAGGCTCTGCGCGTGCTTGAAAGCCTTGGGGCTGTATGGGAGGAAGTATCCCTGCCGCATACCGAATATGCGGTTGCCGCTTATTATTTGCTGGCCTCTTCCGAGGCATCTTCGAACCTGTCAAGGTTCGATGGGGTAAGATATGGCGTTCGTGCCGATCATGCCGGCAATCTGCTGGATCTGTATCATGAATCCAGAAGCCAGGGCTTTGGCCCTGAGGTGAAGCGCCGGATCATGCTGGGAACTTATGCGCTCAGTTCGGGTTACTATGATGCTTATTATTTGAAAGCCCAGAAGGTGCGTACTCTAATCAAGAGAGATTTCGATCAGACGTTCGAGAAATACGATGTCATTATCGGACCTACAGCGCCTACCACAGCATTCCCGCTCGGGTCACAGGTGGATGATCCGCTTACGATGTATCTGAATGATATTTTGACCATACCGGTGAGTCTCGCAGGGGTTCCTGCGCTGAGTGTACCATGCGGATTTGCAGACGGGCTTCCTGTCGGGCTGCAGATTATCGGCAAAGCGTTCGATGAGAGTACAATTCTGCGAACCGCTCACGCTTACGAAGTTCACACCGAGCACCATAAGAAGCGCCCGGTTCTATAATACAGAGGTATTTAGGAGGTATCCCATGTCAACATCGAAATATGAAACGGTGATCGGGCTGGAGGTGCACGTGGAGCTGCATACGAAGTCCAAGATCTTCTGCGGCTGCTCTACGGAATTTGGCGCTCCCCCCAACACGCATACGTGTCCCGTATGTCTGGGACATCCCGGTGTGCTGCCTGTCCTGAACCGTCAGGCGGTAGATTATGCAATCAAGGCGGCGATGGCGCTGAATTGCGAGATCGGTGATGTCAGCAAATTTGACCGGAAGAACTACTTCTATCCGGATTCACCCAAGGCCTATCAAATTTCGCAGTTTGATCAGCCGATCGGCTTGAATGGTTATATCGATATTGAAGTGAACGGAACCACAAAGCGAATTGGAATTACCCGTCTGCACCTGGAAGAAGATGCGGGTAAGCTGACGCATGTCGATGGGGGATATGCTTCCCTGGTAGACTTTAACCGGGTAGGTACTCCGCTGATTGAGATCGTATCCGAGCCGGAGATTTCTTCTCCTGAAGAAGCTCGTGCCTATCTGGAGAAGATGCGCGCAATTATGCAGTACTGTGATGTATCTGATGTCAAAATGGAGGAAGGCTCGCTCCGCTGTGACGCGAACATCAGCCTACGTCCTCACGGGCAGAAGGAGCTTGGCACCAAAGCGGAGCTCAAGAACATGAACTCCTTCCGCGGCGTGCAGCGCGGTCTGGAATATGAACAATTCCGCCAAGCTGAAGCTTTGGATGAAGGTGAAGAGATCGTTCAGGAGACCCGCCGCTGGGACGAAGCCCAAGGCAAGACCCTGTCCATGCGCGGCAAGGAGCAGGCTCATGACTATCGTTATTTCCCGGACCCGGATCTGGTGAAGATCTATATCGATCAGGATTGGAAAGACCGGATCAGAGCCACGATTCCTGAACTGCCGGATGCCCGAAAAGCGCGTTACACGAATGAGCTTGGGCTTCCGGACTATGACGCCGGTGTAATAACCTCATCCAAGCCTGTGGCTGATCTATTCGAAGAGAGTCTTAGCTATACCTCAGATGCCAAGTCCGTAGCGAACTGGATTATGGGAGATTTGCTTGGATATTTGAACAGTACAGGTCAGGAGCTGTCTGAAGTGAAGCTCACCGGTCAAGGGTTGGGTGAGATGATCGGGCTTATTGAGAAGGGGACCATCAGCAGCAAGATTGCGAAGACTGTATTCAAGGAAATGCTCAGCAGCGGCAAGCTGCCGCAGACGATCGTTGAGGAGCAGGGACTTGTCCAAATTAGCGATGAAGGCGCGATACTTGCCATCGTTAACGAGGTTATTGCCGAGAATCCTGCATCTGTTGAAGATTACAAAGCCGGTAAGGATAAAGCGATTGGGTTCCTTGTTGGACAGGTGATGAAGCGCAGCAAAGGGAAAGCCAATCCAGGGCTCGTGAACAAGCTCCTGGTGGATGTCTTGAAGCAATAGCATGATATCCAACATCTCGCTGCAGGACCTGGACATGGTAGAACAGGTATGGCTGCTTCAGCACTTGGCTTTTCGGCTGGAGGCCTCGGCGATTGGGCTGACGCAAATACCCCACTTGCCTGAGACCTTTGAGTCACTGTCACAATCCGAAGAGACATTCTACGGTGAAATTACGGATGACGGGGACTTGCTTGGTGCTATAGCGGTGGCGGAAGATTCCCCCGGGAGACTGATGATTACCAGGCTGATGGTTCAGCCGGATCATCTCCGGAAGGGCATTGGAAGCAGGCTGCTGCGGCATGTGCTCGAGCATCATCCCCACATCAGGCACTTTATGGTGAATGCGGGCATACGGAATCATCCGGCCATGGAGCTGTACCAGAAATTCGGATTTGATCCTGTCAAATCCTATATGGCTGATTTGGGTGTTGAACTTTTGTTGATGCAGCGGGATGGATGATTGCTCATCCAGGTACTGGCTTTAATCTCCCAGGCGGGGATGTAACAAGGGGAACTGAACCTGCTCCTTGTTATGTTCGCTTCTGGGAGATTTTTATTTTCTCCAGTGAGTTCCAAGTTACTTGCATGAGTAGGATCGGGTATTATCTATAAGGAGAGAGACAAAGAGAGAATTATTATGTGGGAAAGGAGCCACCTAACATGTCCTTGAACCTTCCGGGCGCGTCTGAAGGAGAAGTGACGGGTCAATCTGCCAAAAGCAGACCAGGCTTTAAGCCAAGGCGGCGCAAGCGCAAGTTCATTGCCGGACTGCTGGCAGCACTTTTCCCAGGCCTCGGTCATCTGTATCTGCGTATGTTTCGTACAGGAATACGATTAATATATTTAGTTGTAATTGATGTCTCCGCCATCTTGTATTTTTCTTCCGTACGCTTCGGGGTTAATGTGCCGCTGCTTATTTTACTGGCGCTTCTGATTCCGGTTGTATACTTCTACAGTGTGTACAGTGTATTGCAGAATACCGACGCATTGAACAGCAGATATGTCCGTGAGGACACAGCTGAGCCTAAGAAAATTATGAGCCATCTGGGTTTTGGATTGCTGCTCATTGCTGGAGGCCTGCTTGTGTTTGCCTTCCATCTCAAGCCGGTCTGGCTGAACGGGTTCTTTCAGTATAATGCAGGGTACTGTATAGCCGCTGTATTTATAATTTCAGGCGTATGGATGATTGTTCGTGAACTTCAGCGCAGGCTTATCCGTACAGGGCGCTTCACAGCCTCGTTAATGGTTATAGCCCTGGGAATCCTAATTATACTGGATCAATGGCTCATGCAGGATTACCTTCTGTCGTTGTTGAAGTGGTGGCCGCTCATGCTGATCCTGATCGGGATTGAGTATATTGCTCTTATCTTGTGGAAAAGGCTCAAGCGTCCTAATCAGAATCGAAAGCTCCGATTTGATCTTGGTGGTCTGCTTCTCTCCTTGATTCTCGGAGTCTCCGTATTTGCCATTACCCAGCAGGATCACTACCTGCATCTGTGGAACCGGGTCAGCCTTGATCTTACGGCAGCGGGTTCTGAATTTAGCGATGAGAAAGGGTATAAGGAGGTCCGGGATCCGATCTTCATTCCTGTTGATATCATAACCTCAGAAGTTAGAATCGATGGAATTAATGGACGAATTGCCATTGAGCGGGCACCGGTGGATGATATTATTGTGAGACCTGTAATCTGGATCGATAGAGCTCAGGATGAGGATGCTGAGACCATCGCCAAGGATACCATCATTCAGACCTCTGAAGGGGCTAAGGTAGGAATAGCGGTGCAAGATCGTACTTATGGTGCCTCGGGAAGCCGGCATCCGAGAGTGAACCTTACGGTAGTCATTCCAGAGAGCCGCAAATTCGACTTCAATATCAGTACCACCAATGGCGGGATATCTATGGTAAATATAGAAGCGGTATCGGATATTTCCCTCCAGACCGGTAGGGGGAATCTCTACTTGAATAAGGTCACAGGAGATGTTACGGGTAAGACGTTAGGCGGCAGGGTCGAGCTTCATAATGTAACAGGGAAGGTAGACTTCGAGACCTTGGGAGGCAGAATGATTGGCATGGATATTTACGGCCCCCTCAAATTTAATACCATGATAGGTGATATTTCCATCGTTCACGCGGGGGATGACATAAGCGCCAATACAAGAAATGGCAATATTTCTGTGGACGGAGTCTATTACAAACTGCAGGCAGAGTCTCTCAATGGTCAAATCCGGATTCGCTCTCCTATTATAGGAGGAGATTGGACAATCTATAGTGCAGTGGGGGAGATTGATCTGCGGATTCCCGCGCATGGCAATTACTCTCTAACGGGGTCAAGCGGATATGGGGAGATTAAGACGAATTTGCCTTTTGATATTGATAACATGACAATCAAGGGCGGGGCTGCGGAAGGTAAGTATAAAATTGACGTAGAAGGCAACAGTGATCTGAATGTCCGCAAATATACGAACTGAATGGCAGCCGCGCCGGGTGCCATGTTCCGTTGACAAACGAATTCGTGTAAACGTACAATAAAGTTAGAGTTAGAATAATTTAAGCAGGACTTAAGTAGTAGATAAAGGCGGTGGACTTCATGACTACGCGCGTTCAGAATGCACTAGACCAACTGAAAATCAACGGTGTCCGCATTACGCCGCAGCGTCACGCCATTTTGTCTTTTTTGATGGAATCTATGGGACATCCGACTGCGGATGAGATTTACCGGGCATTGGAGCCGCGTTTTCCAAGTATGAGTGTAGCGACAGTGTACAACAACCTTAAGATGTTTCTTGAGGCTGGCATGGTTCGTGAACTCACTTATGGCGATAATTCCAGCCGGTTCGATGCTGATGTATCAGATCACTATCATGTGATATGCGGAACCTGCGGCAAAATAAAGGATTTCTCGTATGAACCTTTGACAGAAGTAGAACGCAAAGCGGAAGAAAGCACCGGATTTCGAGTGTTTGGACACCGGATGGAGTTCTATGGTGTATGTGATGATTGCCGGGAACACTGAGCGCAGTGACCAATATAACGTGCGGAATTCCCTTGGGAGTTCTTCACGTTTTTTTGTTTTTATTAAGCAATTAAGCAATAACTAACGGAGGTACAGCATATTGAGGAATCGCGTGAACCCACAATCTATCAGGCCGGGCAGGAGAAGGAGGAAGTCCAGGGCCGGTAAGCTTCTTTCCATCGTATCCATCGCCTTGATTGCCTTGGCCGTCTTGTATTTCATTATTCCAAATTGGCAGCATACCCAGCCCGACTGGAGATCGATGAAGAAGCCGATTTTTATACAGGGGGAAGTCATGAAGTATTCAGCGGCGGGTGCTGGAGACAGTCTCAAGCTGCCGCTGCCGGTGATCCAGCAGGAGATTGATCCCAATATCCGTTATGAGAAGAAGACCGAGTCGGTCATCATAACCACCTCCAAAGAGCTCGTTCATGTCAAGATAGATCATAAGGATGCCAAGCTCAACAATAAGCCGATTAAGCTTCTGTTTGCACCGGTAACTGTAGATGGAATACAGTATCTGCCCATATCTTTGCTCAAGCAGGTGTACGGAATTGAATGGACAGAGGACAAATCTACAGGTGCGGTCCTGGTGTTGAAGGCAGGAGAAGAGATCCAGTCGGCAAAAGTAACCGGGGGATCATCCACCGACCCCGTCTCCCTTAGAGCAGAGGACAGCATTCATTCACCTATACTGCAGGACATGACGCCGGGGACTGTAGTACGTGTGATTCGGAAAGTAGGAGATTGGACATTCATCCAGATGAATAACGGATATTCAGGGTATGTCCCCAAGAAGAATCTTACGCTTACTGACACAAGGAAGGTTCCTAGAGTTAAGGAGATTCCGAATAGAGCCCGTCAAAAGTGGAACTCTAAGAAAGTGAATCTTGCCTGGGAAGCTGTATATCAGAAGCCGCCTGATCCGGGCACCATTGGTAATCTCCCGGGAGTGAACGTTGTTAGCCCTACCTGGTTCCAGATCATGGACGAAAGCGGCAATGTCCAAAGCAAAGCTGACGAGCTGTATGTGAAATGGGCACACGATAACAAAATGCAGGTATGGGCGCTGTTCAGCAATGCATTTGATCCGGACCGGACGACCAAAGCCCTCTCCACCTTTGAGAACCGGCTGCGCTCCATCGTACAGATTCTGCACTATGCGAAGCTGTACCAGCTCGATGGCATTAATATTGACTTTGAGAACGTATATACGAAGGATGGGGATAACGTAACCCAGTTCGTGCGTGAGCTCATGCCTTTGGCCAAAGAGCAGGGACTTGTAATCTCTATTGATGTTACGCCCAAGTCGAATAGTGAGATGTGGTCCGTATTTCTGGACAGGAAGGC
>NZ_CP084530.1:2970000-3170000 GCF_023704175.1 Paenibacillus sp. YPG26 | reverse complement strand
GTAGATAGGCTGGGGGTGGAAGTGCAGTAATGCATGGAGCTGACCAGTACTAATCGGTCGAGGGCTTATCCAACACAGCTTCACGAAGGGTAACTTCGGAAGCGATACAATCTAACACGCACAATTCGTTTCGTATCTAGTTTTCAGGCGATCAAGTCTGAATTGAATAATGTTCCCTGATAGCTCAGTTGGTAGAGCACTCGACTGTTAATCGAGTTGTCACAGGTTCGAGTCCTGTTCGGGGAGCCATATGGAGAGGTGTCCGAGTTGGCCGAAGGAGCACGATTGGAAATCGTGTAGGCGTCACAAGCGTCTCGAGGGTTCGAATCCCTCTCTCTCCGCCACTATTTTTTGTAAGGCCCGTTGGTCAAGGGGTTAAGACACCTCCCTTTCACGGAGGTAACAGGGGTTCGAATCCCCTACGGGTCACCACTTTCATTAAACAGCTTCAAATGGGGATGAGAACCCATCAGGGTTCGTCGGAGCATATGCTTCGGTAGGAATACATCGCAGTCTCGTTCGAAGAACGAGTATCCCCTACGGGTCACCACTTTCATTTTACACTTGATTTTGTTAAGGTGTATCTGGTATCATAAAGATTATGTTTGACATATGGAGGCTTAGCTCAGCTGGGAGAGCATCTGCCTTACAAGCAGAGGGTCGGGGGTTCGATCCCCTCAGCCTCCACCATATTGTACTACTGACGCGGGGTGGAGCAGCCCGGTAGCTCGTCGGGCTCATAACCCGAAGGCCGCAGGTTCAAATCCTGCCCCCGCAATTGATTTACATAGTGTGGAGCCGTGGTGTAGAGGCCTAACATGCCTGCCTGTCACGCAGGAGACCGCGGGTTCGAATCCCGTCGGCTCCGCCATTTAAATCTTACAAGTGGATAATATGTATTATGGCTCGGTAGCTCAGTCGGTAGAGCAGAGGACTGAAAATCCTCGTGTCGGCGGTTCGATTCCGTCCCGAGCCACCATGATTTACTTACACCGTGCCGGTGTAGCTCAACTGGTAGAGCAACTGACTTGTAATCAGTAGGTTGGGGGTTCAAGTCCTCTCGCCGGCACCATTCTTTGGAGGCTTAGTGAAGTGGCTAAACACGGCAGACTGTAAATCTGCTCTCTACGAGTTCGGTGGTTCGAATCCATCAGCCTCCACCAGTGTTTAGGGGCATAGTTTAAAGGTAGAACAACGGTCTCCAAAACCGTTGGTGTGGGTTCAATTCCTGCTGCCCCTGCCAATTTTATAGTAGCAAAGTATTATGGCGGTCGTGGCGAAGGGGTTAACGCACCGGTCTGTGGCTCCGGCATTCGTGGGTTCAAGTCCCATCGATCGCCCCATTTTACTTACAAATTTAATGATTAATGTTGGGGATTAGCCAAGCGGTAAGGCAACGGACTTTGACTCCGTCACCCATAGGTTCGAATCCTATATCCCCAGCCATTAATATGCGGACGTGGCTCAGCGGTAGAGCATCGCCTTGCCAAGGCGAGGGTCGCGGGTTCGATTCCCGTCGTCCGCTCCATATATGGCGCCATAGCCAAGTGGTAAGGCACAGCTCTGCAAAAGCTTTATCCCCAGTTCAAATCTGGGTGGCGCCTCCATTTTCAATTTTGGCAGACCGTGATACAATGTTTTGAATATTTGCGCCCTTAGCTCAGCTGGATAGAGCGTTTGACTACGAATCAAAAGGTCAGGAGTTCGAATCTCTTAGGGCGCGCCATATTTCTTATTAATTTAATTAAGAATAATTACACACCATGCCGGTGTGGCGGAACTGGCAGACGCGCGCGACTCAAAATCGTGAGGGAAACCGTGGGGGTTCGAGTCCCTTCACCGGCATATAATTTAAAGTTAACCATGAACATTCGTTCATGGTTTTTTTATATTTATTTTTGTTCGTGAACACCAAACTTTCCCAATTTAGTTGTGTTCTTTAATATAGGCACTATTTATTACTGGAAGAGGAAAGGGGAAGTATGAATGAACGGCATAGGAAACAGCAAGGAAGAGTTCACTCCGACATCTGGAGAGAATACATTTGGGGAGGGTACATATGGCCGAAAGAACAGGCCGTTAGTATTTGCGGCGTGTACGCTAGTGCTGCTTATGTTAAGCAGTCCTACAGCAGCCTGGGCTGACAGTAAAGTGACCATAGCTGATACGAAATTTGCAAGCGGCTCAGTCTCTTCTACATCCGTAAGTGTAACTAGTGACAAACTGCCAAAAGGAGCTAAAATTACTTCCGCCCAAGCTGACAAAGCGGTTAAGGAGATGTTCCCGCTTCTGGCTAAGGTATCGTTGGACTCGGCAGAATTTGGCCGCAAGGACAGTTACCCTGTGGATTATGATAAGAAATGGGAGCTTCGATATAATTTACAGATGGGGAATTGGGGGACCTCGTTCAGTGCTCAAGTGGACGGAGTGACCGGAGAAGTCTTAAATGTTAATCTCCCTGGGCGTCTGATTCAGTCGAGTACCAAGGAAGGAGCCTCTAAAGTTGATCAGGCCGGTGCCAAGAAGATTGCTTTAGAATGGTTAAGTGCCAAAGTTAAGGGACTGGATGTACAGAACATTAGAGAGAACAAAGGATACTATGGACAGTATGGCGCTTTATTCGTAGCTCAGGATTACTATTTCAATTTTGAAGTGCCGGTTAACGGACTTTATTCAAATTATGAGTCAGTTCAGGTTGGGGTTAGCCGTACCGGTGAAGTATCCATGTATGGTCGTAGTAAGGCGTTTGCTGAGTACCCTTCCCCTAAGCCTGCAATTACCTTGGAGAGCGCAGACCAGAAGTTCAAGTATAGCTTTGATGTAGAGCTGACTTATATTCCAGACCAGCTTAACTCCAGAAGCACACCTAAGTACTTCCTGGGATATGTACCGGTGGACAGCAGTATGAATAGTATTGACGCAGTCACCGGGAAGAAGACAGATCCTCAATATGGGACGCCTAAGAGCTTGCTGAAAGCTGAGAGTATTCCTGCTGGAGGGATTGCTTTCACTCCATCTAAGCAACCCATTGAAGACGGGGAAGAGGCAGTAGAACGGATTAAATCATTGGTTTCTATTCCTTCTGAATTCAAAGTTGACTATAAGCAGCTGACGAGAAGATGGGATAATCCTACCCGGAAGGCGTGGAACGTATCATTTAGAAATGGCAGCGAACGTAATGGGCCAACGGAAGGTATCCAGGCGGAAGTAGATGCCAATACCGGTCAGATTTTGGCTGTGTACTATAATGATTATTATCCCGAGGTGAAGGAATACAAGCCTAAGGGCAAAATTCTGAATGCCAAAGGAGCCAAAGAGAAGGCACTTCAGATTGTGAAAAAACTGGTTCCTGATGCGGCGAGTGAGTATAAGCTCACTTCAGTGATGGATAGAGACCCCAAAGTTTCTTCATCTAATTATCATTACAGCTTCAAACGGTATATCAATGGAATTCCCGTTATGAACAACTCCATTGACCTTGCGCTTAGCTCGGATGGCGTGATTCGTTCATTTTCTACGGGGGCTACAGTGAATGCTTCTGCCTTCGCGGAGAGCAAGCCTGCTATATCCAAGGAAGAAGCCAAGAGTGCGTATCTGAAAAATTGGACTATGGAGCTGAGGTATGAGCGGTTTGGCGGGACATACGAGTTGGGTGGAAGCACTACTCCTGTAAGCGTCAAGCTGGTCTATGCGCCAGTACCTAAGAGTTCAGAGCTTGGAAGTGATTACTATGCCTACAGCCCAATTGATGCCAATACAGGTAAACTTCGCGGAGGCTATGCTCCGTTCATGGCAAGCAAAGTCAACGAAGCTACCGACATTAAAGGCCACCCATTGGAAAAGGCTCTAGCCGAAGCTGTCCAGTATCGTGTTCTCCTTCCAGATGAGAACGGCCTGGTACTCCCGAATGATCAGATTAACCAAGGGGAGTGGATTAATATGGCGGCTCGGGCTCTGAATCCTGATCTAGGTTACTACTACGGCGGAGCGGACGGAGGCACAATTGCGGGTGTAACTGAGGATAGTCCTTATTATCAGGCACTACAGGTATATGTAAATAACAATTGGCTGATTGCGGGTGCAGACCGCATTCTAACCCTGGATGCTAAGCTGACCCGTGATCAGCTTGCCAAATACCTGGTTGAAATGCTGCAATATAGTAAGCTGGCCCAGTTCTACAATCAATCAACAGATCTGAATGGAGCTGCCGATGCAAGCAGTATTATCAATAAAGGCGCGGCGGCAATCGTGCTGAAGCTGAAGCTGCTTGATCTGAAGGATGGGAAGTTCGCGCCGGAGACCGTGGTTACACGTGCAGAAGCGGCAGAGGTACTGGTGCGTCTCAAGGATCTCATTGGTCAAACCGATAATTTTCTTAACCAAAACCAATACTAATTCAATAGGCAGTGTAAGGTGAATAACGAGCAGCCCGGGTCCTCAAGACCCGGGCTGTTTGTGTATAGAGGACAACTATCCACGGAGGATTCGGCTAGGCTGTTGTTAGTGCAATTAGAAGACCAGCTGTAGGACTAGCTGTAAGACCAGCTGTAAGACCAGCTGTAAGATTAGCTGTAGGACCAGCTGTAGGACTTGCTCTACAAAGCTGAGAAATAGAATAAATAAAACAAACGCCGTAGCCTTAACTTAAATAATCTGGTCACTAGCTCGTACATCCACATTCGGAAGCAACACCATAGCTACAGGACCAATTGGGTGCGCCCGTTACAGACCTAAGCCGATCGCTCGCCATGTTGGGTGCGGCCGTTACAGACTTAAGCCAACGCTCACCATGTTGTGTACAGCCGTAACAGACCAAAGCTAAACGCTCACCATGGTTACCGCTTGAACGGCCAGGCGACGCTCTATCTGAGGCCCCGGCTTATCCTCGACCTAAGTCCAGTATGAAAAACCGTCCACGGTCCGTTTTGAGAAATTACAATAAGGCCTAGAATAAAGACATAAGGTTGAGCTTAAAGAGAGGCGGTGAAAGAAATGAGAACAAACAACAAACCAAGCGGATTTGCAATTGTGCTTATTGCACTTGGGGTACTGATCTTGTTAGGCAAGCTGACGCCTTTCTTCGGCAGTCTGTTCGGTATTCTAATAGCCATCGTAATGATTGCCCTGGGATACTACGGGATTCGTAAAGGCAACGCATTTTTCGGATGGATCGTATTGTTTATCGGTGTAATCTCCCTGATCTCCAAGCTTGCTTGGATCATCGTGCCATTACTCGGTATCGGGCTGATTGTATATGGTATTTCCTCGCTTAGAGGCAAACGGAGTTACTAATACACAGTACTATTACGGTTAGGAGGGAACTGAACAATCATGAGTGTATTTAGACGGGTAAGAGATATTACGGTAGCAACACTGAATGAACGTCTGGAGCAGGCACAGGATCCTGTGCAGCTTATTGATCAATTCCTGGTTGAGACCCGGCAGGAGATCGCAGAGGCCGAGAAGCTGCACCATCAATACTCCGGGCATACCAGACAATTGAAGCAGCAGGTCGATCATGCAAGCTCCATGCTCAGCAAGAGAGAAGAGCAGGCGTTATTGGCTCTGAAAGCGGACGAAGAGCACTTAGCCAAGCTGGCTCTTCAAGAGAAGCTGCTTTATGAAGAGAAGCTTGAGCAGTACTCGGAGCTGTACAGCCAGAGTCTTGAAGCACTTAACCAGCTCGAAGCTCAAATGAACGAACTTAAGAGCGAATATCAGGCGGTATATAACAAACGGCAGTACTACTATGCCAGAATGGAAACCCTTCGCCTTCAACAGAGAATGAACCAGCGTATGGGCAGCTATGGTACACAGGATGTGCCGAAGATGTTCAACCGTCTGGAAGACCGTGTCTCCGATATGGAATGGGAAGCCCGGAGCCTGCGCGATCTTCGCAAGGCAGGACAGGAGCTCTTCAACCAGACGGGAACCGCGATTCAGTCTACTCTGGAACAGGAGCTGGCGCGACTAAAACAGAAGCTGAACAAGCGAGGAGAGGAGTAATTGCGATGGGCACATTATATCGTTCCCGGCGCGACCGATGGATTACAGGTCTGTGCGGGGGACTTGCAGAGACCTTTGGCGTAAATGTCGGCGTGCTTAGGCTGCTGACGGTCGTAAGTATTCCTTTTTCCGGTGGCACCACGATTCTGATCTACTTGATCGCGTCGCTTGTCATCTCTAAAGAGCCGTATGTTCCTTATGATCCTTACCACCAGGGTGGATGGCCGGGCGGCGGACAATATGGACCAGGTCCGGGGTATGATCCTAGGGATCCACGGTACAACCAGCGTCCTCCTTACGGTAATGGCCAGTACGGTGGCAACGGACAATATGGAAATAATCCGTTCGGCGGGAATCCATTTGGGGGTAACCCTTTTGGAGGCAGCCCGTTCCAAGGAAATGGTCCCCAGGGGGGCCGGCCAGCCAGTTCTTCTTTTAAAGATCAGAACGAGGCTTCAAATCTAGATTCTATGATGGATGACATCGAGAAAAAAGCCATGAAAAAAGAATTGGATGAGCTTCGCCGTAAGCTGTCCAAATATGAGAAGGGAGATTTATAATTATGGGAGTATTTAAAAGAATTAAAGATATCACTAAAGCGTCGGTAAATGAAATGCTCGATAAAGTGGAAGATCCGATTGTTATGCTTAACCAATATCTTCGGGATATGGAAGCCGAGATTCGCGATGCCGAGGTAACGGTTGCGAAGCAAATTGCGAATGAACGCCGCATGAAACAGCGTCTTGAGGAGGCTTACCGTGTATCCTCACAGCGTGAAGCCCAGGCTGAAGCAGCACTGAAGAATGGACAAGAAGAGATTGCCCGCCGTCTTCTGGAGGAGAAAATTCATTTTGACCAAAAACAAGCGGAATTCAGAGATCTTCATGCCCAAGCCGAGATCCATGCCGCGGATCTGCAGCAGCAGCTCCATGATATGAAGGATGAGTTCTACAAGCTGCGCAACAAGCGTAATGAGCTCGTAGCCCGTGCGCAAATGGCCAAAGCTAAGAAGCAGCTGTCCCAGGCTAACCCGCTTAACACGATTGAGAGTGGTGGTGCAGCGCTAGGCTTCAGCCGTATGGAAGAGAAGATTCTTCAGATGGAAGCTGAAGCGGATGTACTGGGTACTCCGTATCGTCCATCAGCAGGGGCCGGTTCTTATATCAGTCCTGCTGATGCGGAGAAGCAGCTTCGGGTAGAAGAGCAGTTGAATGCGCTCAAATCCAAGCTGAATCCTCCCGCCAAGCCAGGAACGCCAGCATCCAAAGAATAACTACCGTCCATTAGTGGAATATGATATTCTAGTTGAGGTGAAGCCATACGGTATGCAGATACCGTCATGGCTTTTCCGGTCTTTCTGGGCCAAGTACCTGAAGCTTGCACGGATGGATCTTTATACTTAGACAGGAGGTGCAGCATGGATAAAAGGAAATCATTTTTGGCCATAATGCTTATCGGATTTGGACTTCTTCTGTTCTTTGGTCAAGGCATCAACTTCCTTACCATTGCGGCCCTGCTATTTCTTGTCTACGGAGTTCACAAAATCCGTCAGGGAGAAGAGATCAAGACCGGCTATATCTTGTTAGCCGTAGGCAGTGGGCTTATTTTGCTTGAACATTTGATGTTAGTTGTGGCGATCATCTTGATTTCGCTTGGTCTGTTCTATGCCAAAGTCAAGAAGATGCTCCCCCGGGGAGACCATATTCAGAAGCAGAACTTCATTGCCGGTGTGCACTGGGACAGAGATCCCTGGGTGCTTCGGAGTATAAGCATGTGGCATGTGCTGGGTGAGCATGATATCGATTTGTCCCTGGCGAGCGTGGAAGAGCCTGAGAATATAATGATGCTTCAAGGTGTTGTTGGAGATATAGATCTCGTAATTTCGGAGGATTATGGCGTTGAGATTGAGGCATTTGTCATGTTCGGTCAGATCGAGTTCGGCCCTGATAAGGAGACCGGCATGGTGAATCGCTTGAACTGGCGTTCGCCGAATTATGATTTGCGGGAGAAAAAAGTGAAAATTATGATCTCCTACCTTGTGGGAGACATTGATATACGTTTATCGTAGAGAGGAGGGGAGTCCCTGATGAGACGAAAGAAACCGGTGAACATGATCTCCCGAAGTATGCGCGACGGGATTCTCCTGTCTTTCTTTTTATGCGGCGCTATTCTGTACCTGCTTGATACATATGGTTATCTAAGTCCGGCCTCTTCCTGGACCAAAGTCATTCAGGCGTCCTTAACCGGAGGTCTGTTGCTGGTTGGTACGGGAGCGGCTTATGGTCTTTATCAAATTTATAGCGTGAAAAGAAGGATGGATGTGCTCAGAGATTCTCTGCTGCAATGGGAGAAGGGGAATCTGTCCAGAACCGTTCCGGAGCTTGGGGAAGACGAGATCGGGCGGCTGGGCGAGCAATTGGAACGTATCGGTAAAAGGTGGGAAGAGCAGGTTAACTCCCTGCAGCGGTTATCAACACATAATGCCCAATTAGCAGAGCAGGCCCGGATATCCGCAATTGTAGAAGAACGTCAGCGGCTTGCCAGGGAACTTCATGACGCTGTATCCCAGCAGCTGTTCGCAATCTCAATGACGGCAACCGCGGTAGGCCGGACGCTGGAGAAGGACTTCGACAAGGCGCAGAGGCAGGTGGAGCTGATTGAGGAGATGTCCTCGGTGGCTCAATCGGAGATGAGGGCGCTTCTGCTGCACTTGCGGCCGGTGTATCTGGAGGGCAAGGCGCTCTCCGAAGGAGTAGCGGAGCTGGTTAGAGAACTTAAGAGTAAAGTGCCGATGGATATTACGCTGGAGCTCGATCCTGACATCAAGCTTGTGAAAGGGATTGAGAATCACCTCTTCCGAATTATCCAGGAGGCTTTATCCAATACGTTACGCCATTCCAAAGCCGACAAGATGGAGATACGTATCCATCAGCGTCCGGAAGCCGTGAAAGTTATTCTCAGAGACAATGGAATCGGCTTTCAAATGGATGAGAAGAAGCAGACGTCTTACGGGTTATCCACCATGCAGGAGCGAGTACATGAAATTGGCGGTTCCATTCAATTCATTACTTCGCCGGGAGCAGGTACCCGAATTGAAATTACAGTACCCCTAATGATTGAGGAAGGCGGGTGGAATGAGAACGATGGAGACGGAGATTCCCATTAAAGTACTGCTGGTCGATGATCATGAGATGGTGCGCATTGGTCTAGCCGCTGTCCTTGGAACCGAGGATGGCATTGAAGTGGTTGGTGAGGCCAGCAGCGGGCAGGAAGGCATTCGTCTGGCCCAGGAATACAAGCCCAATGTGGTGTTGATGGATCTGGTAATGGAAGGCATGGACGGAATCGAGACTACGCGTCAGCTTCTCAAGCTGTACCCGGACTGCAAGGTAATTGTGCTGACTAGTTATCTAGATGACGAGAAAATGTACCCGGTCATTGAAGCAGGAGCCTTCAGTTATCTGCTCAAGACTTCCAGAGCCTCCGAGGTGGCCGAGGCCATTCGGGCAGCAGCCAGAGGCCAATCGGTACTGGAGTCTCAGGTAGCCTCCAAGATGATGAATCGGTTCCGTCAGCCTAAGGCGGAAGCGGCAGCTCATGAAGATCTGACCGAGCGGGAGATGGATGTGCTAAGGTTAGTGGCACAAGGCAAATCCAACCAGGATATTGCCGATGAATTGATCATTGGCGTCAAGACCGTGAAATTTCACGTGACCAACATTTTGGCTAAATTGCATGTGGAGGACCGCACACAGGCGGCGATCTATGCCTATAAGAACGGGCTGGCTGAGTAAGAGCAGGCAGCAGCAATCCGGGGACGGAGGTCCCCGGGTTTTTTTATGACCAAATAGAAGTATAAACCGCTCAGGGCAAGGACATCCTGATTCATAGATTGATAGATTCGTCAGGAGAGGATGTTATCAGGCATGACTAAAGGGCGGGGAATTATCGTTATTTTTATTGCACTTATGGTGGGAGTTCTGGGATTTGATTACGGAAATGATGTTTCAAGCAATAACACGGATTATATAGGTAATGCGGAGAAGCAGCTGGATGCTGTTCTGTCGGTCGGCAGCTCTGTTAGCCGTGAGCGTCTGGACACGGTCATCAAATGGCAGGGGGATTGGAATACTGCCTATGTAGCAGAGGAAGGAGCTGGTCTGATTGCGTCAGAACTCGGACTTGTGAAGCCGTCAGCTGTGAAGGTGCAGAATCATCTGGTCTATCGCGCTGCAGGACAAGTCGGACGGGTTCCGGTCAAGTTCTCTGTAACCGGTAGGGAAGAGGGCTTGTATGTAGTGGCGCAGCTGGACGGGAGCAGCCAGGGAGACAGGAGGGAGCTGAAGCTGGCTCAGTCCGAGGTCGGACGCGAACTTAGCAGACTTGGCGTGAATATCCAGTGGAGTGTGGCTGTCCAAGGCTCTCTGGAGGGGAACGGGATTGGGACACCGCGCAGTACAGATCGAAATGTAGCGAAGCTGCTGAGCCAAGTTGAAGCCCAGGCCGGAGCATTCTTCGAGCTTCGCCGGGTGGAGGGCTTCCAGGATGAGTACACGGCATCGGAGTCATACGAGGTCCCCGGCTTTGGGGTGACTGTACAGAGCGGAAATGCCAAGCTCGGACTGCAGATGGCGGTTCATTTGAACTCGGGGACCGGGGCAAAAGAATTATCGATTGGATCCCCCATTCTAACTGTTGAATATTAATATAATATCTTTTTATCGAGTAGGTAAGTAATAGTTATCTGATCACCATAGTTGTGGATAGCATCCTCGTATCGAATATGCTAAAATTAATCAACACAAATGAAATATTTGCCTGAAAGAATTATGCTGCATGCATAAATATACAACTATTCTACATAGAAAGAAATGAGGAGCCATGGCTGAACAACAAAATTTAAATGCACTGAAGACCCCTGGAGCTGTATTTTTTATTTTTGGAGCAACTGGTGACCTGGCACGGCGCAAGCTGTTCCCCGCAATCTATTCTTTGTATCGTGAAGGCAAGCTGGCTGAAGATTTCGCGGTCATTGGTGTTGCGCGCAGACCACGCTCGAAGGAAGAATTCCACGATGACCTGTACAACTCGATTCAGGAGTTCTGCCGGTATAAGGTGCTTGACACTGCGCACTGGAATAGATTCGCTGAGCATTTCGAATATAAGTCCCTGGACATTAACAATATCGATGGGTATCGTGAGTTGCAGGAGCAAACTGTAAGCTTGGAGAAGCGTTATGGGATCCCGGGCAACCGGTTGTTCTACTTGGCGCTTGCTCCAGAGTTGTTCGGCAGCGTATCCGTGAATCTGCAGAAGGGCGGCATGCTGGACAGCGCGGGTTGGCATCGTCTGGTTATCGAGAAGCCGTTCGGCTACGACCTCTTGTCCGCGCAGAAGCTGAATGAAGAGCTTAGTCACGTATTCAAGGAAGAAGAGATCTACCGTATTGACCACTACCTAGGCAAGGAAATGGTTCAGAATATCGAAGTGATCCGCTTCGGGAATGCGTTCTTCGAGCCGCTTTGGAACAATAAGCATATCGCTAACGTTCAGATTACACTGAGTGAGACTGTTGGTGTGGAAGAGCGTGGAGGCTATTACGACCATGCGGGTGCCCTGCGTGATATGGGTCAGAACCATATGCTGCAGATGCTGACCATGATCGCGATGGAGCCGCCAAGCCGTCTGCTTCCTGAGGATATCCGGGATGAGAAGGTGAAGGTGCTTCGTTCCCTTCGTCCATACGAGTCCGCGGCGGAAGTTGAGGAGAATGTGGTACGTGCGCAGTACACACAAGGGGAGAGAGGCAATACGAAGCTCCCGGCCTATCGTGACGAGGACAAGGTTGATCCGAGTTCCAATACCGAGACATACTTCTCTGCAAAAGTAATGGTGGACAACTTCCGGTGGGCGGGAGTGCCGTTCTACATCCGTACAGGCAAACGCCTCCCTGTGAAGACGACTGAGGTTGTAGTTGAATTCAAGAATATGCCTACCAACGTGTATCTGGGTCAAAAGCATACCCTCGAGCCGAACCTGCTTGTAATTCGGGTTAACCCTATGGAAGGCATCTATATCAAAATCAATGCCAAGAAACCGGGTACCGAATCACAAATCGAACCACTGGCTATGGAATTCTGCCAAAGCTGTCAAGTGGGAATCAACTCACCTGAGGCTTATGAGCGCCTGATTCACGATGCGGCCGAGGGCGACTCCACCTACTTTACACGTTGGGATGAAGTGGCTACCGCTTGGGCTTTCGTAGACCGTATTGCTCAGGCCTGGAAGCAGAACCCGGGAGATATCAAGCATTATCCCGCTGGTTCATGGGGACCGCAGGAAGCGCATGAGCTACTGGCCAAGGACGGCTTCCATTGGTGGCCGGTTAATGGGCAGGATGAAGACAATGTGATCTGGATTAAGAACCAGGGGTAACGTTACAAGGAAGCTTGAGAAGATTCCTTTAATTTATAACTAAAGAGAACCAAGCAGCTTGTCCTCATGTATGCTATACATGAGGATGATTTGCGTACAGGCGGATAAAATATGTTACAATATAGAACATGACTTGTGGAACGAAGGGATACGTGAGAAATGAGCAAAGCATTGTCAGAAGTGCTGCAGCAGGAAGTAGACAAACGTAGAACGTTTGCGATTATTTCCCACCCGGATGCCGGGAAGACAACATTAACGGAGAAGCTTCTCCTGTTCGGGGGAGCGATTCGGGCAGCTGGGTCCGTTAAGGCCCGTAAAGCAAGCAAACACGCAACGAGCGACTGGATGGAGATTGAGAAGCAGCGGGGAATCTCCGTAACCTCCTCGGTTATGCAGTTCGATTATCAGGGACATCGCATTAATATATTGGATACGCCAGGTCACCAGGATTTCAGTGAAGACACCTACCGTACGCTTACGGCTGCCGACAGTGCCGTCATGTTGATTGACGTGGCCAAAGGCGTTGAGGCACAGACAGTGAAGCTGTTCCAGGTGTGTGCCAAGCGGGGGATTCCGATCTTCACCTTCATCAACAAGCTGGACCGCGAAGGACGAAGTCCGTTCGACCTGATGGAAGAGATTGAGGAAGTGCTTGGAATCCGCTCGGTGCCTATGAACTGGCCTATTGGTTCCGGACGGGAACTATGCGGCGTATATGACCGGATGAAGAACCAGGTTGAGCTTTTCCAGGGAGATGACCATTCTTCTATCGAGGTCAAGAAGGTAGCGGACTACAATGATCCTGCGATTCGGGAAATGGCGGGAGAATACCTGCATGATCAGCTATGTCAGGATATTGAACTGCTGGACGTCGCCGGAGATCCATTTGACTATGAGAAGGTTAGACGCGGGGAATTAACACCTGTCTTCTTCGGCAGTGCGGTGAACAACTTCGGGGTGCAGACCTTCCTGGAGAACTTCCTGGAGCTGGCACCGAAGCCGGAGCCTCGTCAGAGCACGGCAGGACTGATCCAGCCGACAAATGAGAAATTCAGCGGATATGTGTTCAAGATTCAGGCGAACATGAATCCGGCCCACCGTGACCGGATCGCTTTCCTCCGGATATGCTCCGGCAAGTTCGAACGCGGAATGTCGGTGAAGCATGTGCGGGCAGGCAAAGAAATCAAGCTATCCCAGCCTCAGCAGTTCCTGGCTCAGGATCGTGACATCGTATCCGAGGCCTATCCGGGGGATATTATCGGTCTGTTCGATCCGGGCATCTTCCGGATTGGAGACTCGCTCAGTCAAGGCAGTGAGGTCGTGTTCGATGAGCTTCCTACGTTCTCACCGGAGATTTTTGCCAAGGTTACTGTTAAGAATGCACTTAAGCATAAGCAGTACCAGAAGGGGATCGATCAGCTGACAGAGGAAGGTACGATTCAGGTATTTAACACGGTCAGCTTCGATGATACGATTCTGGGCGTGGTTGGACAGCTCCAGTTCGAGGTGTTCGAGTACCGCATGAAAGGGGAATATGGGGTGGATGTGCAGTTGCAGCGCGTTCCTTATCAGTTCGCCCGCTGGATCATTGATGATCAGATCGACCCATCCAAATTCCGAATTAACTCTACGCTTGTAAGAGACAAAAAAGACAACTATGTGGTCCTGTTCGAGAATGAATATGCTATGAGAACGGCCATGGAGAAGAATCCGACAGCCAAGTTCCTGGAGACCGCGCCATAAGCGAGCGGTTGAACGCATCAGGATCTAAATTTATCCCTCCCCTTGTGAATGCAGGGGGAGGGATTTTTTACAGGCAGGTGTTAGGAGCTGGGGTCCAAGACTCTTTGTGAATAACCTGATTCTACAAGAGTGGTCTGAGCTCGGTGGTCTTCAGCTGCTGACTAACGAGACCAACCAGCTCGTCCTGCTTGCTTCTGTCCAGCTGCTTCCACATCATCTCGAACATGACACCAAGACCGGGAAGCGCGGCTTCCGGGCCATCCACAGAGCCTTCAATCATGCTCCGGAGACCGTCAGGATCCTGACCATGAACTTTATGAATGACCGCTTGTCTCAGATCCAGCATGATTCCCACACGAATTCCTCCTTTGATGTAAGCAATGGTGTAAAAGGGCCGCATCTTACTGTTCCCGAACCGGCCTGGGTAAATTCAAGTTCACTTTGGATTATGGTATACTAATTGCATTATAAATTCCGGGCAGGTGGAGATGGAATCGTGGCTAAGAAGCAGTTTGCGGTAATCGGAATGGGCCGATTTGGATATAGTGTAGCTAATTCACTAAGCAATATGGGGTTTGATGTGCTTGCGATTGACTCCGATGAGCACCGTATACAGGCGGTATCTCACATTGTAACTCATGCGGTGTCAGCGGATTCAACAGAGGAAGAAGCGCTTCGGGCGCTGGGGATCCGGAATTTCGATGTGGTTGTCGTTGCGATTGGTGAAGATATCCAGGCCAGCATCCTAACCACACTAATTCTAAAGGATCTGGGAGGACCAGTGATTGTTGTAAAGGCCCAGAATGAACTCCATGGCAAGGTGCTGCAAAAGATTGGTGCGGACAAAGTAATCTACCCCGAGAGGGACATGGGCCAGCGAGTCGCGCATCATTTGGCGTCGCCAAATATTCTGGATTATATTGAGCTCTCCGATGATTATAGCATTCTTGAGATTAGAGCGAACTCGGCCATGATTGGCCAGAATCTCAAAGAGCTGAATATCCGTGCCCGGTTCGGTTGCAATGTTATGGCGATTAAGAACGGCACAAAAATGAACATTTCACCGGATGCCGTATACCGGTTAATCGAAGGCGATATTCTCGTCATCGTGGGTGAGAAGAGCGATCTAACCAAGCTTGAGCTTGCTTATTCCCAAATTTAGAAGCTAGGATGAAGACAATGGACATTATATCGCCGCAGAATACGCGTGTTAAAGAGTGGGCGCAGCTATTAGAGAAGAAGTATCGGGACCGGCAGCAGCGGTACCTGGTGGAAGGGATCCATCTGGTGCAGGAGGCCCTTAAGGCGGATGCCGGGATTGAAGTGATCGCTTATTCGCTGGATCATGGCATTCCTCCAGAGCTTGCAGAGGCCGGGGCTGGAAAAGTATCTATGGAGTGGGTCGGAGTGTCTGAAGCGGTTATTGCCAAATGCACGGACACCAAATCGCCACAGCCTGTATTTGCCGTAATCGGCAAGCAGCGCAGTTCATGGGAGGCGCTGATCGAGCAGAACAACAGTCTGGTTGTGGTGCTTGACGGAGTGCAGGACCCGGGCAATGTGGGCACCATTATCCGTACGGCCGATGCGGCCGGAGCTAGCGGGGTGATTGTGGGTCCTGGTTGTGCGGATATCTATAATCCGAAGACACTCCGGTCCACCATGGGATCGGTGTTTCACCTTCCTGTGGTAGAAGGGGACTTAACGGAACTCCTTCCTAAGGCGAAGGAGAAAGGGATCCGCTTGGCAGGAACGAGCCTGCAGGCAGCTCGTATTTGCTACGAGTATGACTTCAGAGGGCCGACCTGGCTGCTGTTCGGCAGCGAGGCAAGCGGCCTGTCAGCGGCTGTACAAGCTGAGCTTGACGATGCCCTGATCATTCCGATGAGGGGCGGTGCGGAGTCCCTGAATGTGGGCATGGCGGCCTCGATCTTACTGTACGAGGCGCTGAGGCAGCGGGAGTTTGCGGGTCGGTAGAGGTTGGTATATTTGAGGAAGAAGCTGATGGGTTGTCGGCTTCTTTTTTGTTTGGTTTTTGGGTATCGTTAGCTTTAGATAAGTTTGAATTAAGTCAAATGCTAGTTGGGCGAAAATTAATCATAATAAAGCAAAGCAGACTGCTATCAGGCAGTCTGCTTTTTTTATTGGCTAAAGCTCTATCAGCTTGGAATGGTAAAGATATATATCACAAAATAGTGAAAAAATCAAATTCATCGACTTATAGTTACAAAATTCGACAAAAGTAGCGATTGCCAGTTTATGGTTTGAGGGAGTATGATCATTTCCACATGGGTAATTCTTCCTGCTAATGTGTATTTAGTGCTTTAAGTAGAGGGGGTGTTATTAAAGGGTTATAGGAACTAAGTTGCATAAGGATCATATTCATTTTAAGGGAGATATCTATAAATTATGTTAAAAAAAATCGGCAAACTTTTCATTGCAATCTTGTTGGTTGCTGAATTAATCGCGTTTGTGTTGCCACTGAATAAGGTACAGGCTGCTATTGATACAACAACTTTTCAGCAACCAAGCATTGTAGCTAACAGCTCTTATGCGCTGTTCCTAACTGCGGATGGGAAAGTGAAGTCAAGCGGTTATGGTAGCAGTGGAGAACTCGGTCTTGGATCCACAACCCAAGCCTCAGTTCCGACAGAAATTACAGGTCTAACGAATGTTAAACAATTGGCAGCTGGCTACAATAGCTCCTACGCACTATTGAAGGATGGAACGGTAAAGTCATGGGGTTATAACGGGTATTATGGACTTGGCTTCGGAGATACCACCAATAGAACGACGCCTACACTTATTCCAAATCTAACAAATGTTAAACAAATCGCTGCAGGACAATATTTTGCTGCTGCAGTAATGAATGATGGGACAGTTAGAAGTTGGGGGTACAACTCTTACGGACAGCTTGGTAGTGGGACGACAACTAACGGGACCCTTCCAACTAAGATTCCTAACCTGACGAATGTAAGTCAAATTTCAGTAGGTAATAATTATATGCTCGCCCTATTGAATGACGGAACGGTAAAAGCATGGGGATACAATGGGAACGGTCAATTAGGACTCGGTAATACAACAAATGTAAGTGTACCAACCCCCTTGCCCAATTTATCAAATGTACGGCAATTATCTGCTGGATATACTCATGTATTGGCAGTATTGAATAATGGGACTTTAAAATCTTGGGGAACCAATAGTTATGGTGAACTAGGTATAGGAACAACAGTGAGCTCAAGTTCACCGGTTCCTATTCCTTCCCTTACCAATATATCTCAGGTAACTGCGGGTAATTACTTCTCTCTTGCCGTATTAAATGACGGAACCACCAAGAGCTGGGGATATAACAACTATGGACAGTTGGGGTTAGGGGACACTACTAATCGGACAACTCCCACTTCACTTACAACAGAGAATAACGTAGTAAATGTAAGTGCGGGACCGAACTTTGCATTTTTCCTAAAAGAAAACAACTCTGTACGGGCAGTGGGATATAACGGGAATTATCAGCTAGGCATAGCGGATGGGTCCGCAAAGTTAACTCCAGTAGATATTCCTGGGTTTCAAGTAATGACGGTGCCCTTACAAATAGAGGCCATTGACTCTGCGAATTTTATTGTATCTTCTAGCTATTCCGACTCATCTTACTCCTATATTAACGGAGTTTTAAGAGCATGGGGAAGTAACTCTTCTGGCCAGTTGGGAACGGGAGATACATCGGATCGAACGATCCCAACAACGGTAGTTGGCCTCAGCGGAATCAAACAACTAGCGGTTGGTGATTCATATGCGCTGGCCTTAATGGAGGATGGAACGGTCAAGGGCTGGGGAAAGAATAACTATGGTCAGTTGGGAACGGGAGATTCAGTAAATATAAAGGTTCCGACAACGATTCAAGGACTTAGTGGAGTCAAACAGCTCGCCGCAGGAGCTAGTCACACGCTGGCTTTGATGGAGGACGGGACGGTAAAAAGTTGGGGATCTAACTCCTCTGGGCAACTGGGTACGGGCGATACGGCGACTGGAAATACACCGACAAAGATCCCAAGCCTCAGTGGAGTGAAACAACTGGCAGCAGGTTATTATCACACCTTGGCCTTGATGGAGGATGGGACGGCCAAGAGTTGGGGATCTAACTCCTCTGGGCAATTGGGTACAGGTGATACGGTTAACAAAACAGCCCCCACAACGATCCCGGGCCTTAGTGGAGTCAAACAGCTGGCAGTAGGTTCTTCTCACACCTTGGCCTTGATGGAGGATGGGACGGTTAAGAGCTGGGGATATAACTCCTCTGGGCAATTAGGTACAGGTGATACGGTTAACAAAACAGCCCCCACAACGATCCCGGGCCTTAGTGGAGTCAAACAGCTGGGAGCAGGTTTTTCTCACACCTTGGCCTTGATGGAGGATGGGACGGTCAAGAGCTGGGGATATAACTCCTCTGGGCAACTGGGTACAGGTGATACAACGAACAAAACAGCCCCAACAACGATTCCGGGCCTTAGTGGAGTCAAACAGCTAGCAACAGGTTCTTCTCACGCCTTGGCCTTGATGGAGGACGGAACGGTGAAGAGCTGGGGTTATAACTTTTTTGGCCAACTTGGTATGGGTGATTCACTTAACAAAACATCTCCCACAACAATTTTGTACCTTAGTGGCATTAAACAACTGACAGCAGGTTCTTCTCACTCGTTAGCCTTAATGGAGGATGGTACGGTGAAGAGTTGGGGAAGTAACGATAATGGGCAACTGGGCACAGGTGATACAGTGTCCAAAACGGTCCCAACAGCAATCTCTGGCCTGAGCGGAGTGAAACAGCTGGCAGCAAGTTCTTCTCACACAGTAGCCTTAATGGTTGACGGAACGGTGAAGAGTTGGGGTAGTAACGGTAGTGGGCAATTGGGGACAGGTGATACAGTGTCCAAAACGGTTCCTACTACGGTCCCTGGTCTAAGCGGAGTCAAGCAACTAGTAACAGGATCCTACTTCACATTGGCCTTGATGGGTGATGGAACAGTAAAGGGTTGGGGAGATAACTCTTATGGTCAACTAGGCACGGGCGATATGACGAACAAAATTATCCCCACAACAATCCCTAGCCTCAGTAGAGTCAAACAACTAGTAGTAGGTGCTTATCACACGCTAGCTTTGATGGAGGATGGCACGGTGAAGAGTTGGGGATATAACGTACATGGGCAACTGGGTACAGGTGATCTATCAACTAAAACGATCCCTTCAACGATCTCTGGTTTGAGTGGAGTCAAACAGCTTTCAGCAGGATATTTCTATACGTTGGCCTTGATGGCGGATGGAACGGTGAGGAGTTGGGGATATAATTCCGATGGTCAACTAGGTACAGGTAATACAATGTCCAAAACGGTCCCTACAACGATCTCTGGCCTTGGTGGGGTGAAACAGCTTTCAGCAGGCTTTTCTCACACGATGGCCTTGATGGAAGATGGAACGGTGAAGAGTTGGGGATTCAATTTCCACGGGCAGCTGGGCGCAGGTGATACAACATCTAAAATGATGCCAACAATAATCCCTAGTTTGAGTGGAGTCAGGCAGCTTTCAGCAGGATCCTACTACACATTGGCATTGATGGAGGATGGATCGTTGAAGGGTTGGGGAAACAATTCTTCTGGTCAACTGGGCACCATTAGTAATCGCTCTACACCAACTTTAATTAATCTTAATCAACAATCAATCATACCCAAATTAAAAATAAAAGGCCAATCTAATGCGATCACATCAATTAAGTATTTCCTTGATGCTGAGACTGAGCCTAAAGCCACACAAAACCTTAAACTCTCTGGAAACATTGATATCTTTACTTTCGATACACTTAACACAGACAACTTAACCAAAGGCATCCATACCCTTCGCTATGAAGTCAGTGATGGTGCCCAAACGGCACAAGCTAAGATGTCATTTACTATTAATAATGCACCTCTACAAAATACATTTACAACGAGTTCCACTACGAACTCGGTTACAGCTACCGTAACATCCAATGACGGTGGACTGGATCCAGATCCATACCGTATCACGATAAATAACCAAACAAGCAACTGGAATTCAACAAATACGTTTACGGTAAATAATTTGGCGCCTAACAAAAAGTATTATGTCAAATTTGAAATGAAAGATTCGGCTGGGAACATTACAACGGAAACACGGGACGTTATTACGCTCGCTTCCGATCCAGTTTTAACGCTAAGCGGGACAACGCCGACAACAGCTACCTTTACCGTATCGGATAACAACCCGGCAAATACCCAGTACCAATTGTCAACGGGGACAAGCACGGTAAGTACAACTGGGAAGCTAATATCAGGATCTGCATGGATCACTTTAACAAATAAGAAAATCACGGTAAACGGCCTTAAGTCAGGGAAGTCATATCGCTTCCAAATCAAAGCCCGAAATCAGGAAGGGAACGAAACGGCTCCCTCGGTTTGGGTTCAAGTCGGCCCTCCAGCTAAGCCGCCGACACAGCCGCTAAATCTAAAGACCAGTGTTACCAGTAACAGCGTCAAGTTGACCTGGAATCCAGTTCAGGATGCGACTGGATATGAGATTGAGATCAATAGTGATCAGATCATTTCTAATGGAACTTCACTGGTGTACAACCCAACGTCACTCGATCCGAACACCATATACACCTACCGTGTACGGGCTGTAAATGACAGCGTGAAGGGAGCTTGGAGCCAAGCAGTTATGGTTCGTACACTGCTTCCAGCACCTATCGTTCCGGGCAACATCATTGCGATACCCACTAGCAAGACGGTAAGTCTGCAGTGGAGTGACGTGATCGGAGCGTTGAACTATGAAGTGGAATGGGATGGTCAGCTGCGTAAGACAAGCAAGACTACCGAGTTCAAAGTCGGCGGACTCCTGCCGGGCTCCCAGCATACTTACCGGGTTCGTGCTGTCAATAGCGGGGGAATCAGCCCATGGTCACAGATGTATACAATCATGACCAAATCCGATGTTCCATCGGTTCCTACCGAGCTCAAAGCGGAAGCGGAAGACAAAAAAGTTCGTCTGAACTGGAAACCAGTCGAAGATGCAACCTTCTATGAAATTGAAGCGGATGGCGTTGTTGTGATTAATAACAGCATGTCGAATGCTACGGACATCGCTGGGCTTGAACCAGGAACCACTCATCAGTATCGGGTTCGTGCGGTCAATGAAATTGGGGGCGGAGCCTGGAGTGATCCAATATCCAGTACAACATTCCGGCTCCCTACACCGACGAATATTACCGATAATGTCCAGGATACCTCGGTAGAGTTAACTTGGAGTGCGGTTCCATCTGCAATTGGATACTATATCGAAGCTGACGGACAAGTGAGCAGTGTATCAGGTACTACCTATAAACAAACAGGCCTGACTGCGGAAACTACGCATATCTACCGGATCCGGGCTCAAGGCGGAGCGGGAATCAGTGGATGGTCCCGGCTAATCACATTAACTACGTTACCGGTCAAGCCATTACCGCCAGCTCATGTGAATGCGATCGCCGGTAAAGATTACGTGACCGTGACATGGGAAGCTGTCCCTGGTGCACTTGGTTATGACTTAGAGATCGACGGGAAAGTTGTAGTGGATAATTTCGAAGAAACGACGTACCGGGACATTTTGCTGGATCCGTTTACGCCTCACACCTACCGTGTACGTGCAAAAACAGATGCAGTAGAAGGAGATTGGTCCAAGCTAGTGACCTTAGCTACTCTTCCGGACTTCCCAGCTGCACCTCAGAATATCCGTCTTACCTCGTCGGGTAGTATCGTCACCCTTGCTTGGGATGCAGATCCAACTGCTCAAGGATACGAGATTGAGATCAATGGCAAGATTCAAGATATCGGGATGCATACATCGTATCAGCACCGCCGAATAGCCAAGGAATCGGAGCACAAATACCGGATTCGTACGCATAATGCAGCGGGTGTCGGTGACTGGACCGGCCTCATTATCAACAACACCGTGACTGCGAAGCTCACCAAGAAAGAGACCGTGGATCTTGGACTCACCGCCTCGGATGTGACCGACTTTAGTCGTTATACGTTGATGGTCAACTATGATCCCAATGCGATGAGCGTCGCTGATCTCTCTATTTTAACTGGAACACCGGAACTTACGACTGGCCGAATTACGGGAACAGATATTATTGTTAATTCGTTTACGCCAGGCCGGATTGTCTTTACGACAGATAAAGTAGTGAATCCAGGTGAATCTTGGACCGGGGTCTTGAACAGTATCAAATTCAGAGCAAGCGTCTCTGGCGGTTCCTCACTTACGTATACCGTTATTCAAAAGCCGGAAACCAACTTTTTTAAAGATCCAATTAGTTATCTGAAAGCAATGGAATTTTAGGAGGAACCTATGAAGAAGTTATTAGCAAGAGCATTTCATCTATTCACCATCACCTCCGTGCTAACCAGCATGCTCTATACCAGCATGGGATCGGTACAAGCGAAGCCAGATACAAGCTCGGTTCAAGAGGCGCCGAAGCATCACAAACAAATTTTGGTCAAATACAAGAACAATGAGAAATCGGTAACAAGCAAAAAGGAACTAAAAACCAAATTGAAGCTAGGGAAACTCGATACTAAAGTTAAGCTCCGCCGCTCCAATGTCGAAGTGCTTGAAGTCGGTGACAATGATGATGTTACACAGACGATTGCCGAACTGAAAAAGGATCCCAATGTTCAGTTTGCACAGCCGGATTATAAATTAAACATTACTGCCACGCCACTGGATGATCGGTTTGATGAGCTGTGGGGATTGTCCAATACAGGGCAGCAAATCGCGTACCAAACGGGAGAGCCCGGGATCGATATCAAAATTAAAGATGCCTGGAACATTACCCAAGGTGCAGCATCTACCGTGGTGGGTGTCCTTGATACCGGCGTTGACATCAGTCATCCGGATTTGAAATCCCAAATCTTTATCAATGGTGGAGAAACACCAGACAACGGAATTGACGATGACGGGAATGGATACGTGGACGACGTTCACGGCTGGGATTTCGCGAATCACGACGGGATCGTGTACGACAATGCCAGCGAGGATAAGCATGGTACACATGTTGCGGGGATTATTGCGGAGACGGCTCCAAAAGTAACGCTCCTCCCGCTGAAGTTTATCAGCGGAACTAGCGGTTATACCTCGGATGCGATTGAAGCGATCGAGTATGCCAAGCAAATGGGCGTTAAAGTGATAAATGCGAGCTTTGGAGGGGCGGAAGCCAATCCGGCACTAGAAGAAGCGATCAAGCAGAGTGATATGTTGTTTGTTTGCGCAGCAGGAAATAACGGACAGGATACCACCAAGAATCCGGTGTATCCTGCGGCATACTCCCTAGCTAATGTGCTCTCGGTGGGGGCGATCGATAACCAAGGGAATCTTTCCTCTACCTCCAACTATGGCGCAGCCGTTGATTTTGCGGCGCCAGGAGTCGGGATTCTGAGTACCCTGCCTAGTGGCGAATACGGCTACTTGAGTGGAACCTCGATGGCTGCGGCTATGGCGACGGGAGTAGCTTCCTTGGTGAAGAGCCAATTTGCGGATTTGACAGTTGAACAGCTGGCGCAGCGTATGAAATCAAGCACGACATCTCTACAAATGCTAGAAGGGAAGACAGCAACAGCAGGCCTTCTCAATGCGGCCAAAGCGCTTAAGGCGACCGAAACGAAGACGGATGCGTCTAAGCCAAGTACGCCGACCAAGCCTTCTACGTCCACGGGAAAAGGTGACATGGTCGTTACCTTGGCCACCACTATTGCTCCTTCACTTCAAGAGCAGATTCATTATGGAGAAGAAGGCGTATCGGTGACCACAGGGAATTACTCTAAATCGATCACGGATATGTCTGTGACCGCGCCGGGATTTAGCATCGATTTTACCCGGACCTATAATTCCAAAGATGACCGTACTTCTAGCACGATGGGAAGAGGCTGGACGTTTGGATTCGAAGGGAATTTGAAGGATGATACAACGAATACTACCTTGAAAGTAGCCAAGTTGCCGAAAGGAACGGCCGTAGTTTTCGTGAAGAATGCAGACAGTACGTATACTGCGAACGACTCCCACAGTACGCTTGTCAAGCAGGCGGATGGTACGCATGTGCTTACGACAACAGATCAATATAGATATATTTTTAGCACGGCAGGATACTTGGTATCCATGCAAGACCGGAACGGAAACACGGTGAAAATTGAGGTGGACTCTGCGGGTAAAGTACAGAAAATTACCGATACGGTAGGGCGTATTTATACTGTTGCTTACAACGCATCTGGATATATCACAACCCTTAACGATCCGATGAACCGCACGGTTAAATATACCTATGATGCATCTAATCGGTTATCCACCGTGACAGATCCGGAAGGGAATATCATTAGTAACTATAGTTATGATACCTACGGGTATCTGAGCAAACTGCTGGACAATAACCAAAATGTGATGGAAGCCATCTTATATGATCACAGCGCAGGAACAGGCCCCCATAAGGTAAGCCAGTACACCAATGGACTTGGCAATGTACAGACGTTCAAGTATGACACGACTAATCGGATGACAACCGTGAAGGACATTAATGGACGTACACTCGTGAAATGGTACGATACCGCGATGTTTGTGACGAAGTCGCAGGATCCGGAAGGCCGTGTGACGCTGGTGGAGTACTATAACGATGCCAACGGCTTCAACAAATTTGGGGAAGAGAAGGTCGTCACGGACCGGAATGGGAACAAGACACAATATACAAGGGACGGTAACGGTAACATTACCAAAACCGTAAATCCGGATGGCAGCTTTAGTGAATATGTCTATGATGACAAGAACAACCTGGTCTCCGAGAAAGACGAATCCGGGAAAATGACGTACTACGTCTACGATACGGCTAAAGCCTTGCTTCTCAAGAAGGTCCAGCCGCTGAATGGAACCGATGCTTACACGGCTTCCTCTGATCCGGCGAAGTTTGCTATAACGGCTTATGTCTATTATTCTCCAGCAGAAGTACAAAAGCTGGGAATTAAAGCCAGTGGAATTCTTAAGAGTGAAACCGATCCTGAAGGGAACACGACTGCCTATACGTATGATAAATACGGGAATAAAGCAACCGCTACAGACCCGGAAGGCAATGTCACTACGCTGACGTACAATGTCCTGGGGTGGAACACGATTCAAATTTCCCCAGCAGGATACCGGACTGACTATACTTACGATAATAATGGACATGTGATTCGGTCTGTTCAAAGCGAAGGGGAAACAAACAGGTTTGTCTATGACAATCAGCAGCGGTTAATCCAAAAAATCGATCCGATGCAGTATGCTTCAGATAAAGATGGACTAAATGATAGTACGCCGACCGATGATTATCGGGATGCCACTATAGGAACCCGGTATACCTATTACCCTACGGGCAATGTCCAAAAAGAGATCGATGCCCTAGGCAACGAAACTTCTTATACCTACGATATCTACGGCAACAAATTGACAGAGACCCGGCCGAACCAATCGGTTTATGTCTATCAATATGATGTGATGAACCGGGTGAGCAAGATTTCTTTCAAAGCTAACCCACAGGCCGTTCCGGATGTGTTGGCCGACTATACGTACAAGGTCTTAGACAATGGGAAGACCCAGAAGAAGGAGACGAAGTACTTAAACAGTACGGATACAGCGATTACCATATGGACCTATGATGATCAAGGGAAAGAAGTAGAACGGCAGAATCCGGATGGGAATTCTGTCGCAACAGTGTATGAACCTAATGGACTTACCCGCTCGGTGACCGATGCGAGAGGGAATACAAGCTATTTTGCCTATGACGGGCTGAACCGGCTTACTAATACTTGGACTCCGCTCGATGGAGCGAAGTACATGTACAAAGGAACGACGTATGACCGGGCAGATCGCAAGATCGCAGAGAGTGCCGGGAAAGATCCGGTAGCTTTATTTGCGAAGCCACTGGAAGATCGGAAGATCGTCACGAAATCTCAATATGATGGTAACGATCATATTACGCTGACCACGAACAGCAGCGGCAGCAAGACCTTGCTCAAATACGATGAAGAAGGGAATACGATTCGCAAAGAGGTATATACCTCAGCCACAGAATCTATGGTCACCGAGTATGCGTATAATGACCAAGGCAAGCCCGTATCCGAAAAGCACTTTGTGGGTAAAGCCGATCTGTATCCGGCACCTTCATCACGTGATGATCAGGTGGCACTTGAGACTATAACGGAATATGACTTGAACGGCAATCCAGTTGCCGTTACCACGCCGGACGGCGTTCGTTCCGAAGTCACCTATGATGCCCTGAACCATCCGATCGCAACAAAATTGCCATCAATCGATGAACAGGGTAACCCTGCGTTAGCCAAGACGTCAACCACGTATGACTGGCAGGGTAAACCGCTAGTTTCTTTCGATGCGAGAGGGAACAAGACCCAGAATGAATACAATGAGAAAGGGCTGCTTGCTAAACAAACCAACGCCCTTGGTGGTGTAACTTTATATGTATATGATAAAGCTGACCGGAAAATTGCGGAGATCTCTCCGAAGAACTATAACGCCTCAAAATCATGGAAAGAACTTAGCCGTACGGAATATACGTATGACAATATGAGCCGCACAAAGCTCATTACGGAGAAGTTCAATGAGCAGAAACTCAGTCCTTCGTTTACTTGGACGACAGAATGGACGGAGAAGGTCGCCAAGGCTTACCTGTACGACGAAAATGGCAATGTGACCAAGGAGCTGGATGGAGAAGGGTATGCAGCGGGAGTAGGGACAACCAGTGCGGCAAAGATCCAATCCGGGTACGGACTAATCAACAATTACAACGCGGCGAATCTCCTTGCTTCTCAGCTTAACCCTATTGCTAAGGATCGCGGGCTAAAGACATCTGTATCGTATGGATATGATGGTCTGGGAAGAAAGATATCAGAAACAAATGTGAACGGTGTCGTAAATTTAACTACGTTCGATGACGCTAATAAAGTCCTATCTTTGGCTGTGAAGAAATCGATCACTTCGCCGGAGCAGACCTTGGAGACCCATTCCTATGACTGGGCTGGCCGACCGCTGAGTGACACCGATGCTAATGGAAATAAGACGCTTTACTCATATAATGCTATGGGAATGATCCGTAGCATAACTTCATCTGGAGACGATACGGTATCCGAATATACGGTTCAAAGGCAGTATGATACGATGGGTCGCCTTGCCAAAGAAGCCGATTCGGCTGGCAAGGTGAGTCTCAATGAATATGACGCTTTAGACCATCAAATTAGCTCGACCGAGCAGGCAGTGGATGGCTCAAGTGCTATCACGACAAAGGTAGCGTACGATCTCAATGGGAACAAGCGATTTGAGACCGATGGGAACGGAAATATTCACGAGAATGTATATGATGGACTTAACCGGGTTATCGAGGAACGGGATTCGGTTACCAACATAAAAGCTGGAGTAAAGGTTCATGCAACCAAATACACCTATGATGCTAACGGTAATAAGCTAACTGAGACGAATTGGCTCGGAAATACAGGCACATTAATTTATGATGATAAGAACCGGCTAATCGAACGTAAAGACGCAAGCGGTGTATCTGTACAGAAGCTTGAGTATAATCTTAATGATACCCAAGTACGGGCATGGGATGCGCTTAACCGGGTGACTTCATTTACTTATGATATGAATACTCTTCTTACCACCACAGTGGACCCAGAAGGGAATACGTCAGCTACCAAATATGATCTACTCGGGAATAAGACCGCCGTTACCGATGGGAACGGAAATACCACACGTTACGACTATGATTACCTAGGTCGACTGAGTCGTGTGACGAATGCGCTGGATGAAGTCACCTCATATACGTACGATCTCATTGGTAATAAGCTCACTCAGACGAACGGAAATGGTCACGTAAGCACGTTTGAATACAACGCAGCAGACTTACTGGTTCGTCGAATTGACCCTGGTGGTCTTCAAGTTAAGAACGGCAAGATAGCGTATCAAGCCGATCAAATCGAGAGTTATACGTATTTTGCCAATGGCTCCATGAAAACGAAGACAGACCGAAATGGGAATACTACATCATACAGCTATGATGTTCATGAGCGGCAGTTGTCCCGTACCGTGGACGGTCCATCTCTGACTTCAAGTCCTGTACAAGGTCGTCAAGTCTCGTACACCTATGACAACAATGACAACCCTTTGACGGTATCTGATAAGACGGGAACAACGATTCGAACCTATGACGAGCTAAACCGGACAATAACCAAGTCGGTACCGAAGCTTGGGACAAATACGTATCAATATGATGACACTATGGGATTAACCCAAGGCTTCCGAGCTGAAGTAACCACCGATGTCAAAGGTAATGTTACCCGCAAAGTGTACGACAAGACGAACCGACTGGTTGAGGTCAAGGCAAATAACGATCCTGCTATTTCGTACACGTACTATAACGATGGATCACGTA
This sequence comes from Paenibacillus sp. YPG26, assembly GCF_023704175.1. Lineage (NCBI taxonomy): Bacteria > Bacillati > Bacillota > Bacilli > Caryophanales > Paenibacillaceae > Paenibacillus > Paenibacillus sp. YPG26. The sequence goes on along the minus strand of NZ_CP084530.1, from coordinate 3,141,313 downwards.
AGTCGGTGGTGTATTCTAGCGGTATTAAGGAAGAGTATACCTATACGCTAACGAATCATGTAAGTACGTTAAAGAACTTTAAGGGAACGGCCTTGATGGATTCTTATACTTACGCCTATGATGCGGCGGGAAACCAGCTCTCCAAGGAAGAATTGATTAATGGTGTAAATAAAGGGAAGACCACCTATACTTATGATGCCCTGAGCCGGTTACAGACCGTTCTTGAGCCGGGCGGGAAACAAACCACATATAGCTTTGATGCAGCAGGGAACCGGATTGAAGAGAAGGTGAAAGATTCATCTTCCGTCAAGACAACCCAGTATGAGTACAATAATCAGAACCGTTTAACGGCGACGAGGGAATTGACTTCTCAAGGAAGTACGCAGCTCGTTAATTATAAGTATGATAATAACGGGAACTTGATTAACAAGAGCACTGAGATCATCAAGAAGATTGATCCACAGAAGCCAACAGATCCGACCTTCGGAATATTCGTCTATGGGCAAAAAAACGAGAATCCACGGATAGACAATATCGTATCAGGTACCGCTGCCTATGAGTATGACGTGTGGAACCAATTATCCAAATCGAGTACAGGCGAGGGAACAGTGACCTACGAGTACAACGGCGATGGATTAAGAACGAAGAAAATCTCAAATGGTGTGACCAGCCAGTACGTCTATGAGTCAGATAAGGTTGTTCTAGAGACGGACGAATCGGGCAAACAAACTGCGTTCAATTTGTATGGTACGAATCTGCTTACCCGAAAAGTCGGAGACGAGAAATACTCGTATTTGTATAACGGACATGCTGATGTTACGGCCTTGGTTAATGATTCGGGAGAAGTTAAAGCTTCTTATTATTACGATGCTTTCGGAAATATCGCGCAGACCACAGGAAATGTGAAGAATTCCGTAAGATACGCAGGCTATCAATATGATGAAGAGAGCAAGCTTTATTACCTGAACGCAAGGTATTATGATCCAAGTATCGCCAGGTTTATAAGTGAGGATACGTATCTTGGGGAAGCTAATGATCCACTGTCGCTTAATCTATATTCATATGTTAGTAATGAGCCTATTATGTACAGTGATCCAACAGGGCACTGGAAAGAGTCAGATAAGAACATTACAAATGTTACGGTTCAGGCCCAACTAATTGCCTTAACGAGTGCATACTTTAAGGCAACAACAGATAAAGATAGACGGTCTATTGAAAAATCAGCGGAAGATTTAAGAAGAAGTGCAGCAGCAAAAAGAGTGGATGTTACCCCGTTGATGTATGCAAATGTAGAGAATATAATTAATACAGCTGTTTCTTTGGCGGGAAAAGGAGATTTTAATAAAAATACATGGAATGATGTTCTTAAAAAAAATAATTTAACTGTATCAAAGGATGGTAAGACAACCACACTTGGAAGAACTGATCTCGAGGTATCAACTCAGATGGAGTTCGTAGATAGTAAGCATCGTGCTGAATTGATTACACATGTTGCTGTGAACTACAACTTTGGTAATAAGGAAAAGATATTTCTCTCACAAGCAGCTAAGGCAGGACAAATAACCTCAATACCTCAGGGATTGGCACTCTATGATTTTATGAATTTGAACAATGGAAAAGTATCGGAAAATGATCTTAAGCTTCTTCATGTAAATTATAAATCTGCTTCAAATACAATAAGTTCATTGTACAGTAACTTCCATTTCGCTAGATTTGATTTAACAATTAATGATGCAGTAAGACAGGCTTCAAACTATTCATTAGGAGAATATTTTCCGGTAGGTACCAAAGTATCAGGCACTTCTGGTAAGTTTGTTTATTCGGGAGCTTTAGAGACAAGTGCTGGAGCAGGAGGTAAACCTAAGAGTGCCGGAAAACTTACAATTCCTCAAGGACTTACATCAAAACAATTTAAAAGCATATCCTCGAAAATAAGACAAAAACTTGGCTCAATTAGCAATGATATTCTAGTTCAAGGAAGTAGGGCAAACGGAACAGCACGTGTCGATTCTGATATTGACTTTGCTGTCAGGGTATCTCCTGAAAAATTTGATGAGTTAGTTAAACAGCGGTTTGGGACGCCAAATCGGGGCTCAGCTAAAGAGAAAACTATGCTTCATGCAATTAAAACTGGAAAAATTCAAGCTGGTGAGGCAGGACTTAGTAGTTTTAGAAAACAACTACAACAGGAACTTGGAATTGATGTGGATATTTCAATAATTAAGTCTGGAGGGTCTTTCGACAATGGTCCATATATTCGACTAAAATAAAATTGAGGTGATAATATGCTTCTTAATAATATTGATTTATTTTGCAAAATATTCATTGATACAGACTGTAGCAGGGAAGAAGTCGTCTCTTGTGTCTCGGAGAGTGTAGATGGAACATTAGAAAGATGGAGTGTTTCAAACAAGCAATGTAGTATTGATTTGTTGAAAAATGATGACTTTAACGAAACGAAACGAACACAAAGACCTGACGGTTTTTTATATTCGAGATACTATCTTGAGATTGAACCTAGTGAAGAAACAGAATCAAGTGCTTATATATTATGCATCTCGGGACTGCTTACTAATCTATGGAACAGTGGCTATAAGGCTGTTGCTGCGTGTGACTTTGAAGATGTATTGCCTAGAAAAGGCGGGTACGACAGTACTACTTAGAATATATTCCTGTGGTCGTTGTTGTTGGGCTCCTTTTCAGGGGGGACCTAGTGCCGAATGAATCCAGCATCAACTAATAACACATCAACCCCATGTAATACCGTATAAAGATTTCTCGAAATCGCTGTACGCACGTTAATGGTTTACTTTTATAATCTAAATAACGCTATGCCGAAACATTAAACAGGTCGATTATGGTCAAATACCACTATGATTGACCTGTTTTTTGTTATGTTTGTTTTTCTTCTATTTTTCACAATCCAACGCAACTGAACAATACCATACCTCGATATAGACATTGAGAAGGCAATCTATTAAAAAGTCATCGCAACTAATTGGAGAGAAGGTGGGACTTTATAATGTCTGAACGTAACTGAACTGTTCACAACGGGAAGGTCATGTTTTAAAGACTAGCCACCTACCAATTAGTTCCAAAAATTATGGGGAGATTGCGACATGATGAAAAGATTTGGAATCGAGAGAGCGTATTTCCAATGATTTTACGGACTTGTACTGAATTCTCAACGAGTTTCAAAAACAATTCCTTCACTTCTTGGGACCTCGAACAAGCACCCCGAAAACTCCAACAAAGAATTGGTTAAAATAAAGAAGAGGAGTAAACCCATTTCTCTCCCTCACTTTCACACCTAACCAACATGCCAAGTTGATGGCATCAAGAAGGAGTCCATCCAGATGCTCCAAGACAAAATCTTTTATCTCATTGCACATTATGGTTATATCGGTATCTTTGGAGCCTTGGCCCTTGGGATTGTCGGGCTGCCCATACCGGACGAAGTCCTGATGACCTATTCGGGATACCTGATCTCCTAGGGGAGGCTGTCTTATATCCTGACCCTGCTGGTCGCGGTGGTGGGCAGCTTTGCGGGAATGAGCGTTAGTTACTTCATTGGGCGGAAGTTTGGGTATCCGCTGCTTGAGAAGCATGGCCGTAAGATTCGGATTACGAAGGAGAAGCTTGATCATACCCGGCGCTGGTTCAAGAAATTTGGCAAGTTTGCGCTCACGCTGGGCTATTTCATACCTGGTGTTCGTCATCTCACGGCGTATTTTACCGGGATCAGCGGATGGCGTTACCGTACATTCCTCTCATATGCTGCACCCGGAGCGATACTATGGGCGTTCACTTTTATCACGCTGGGAAAATACCTGAGCAAGCATTGGTTGGCTGTTACAGAAGCCATTCATAAGTATTTGCTGCTTGGCTTTGTGCTTCTTGTTCTGATTCTCATCCTTATCTGGTATCTGAAAAGAAAACCAAAAATGAACCAGGCCTGAGATTGTCCAACAGTCTGGTCATCGTATAGGATACCTTGATCCCATAGGGATATTTGGTAAAATAAATCTTGTAAACAAGACTGTTACCGTGTGCTACTGGCGAGTAAACGTGGACGACCACGGGGGAGCACATGGATATATAAGCCGTTCGCCTGGGCAAAGTGTTTGATCTAATCAAACACTTTTTTTATTTGCTATGATAGGGTGAAGGACAAATGGAAGAAATCAAAATGCGGTATGGGATTAATCCGAATCAAGGCAATGCAAAAGTCACATCGCCTGGTAAGCTACCTTACAGGATTCTTAATGGAGCCAAGCTAAATTAACTTACTCGATGCACTTAACGCTTATCAGCTTGTAAGAGAGCTCAGATTAGCCATAGGGGAACCTGCAGCAGCCTCTTTCAAGCACGTAAGTCCTGCTAGAGCGGCTGTGTATAGCCCGCTGAGCTGAACTGGCTAAGGCTTTTGGGGTCGCCGGTATGGAGCTGTCACCTCTGGCTGTCGCCTATGCGAGGGCAAGGGGAAACGATCGCATCTCCTCCTTCGGGGCCTGTGCGGCACTAAGTGATCTAGTGGATCTTTCTACTGCTAAATTACTGAAGAGAGAAATTTCCGATATGATAGTGGCACCTGCCTATGATGATGCTGCCCTAGAAATTCTCATGACCAAGAAAAACGGCAAATACCTTATTATTGATATCGATCTCGATTACGAGCCTGGTCTAGTAGAGGAGAGGACTTTATTCGGGGTTCACCTGGTTCAGGATAGAAACAATATGGCCATTACCGAGAAGACTTTAGACCATATCGTAACTGAGAACAGAGACCTTCCAGACGCCGCAAAGAGAGATCTGTTAATTGCAGCAATCACATTAAAATATACACAGTCCAATTCGGTATGTTTTGCTAAGGATCGGCAGACACTTGGTGTGGGAGCAGGCAGCATTACCGTATACACTGTACGAGGCTCGCTGCTTCGAAGGTAGAGAACTGGTGTTTAAGGTAGCATCCAGCTACACTCACCATGAAATTTCACTCGCAGATCTCACCTACGGTGAGAAATAACGTTATAGATAAGTGGCTTTGCCACGTCTTACTGTCCCCAACAAGCTTGGGAGGAGTGCTACGAGGAAGTCCCTCAGAGGCTTATTCTTGTTGAGGAAAGAGAATATTTACTCGGACTCCGGAAAGTATGCTATGCTCAGACGCATTCTTGCCATTTCGGGAAATTATTGACCGGGCTGCACTAAGTGGGGCCAAATACTGTAGACGGGCGAATCGTCACGGATAGGGAAGTTATTGAAACCGCTAACCCATACGTTATGGGCATAGCCTGCTCAGGGTACTACGGTTGTCCCATCATAGATATTTCTAGTCCCTACGTCAAGTTTATCTTTGTACAAGCTTATATAAAAATACATCAGCCCCCATCCGAAACTGGATGGGGGCTGATGCTAGAAATAGCTTAAATCCTATATTGCATCTCTGGTTATTCCGCTAGAAGGAGGGGAGGAACCTCTCCTAATTAGCTAGCCTTCGCAAGAATTTTTACTTCTTTTGGTCCCAACGTAATGTTAACCGAACCGTTGTTGACCTGTACGGAATCCGTACCCAGTTGATTCTTCAGGCTGGTTCCATTGGCAAGGTTCTCAATGCCTGATACGGTGCGAGTTGCTGTGTTCCAGGAGTTGTTGATGATGACAACAACCTCGTCTCCGTCTTTGGAGCGCTGGTAGCTGTAGAATGCGCCGTCAGCGAGCTTTTCTTTTTGGGAACCATTTTGCAGAGCCGGGTGGCTGTTGCGCACGGCGTTAAGCTTGGCAATGTATTTGTACAGCTCATGATTCGCGTTAGGCGCAACATCTTCACGGTTAGCTGGATCGTCTCCACCGCTGTAACCTAGCTCAGTACCTTGGTAGACGATTGGAATACCGCGTGAAGTTAATACGAAGCCAAGTGCGGCTTTCAGTTGTGGCCATTTGTCTGAACGGTTGCTAGGATTGCCGGAAGCTTCATTCAGGAACCGCTTCACGTCATGATTGTCCAGGAAGATCCCGTTAAGCTTGGCATCACGGTAGTTGCCATCTTCAGTGTAACGGTCCTTGATCTTGGTTGTAGATTGGTCTTGCCCGAACACGTCTCTAATCGTGTAATACATCGGGAAGTCGATTACCGCATCAAGATAGTTGGAGTAGTCTCCAACCTTGCTTGAACTGCCTTCGAATATTTCACCCATTGTAAATGTGTTGGCTGCAGCATCAAATTCTTTGAGGAACCATTTTGGCATATGTTTAGCCGTATCCACACGCAGACCATCGATCTTCGTTTCGGCAAGAATCCATTTTACCCAGTTCTTCAGTTCATTGACAACTGCTGGATTCTCATGATTCAGATCGTCCAGACCTGCTACATCTCCATTCTCAATCTTCCATTGGTCGTTCTTCTCGTAATCCGACTTAGTGATCTCTCCGTTGTGGTGGTACCAGTCCGGATTGTTGAATGGAGCTTTGGCTGTTCCGTTATACGGCTGGAAGTCACCCGTGTGATTCGGAACCACATCGAGCATAACCGAAATCTGCTTGCTGTGCGCTGTGTCCACAAGCTCTTTCAGCTTCTCCATTGTACCCAGGTGACCATCTACAGAGTAGAAGTCGTAAGTGTGGTAGCCGTGATAAGCATACTCACTTTTTTGTGCTGTTACTGGTGTAATCCAGATAGCGGTGAAACCCATGTTCTTGATGTAATCCAGCTGATTAATAATTCCTTGGAAGTCTCCGCCATGCCATTTCTTAGGGTCGCTCTTGTTGGAGGCAATGCCATATGCGTTGTCATTCGAGGTGTCTCCATTGCTGAAGCGGTCAGTCATGATGAAGTAAATGCTTTGTTTGCTCCAATCTGTTGCTCCAGTATTGCCTGGGTCCTTGGAAGGCACCCCAGATGTGATTGTGCCGGCAGCTCCGTTAGCGCCTGGCGTGTAAGTAGAAGTTCCTTTGCTGAAGAAGTAGTTCTTCATATTGTTGCTGTCCCAAGTTCCGCTGCCGTTGTTGAATGCAGCTTCAACGCGGCTTGCTGTTCCAAGAGGAATGGTGATCTTGGCATAACCCGGGTAAGTAGCTTCGGCATCGGCCATAGCGGAACCTGGAGATGTAGTCCAGGTTCCTCCTTCAGCACGATAGTGAATGTAAGGCGTATTGAAGCCCTTTTTGTAATAGATGGTAGCGGTTGAACCGTCATCACCGACAATTTCCGGTGCTCCGGCTGCAATGGTACCTGTAGCTCCATTAGCGCCTGGCGTGTAAGTGAAAGTCCCTTTACTGAAGAAATAGTTCTTCATGTTGTTGCTGTCCCAAGTTCCGCTGCCGTTGTTGAACGCGGCTTCGATGCGGCTTGCTGACCCAAGAGGCAGGGTGATCTTGGCGTATCCAGGGTAAGCCGCTTCGGCGTTGCCCATTGCGGTACCCGGAGCCGTAGTCCACGTTCCGCCTTCCTGGCGGTAGTGGATATACGGATTAGTAAAGCCTTTTTTGTAGTAAATGGTAACATTCGACTCAGTATCATCTGGTTTCACAACCGGTTCTCCAGCTGCAATGGTGCCAGGGGCTCCGTCAGCGCCAGGTGTGAAAGTGAAGGTTCCCTTGCTGAAGAAGTAGTTCTTCATGTTGTTGCTGTCCCAAGTTCCGCTGCCATTGTTGAAAGCAGCTTCGATGCGGCTTGCCGATCCTAGTGGCAAAGTAATCTTGGCATATCCAGGGTATGCAGCTTCGGCATTGGCCATTGCTGTACCTGGAGCCGTAGTCCACGTTCCACCTTCCTGGCGGTAGTGGATGTAAGGATTGGTGAAGCCTTTTTTGTAGTAGATAGTGACATTGGACTCGGTATCATCTGGTTTCACAACCGGTTCTCCGGCTGCAATGGTGCCAGGAGCTCCATCCGCGCCCGGTGTGAAAGTAAAAGTGCCTGTATTGAAGATGTAGTTCTTCGAGTTGTTACTGTCCCAAGTTCCGCTGCCATTATTAAAAGCAGCTTCTAATTGAGTAGCTGATCCAATATCAACTGTGATTTTTCCATATCCTGTGTAAGGAGCTGCAGCATCCGTAATAGCTTTACCCGGTGCTGTAGTCCATGCTCCGCCAGCTGGGCGGTAGTGCAGGTAAGGAGTATTGAAGCCTTTTTTGTAATAGATCGTTACTTTGTTCCCATCAGGGTTCACGATAGGCTTGGCATGGCTGATTACATACTTCTTGTAACCCTCAAGGTTGCCGGTAGGAGAACCGTCCGGGTTCACAAGGTTGGCGAAACGCAGCAGTGTGAAGCCGTTATAATTCCATCTAGTAATCTGTTGTTCGATCTTCTGGAAGTCACTTGTCGGAAGCGCATTCTCTCCGTTCAGGCGAACGCCTTTGGCATTGGCTATGGAAGAGATGGTGTCCACAAGCGTGGATGGTGTCGAATAAGCTGGTGCTCTGCCATCATCATGCATTTCCAGAGCGGTAAAGGTTAGATCAAGATCGTTATCCTTGAATTTCTGAATAATTCTGCTGTAATCATAGTAACCTGCGGCATGCTCGGCGCTATGTGGAGCAGAAGGATTAGTCATTTGCCAATGAATACCGGAGATCTTCGCACCGATGCGAACACCGAATACGGAATCGAAATTGCTGTGTGCAGCTTGTGCGATTACACCAAGGTGATTCTCTAGAACGCCTTGGTACCAGCCAAGGAAGTCCTTACCATAAGTCGTGTTATAACCGCCGGTTGAATAGAAAGCGTCTCCATCGCTAGGAGGATTGATTTGGCTTTCGCTTGTCAGCTGAAGGCCCCAAGCCTGGTTAACTCCGCTTAATGAACCGTATTTGCTGACCATTGCAGTTCTGAAGGCATTCTTGGCAGTTTCTGTGTAGACTTGGAATTTACCACGTGACGGGTAGCTCCAGCCTGCTGCCTGATAGTAGGACGGATAGCGAAGTTCGCCGGATGCGCCGCCACTAAGATAGATCTTGGCAATCAGACCTTTGTAGCTTGAGAAATTAGAGGCAAAAGAAGCGTACAGCTCGTTGTACTGCTTGTTGATGCCGCTCCAGAAAGGTGAGAGGGCTTCGTTGTTGACATAGCCGGTCTCACTCTTATATTTCATCTCATCAGCAGATCCCTTGCCCCATAGCCATGATGGAATCGGAATATTGCAATCATCTCCGGGATTTCCGCCACAAGTATGAGTGGATAGGATAGGAACCCATTTGAGGCCCGATGCGCTTACTGCATCCGCATACTTTTTGTAGTAGCTCCAGTCGAACTGATTGTCGCCTGCAGCTTCTACATCTCCCCACCATACATCGGTAGTTAGAGCGTAGACTCCGCTGTCTTTAAGAGTTTTGAGTTGGTTCTTGAACGCGTTCCAGTCATTAATCTTGGTCAGCGGAGCCATGACATAAGCTTGGAAGTCATTCGCTACTTCAGCTCTCGCTGTGTTCGTGAAGGGAGTAAGGAAACTCGAAAAAATTAACGTGAAGATTAAAGTAAATAAATAACCTCGTTTCATTAATGCTTTTGTAACGTGCAAATAGATCATCCTCCTCTTAATTTGAACCTTGGTTTGAACCAAATTCTACAGATGTGACACGACTGGCGGACAACAAATCCCACAAGACAAAAGGGACGGGAGACTCACACGTGTGATAGCTCCAAAGTGCAAACGTTTACACCCATAGTCTAAAGAGATTTGTCTGGATAAACAAGGTAATAAATTGATAGAAAAGGAGGATTATATTGACAATTCGAGTTTTATCGCGCTTTTAAGCCTGGAATTTCGACTAATTTTGTGGGTTTTGGATCAATTATGACACTGCCTCAAGGGAGGCTTGCCCTGGTTCGGTACTTGCCGAGTCGGAAGCCTTGTTCTTCTTTTTCAGAGCTGTCCCGCATAATCTTTATGGAACGAACCTCTGATAACGAGGATTCATTTCAAGCTGTATATCAGAGAAAAATTGGGTGTGTGACAGAGAAAGATTGACCGCAGTAGGGGGGCTTGTCCGTGTGGAGAAGACGAAGATGGCACAGCCGTCGGCGGAGGAAGAGGATCGGCAGGCGGAAGGTCTGGCTGATCTGGGTGATCATCGTGGGTGTGTGCCTTGGGCAATTCTTCCTGTATGTCGAGCGTCAGATGAGGGAACCGATCAGCAATCTGGCCAAGGTCAGGGTGAAGCAGATCGCTACAGAGTCGATTAATGAGGCGATTACGGCCCAAGTGAAGGACGAGAAGCAGTTCGATAACTTAATTGAATGGAAGACCGATGATACCGGTAAAATAAAAGGCTTCGTTCTGAACTATTCAGCCCATATGAAGATCACCTCGGACACCATTCATACGGTTCAGTCCACCCTGGAACGGATCTCGAAGCTGTCCGAGACTATTCCCCTCGGTCAAGCGCTGGGAAGTCCGATTCTGGCTTCCTTCGGTCCCGAAATTCCGTTCCGGATAGAACCAAAGAGTGATGTAAAGGTTGATCTGAATACCCGGCGGCAGAATGCGGGAATTAATATGATTCTCGTGGAGGTGTACTTGCGGGTGAAGACGGAGGTGTCTGTCGTGGTTCCTTTTGATATGGTTCCCCAGTCTGTGGAGACCGAGATTCCGGTCTCTTATCTGCTGGTGGTTGGAGATGTACCGACTTATTATTATGATAATAACGGCAACCCGGTTGGCGAGAACAGTCCGAATGCTCCGAATATTACTCTTCCGGCGCATCCTTCGGGGTAAATGGGCTGAATCGGGGTACCCGGTGCCTAACCGGCGGGACGCCGAGCTCCCAAGCACCAAGAGCTCCCAAAGCACCCACAGCTCCCAGAGCACCCAGAGCGCCCAGAGCACCCAAAACACCCAGAGCACCAAGAGCACCCAAAGCACCCAAAGCACCCAAAGCACCCAAAGCACCCAAAGCACCCAAAACACCCAAAACACCCAAAACACCCAAAACACCCAGAGCCTCAGAGTCCCAGAGCCCCAGCCGGAAGAAGCGCCCTCCTAAATGGAGGGCGCCTGCTTATTTACGGCGAAGACGGGCTCTTTCGGCATTCTCCCATCGCTTCAACAGCGGATAGGGATCGAATGCCCACTCGCTTCTCCCGTTGTCACGGTATATCCCGAAATGAAGATGCGGGGGGAATTTGCCTTGGGTTCCCGGAGGCCCGTACCCGCTGCTTCCGACCCAGCCAATAACCTGACCCGGCTTCATTAAATCACCTACATGGATGTCCTTGGCGAATCCGCTCAAGTGAGCGTAGTAGTGATACCTGTTATTCAGATCGCGGATCCCCACGCGCCAGCCGCCAAATGGATTCCAGCCCTTAATCTCCACTATGCCATAGCAGACGCTTCGAACAGGGACTCCATATGGAGCGAACAAGTCGTTGCCTTCGTGAATCCGGAAGCCTCCCCAATGTCTGGAGTTCCCCCAAGTATCCTTGTAGCTGTATCCGCTGGAGATCGGCAGCGGGAATGCGTTCTCGAACAGATCGAGGCGGTCAAATGCTTCATATATGCGGGCAAATTGACTAATTCGCTGAACAGCCCGGTCGTTCTGATAGTATTTCCATAGAGCAATACGGAAATCATCCTCATCATACCCATAGCTTGTGATATAACGGCCCATTGTGAACAGCGCATCCCTGTCATTCTTGGGATCTGCAATTCCATCTCCTGTGGCATCCCTCCCCATTCCGCCGAACAGGGCAATCGACACGGGATTCTTGTCTTCGGGATCGGGGTTAGTCCAGCCTGACCATACAGGAGGGGGAATGGTCAGACCGGTTAATCTCTCCTCGGGCTTGCCCGTTTTGGAGCTGGGAATCAGAGTTCGTTCATACTGGTCTACGGCCGCGAGCCGATACCAGGGGATGTGCAAGAGACTGCCCATTTCCTCGTAGAGATGGCGCCGGGCCAGGTATGGGTTTTGCGGTTTGTCTTGTGCCATAGGGGCCGGAGCTTCTGCTGCTTCTGCAAATGAACCCGGGGTACCCAAGATCAGGGTAAGCACCAGCATGCCAATAAGAATGGATCGGGTCCGGCTCGTAAATGAACTTCGGTTATGCACGCAGTATGTCCTCCTCCTGCTGCCTGAGGGGTAATGAATTCAGGCTGTAAGTCTGATTCCTTTAATATGGAATAAGTCAAGTTATTTTATTCTGAGAAGTATTTCAATTTCATTCATGGTATAATAATGGGCAGTTAACAGATTGAACTATAAAAGAAGGAAGGTCAGCCCCTTGTCTAAACAAGTGAAAGAGCCAAAACCGGATTGGATTCGGATTAAACTGACTACCGGAGAGAACTATCAGGACATTAAGAAAATGATGCGTTCCAAGACACTACATACGGTGTGCGAGGAAGCGCGCTGTCCAAATATATATGAATGCTGGGCCAACCGGACAGCCACCTTTATGATTCTAGGGGACATTTGCACACGTGCCTGCCGTTTCTGCGCGGTGAATACAGGAATGCCTACAGAGCTTGATCTCCAAGAGCCGGAACGCGTGGCAGAAGCCGCCGAGAACATGAATCTGAAGCACTGCGTAATTACCAGTGTGGCCCGCGATGATCTCAAGGATGGGGGAGCGCAGATTTTTGCCGGCTCCATTCACGCGATACGCCGTCGTCTGCCGCTCTGCAGTGTCGAGGTTCTGATCCCGGACTTCCTGGGTGATACGGATTCCTTGAAGATCGTCATGGATGCGAAGCCTGACATTCTGAACCATAATATCGAGACGGTTGAGCGGATGTCTGACCGCGTCCGGGCTAAGGCCAAGTACCGCCGATCACTGGAATTGCTCAAGAAGGCGAAGGAGATGCAGCCTGAGATCCCGACGAAATCAAGCATTATGCTTGGCGTTGGTGAGGAATGGGATGAGATTCTCCAGGCTATGGATGATCTGCGTGAGGTGAATGTCGACATCCTCACCATCGGTCAATACCTGCAGCCTTCTCCGAAGCATCTGGATGTAGAGAAATACTATCGTCCTGAGGAATTCGTGAAGCTCAAGGAAGAAGGATTGAAGCGGGGCTTCAGCCATGTGGAATCCGGACCTCTTGTCCGCAGCTCGTACCATGCCCATGAGCAGGTCAAGTCGGCCAAAAGCAATAAGGAAGGCATTCATACGACAGCTTAAGGGAAGTAGAGGAGGAACGTTCTTTTGATCCAGGTGAATGGCAAAAGTTACGAAGTAATTCAGGAGAACAGAAATGGCTGGGACCCTGAGGCATTTAAGCAAAGATACAGCGATGTGCTTGAACGGTATGACTATATTATCGGAGACTGGGGCTATAATCAGCTTCGTCTGAAGGGGTTCTACCGGGATAATCATCCCAAAGTGAACAAGGACTCCTCCATCTCCGGGATTATGGACTACATTAATGAATATTGTAATTTTGGTTGTCCTTACTTTGTGCTCCAAAGAGTGAAGGAGGCTCCCCGTGAACCGCAGGCGGCAATCCAGGATCCCTCGGAACCTAGAGAACAGTCGAAGGACAAGCCAGCAGATGGACCTGAGGCGAAGAGAACCGCTCCCAAATCCGGACAGGCTCAGAGCCGCGTTAAGGATCAGATTGAACAGCCTGCTCAAGCTCAATCCCAATCCCAATCTCAACCCCAATCCGTTGAGCCTCTACCCAAGAGTCAGACTGTGGTGGGAGAATCCGTGCAGGAATCAGAATCCATCGGCAAGAATACACCCAATAACAAAACGGTTCCCGAATAATCGGGAACCGTTTTGTTATTGGACGCCTTAGGGTGTGCTGAGCGTCAGCTTGTTCTGGCTATAGCTCCATTTTAGCGAAGGGTATTTCTTCACAAAGGCATGGATTTCAATATAACTCTCTTCCTTGTGGAAAATAACCTGGTTCGAGACCACAGTGAAGCCACTCCGCCGCCCAGCACCGTCCGTAACGATAATCTTCTTGTCCTTGGCATTCCAATCCACTTCTCCCAGCACCAGAGATGTAAGCACACGTGCCGGAACATAGATGGAGTTCCCTTTCTTAATCGTATCCAGTGTCCCGTCAAATGACTCTCCGTCAACTTGAAGTGAACGGCTGTCCCCGCTGACTCTGATCTTCTTCATGCCTGCGAGAGAGAAGGCGGTGAGCAGCTGGGCCGTACGGTTCTTCACTTCAAAGTCAGGCTTCAGTCCGATTTCGTTAAAGTCCTCCCTGGATGGGGTCAAATACTTTTCTGTAGTCAGCTTGAGCGCATCTCCGTTAGACAGAGAGATTACGTTCTGAATGCGGGCTTTGCCATAAGTTGTAGTGCCCACTGTGGTGGCAACGTGGTTATCCCGAAGCGCACCCGTCAAAATCTCGGAAGCGCTGGCGCTATTCTCATTCGTAAGAATGACTACGGGAACGCCGAGCTTGACTCCACCCGTGATGACTTGGGGTACTAATAGCCCACTCTGGTCCTGGGTGTACATCAGGATTCCTTTGTCTATAAAATGCTTCGCAATGTTGCTGGCGGTATCAATATAACCGCCTCCATTGTCACGAAGATCCAGAACGAGCGACTTCATACCGGAGGCCTTCAGGTTGCTAAGGGCATCGGCAAAGTCCTCATCCGCATTCTCGGCGAAGCTGGTCAATTGAATATAACCGATTCCGCTGTCACTAATGGCCGCATTAACGGTAGGGAGGTATATCTCCGCCCTGGTCACAGTGAAAAGCTTGGTGATGCCGCTGCGCTGCACCGTGACTGTAACCTTGGTGTTCTCTTCGCCAGCCAGCTCCGCTGCCGTCTCGGGCCCTGTTACAGGAACTCCGTTGATCTTCGTAATGATATCCCCGGCCTGGATGCCGCTCTTATCTGCGGGTGATCCGGATATGACACTGTCCACCTTCAGCTTGCTGTTCTCAAAGTACAGAGTGATTCCAATCCCCACATAATCCTGGTTGATGGAATTCTGGAACTGATTGAGCTCGTCCGCGGTGAAATAAGAAGTGTAGGGATCATCCAGCTGATAGATCATGCCTTCAATTGCCGCGCGGATGAGTTCCTCCTTCTTCACACCCGATACGTTGTACTTGCTGATATAGTCGAGCACTTCCTGTATAAGCTGGGAATCGGAAGCCTGGGCAGCATCCGAAGATCCGGCGGTGGAAGCTGTCTGCTGGCTGTCGGCGGCAAATGCAGCACCTGGAAGCAGGAGCAGAGAGAGTGTAAGCGTTGCGCTGATAAGTGCCTTGCGGATTGAGAATTTAGTCATATGAATTGTCTTCCTTTACTCATTATTCATCCAAAGAATAGGTAGCTGATATTAGCCATTTGCCCGACTGGGACTTGTCTACAACAAAGACGTCTTTGTAGGTATCTTCATAAGTTTCATTGTCAATTGTATAAGCGATCTTCTCTTCTAAATAGACGGCAGCTTGATTGGTTGTATAATAGATAACTTTGAAGTTGGATAAGGAAGTTTTGTATTCGTTATCTTTGAAGTAAGAGATGAAGGAGTCCCTAAATTCGTCTGTTGCGATACTTGGATCAAGTGTAGAGAATAGAACATCCACATTCTTGTCATTGAGAGAGTTGAAATAAGTATCAATGAGCTGCTTCAAGCTGGTCTCGTCAGCAGACGGGATGTTGGTGGTTCCTGTCAAGGCTTCATCGGATATGAAGTATTCCACATACTGAGACTCAACACTGTAAATCTTCCACGCTCCCTCCTCCTTTACCAAGGTGTATATATAATCAGCTCGGCTATCCGGGGTATAGAAGCCTCCGGTCCGGGTGGATTCTTCGGTTGTCTGAACAACGGCTTCACCCATTCTGGAATCTACATTAATGATATCGAAATCCACGATCTTGCTGGTCTTGAGGTAGGTCTCGGCGTGCTCCTTCATGGACTCTTCCTCATCTCTAAGCGGAGAATCAAAAGAGGTGAGTGTTAATACTTTAGCCAAGTCTTTACTGTTAAAGTATTCAATGCTCTGATCAAGCAGTCCACGAATCTGCTGTTCATCGAGGGCCTTAGATGCGGCCGTATAAATGTAAATGGAATTCGAGTCACTGTCCCACTCCACATCGGCACCCGATGCTTCACCAATGAACCGGAGGGGAATGTAGGTAGTTCCTTTCACAGTGACCGGGGAAAGGGAGAGCTTCTTGACGATGCCGTTAACTGTGGCCCGGTTGCTGCCGATTGTCAGCCCGATTGCAAGGTCTTTCTTCTTGCCTGTCACCGTCTGAGTCTTCGCATTCCAATCCACCTGAAGTCCCAGCTTCTCGAAGAGAGCGCGGAACGGAACAAGAGTCGTGCCTTGCCGGGTGTATGGGGCTCCAGCAGTAAAGCTAATTGGGCTGCCGTCGATATAGACCTGTATAGTCTTGGGTGCAGCGTTGGCCGGCAGAGATAGGGCCAGAGATAGAGCAAGTACACTTAGTGCGGAAGTAATACGTTTCACGAGTGGAGCACTCCTTACGGTCAATTTTGAACAGATAGATCGTTTATACCACTGCTGGGCATTAAAGTCTACGATTATTTTTGTATAAATTTCCATACTTAACTGGAAGAGACTGATACAAGCTGATCGCAAGATTGACCCCTTAACGGGAAGTAAGAACATGCTTACATATAGCCTCATTACACGTAATTTGCCAGTCCGTCTGATACAGCTTATGAACAGCAAAAAAGCCAATGATCCGTGATCATTGGCGTAACATATGCAGCCTATACCGTCTTAACCCATAAAGGCATTGCGCACCCGGTTCCAGAAAGGAAATGGTCGATACCGGATAAAGCTTACTTTCTGCTTGGCAACCTGGCAGCGCACCGAGATCAGATCATCGACAGGGTGGTTGATATGATCAATGGTCAGCATCAGCCGCTGATCCTTCCGGGAATAGATGTCACAGTGATGATGCTTGGGCAGCACCAGCGGCGAACCGGCAGTCCGGAATACCCTGTTATTGATGGAGGCGATCTCTGTAATCTGCATCCCCTCGATAGAGGGGTGAATGATCGCTCCGCCTAGACTCTTGTTATAGGCCGTGCTTCCAGCCGGCGTAGATACACATATTCCATCGCCGCGGAACATCTCGAACTGCTGATCGTTAATATCAACCTGTGCGACGACTGTCCCATCGACTCCCTTGAGAGTGAACTCATTAACGCAAATATATGACGAAGTCCCCGACTTCTTCTGCACCTGGATATCGATCAGAGGGTAGTTGACAATTCGGGGTCTTGGCTGTTCAGGAGTCTTGTGGCCTACCATGAGCTGAATCAGTTCAGGAATTTCGTTAGCCTTCCAGTCGGCATAAAAGCCGAGATGGCCCGTGTGAATCCCGACAAATGCAATTGAGGGAATCCGGTCAATAAAAGAATGAAAGGCGTGCAGCATCGTTCCGTCTCCACCGATAGAAATAACAATCTCCGGGGATTCGGCATCCATTTTAAATCCATTTTCGGCCGCCAGCTTATGAAATTGCTCACTTAACTCGACAGATAATTGATCTCCGCGGTCAAGAACGTAATATCTCAAGATGAAAGCTCCTTTGCCTTATGTCTTGTACCGATCATAATCAATTATAGGACAGAAAACAATGTTTCATTTCCATTTTGAGGCCTTTGGCTTGTTCCACAGCCGCTGAATGAGATGAATGAAAAAGGACAAAATAAGCAGTAGAGACAAGACTTGCAGCATAAGAAGACCAGCGGAAGGCAGCCCGCTCCACCCGGGCTTCGATAGGAGAGGATCACCGAAGCTTAGGAATACCTCCGTATCGGGACCGGTAAGCGGCCACAAGATTAGTACCAAGAGCGCGGCAAGCACCGCGTGTATGATTCTTGACAGCAGGAACGGAAAGTAACGCATCCCCGTTCCGCTCAAGATGCTCGCAATTTGAGCATGGACGGACAAGCCCGCCCAAGACAGGATGAAGGCCGCAGCTGCAGCCTTGAAGGCCAGCGGAACGGAAGCGGGAACCGCGGCTGAGGCTTTAGCACCTAGCGTCACCTCAAATCCGCCTCCAACAAGAGGCTCGGCAAGCGCAGAGGGTAGATGAAGAAGAGAGAGGACCTGCCGGATCAGCTCATACAGCTGCGTCATAAGTCCGGATGCGCTAAGCACCTCGAGCAGTACGGAGAAGACCACGACCAGGCCTCCTACGACTGTCATGAGCTGCAGCGCCGAGATCACGGCCTGTCTAAGCTGCTCGCCGAAGGAACGGTCATCTCCCATCCGCGCTTCATGCATGGCTTTCAGAGCCGGCCGGAGACTGAATCCGGCTCGAGTTCCAGGCGCGGTGGGAGTCGGGGCAGCCCCAGGCTCATGGAAGCGCATGAGCAGACCTACAAGCAGCGAGCTCCCATAGTGAGCGGCGGCGAGTGTGCCTGCGAGCTGCGGGTTATGGAAGAAGCCAACCGAGACAGCGCCGATGAGGAAGATCGGATCTGACGTAGTTGTGAAGGCGACCAGCCGTTCCCCTTCCTCCCGGGTGATCAGCTGCTGCTCCCGAAGCTTGGAGGTTAGCTTGGCACTCACCGGATAACCGGAGGCCAGGCTCATGGCCGCCACGAATCCGCCGCTGCCCGGAATGCGGAACAGAGGCTTCATTAGGGGATCAAGGAGCATGCCCAGGAAATGCACGATACCGAAACCAAGCATCATCTCCGAGATGACGAAGAAGGGGAAGAGGGACGGGAACAGCACGTCCCACCAGATGGCGAGTCCGCGGACCGCCGCTTTCCAGGAAGAGTCCGGGTAGGTGAGCATTAGCCCGAACAGCAAGGTTAAGCCTATTAACAGGAGCAGAACACCCCATTTTTTCAACATCATGCACGTATGGCCCCCTAGATCATGCCTCAGCTTATAGAATAGACATATGAATTTCTATGGACAAACAGTACAAAAAACACGAGAAAGCGATTACAGATTGGGCTGTTTTTTTCGCAAGGTTATGATAAAATACAAATACAAGATGCGCCCGACCTTTCGGCCCGAATCAATTCATATGGATGGAGTGATGGATATGAGTTTTGTCGCCGGTGTTCTCGTATGCGCCTTTGTGTATGTTATACGCGCCTCTCTTGTCCATTCCGGTGAAGAGGATTGGCGAAGCTATTAATAACTTGATTGCCACAGGACGCTAATGCTCATTAGCGTCTTTTTTTGTGTATAAGGTGGGCGACCACCGGGGACCTTTTTTTGGTATAATGGTACAGTACGATTAGGGAGTGAACATCAGACTTTTGTTCTTTGTTCATGCTCTTAAGACTTTAGAGGAAGTTGGCGAATATTCGATGAATTTCAATCCAAGTCTGTCTATATATGAGAATCTTGGCGGAGAGGAGACCCTCCGTAAGCTGGTTGAGGCATTCTATCCCAAAGTACAGGCTCATCCGAGTCTGGGCCCTTTGTTCCCGGAGGATATCACTCCTGTTATGGACAAGCAGTTCATGTTCCTATCCCAGTTCTTCGGCGGACCGCCACTGTATTCCGATCAATACGGGCATCCCATGATGCGCGCAAGGCATCTACCCTTTCCAATAACTGAAGAGCGGGCGGAGGCCTGGCTCTCCTGTATGGCTTCGGCACTGCATGAGATCGGGGTGGAGGACCCGCTTCAGGCTTTTATACTCCAGCGTCTGTCGGGACCTGCCCATCACTTTGTGAACACGTCTGATTAAGACACCGGTTGGCAATAACATGCATGTGAGACGTAGGCGAAAGGGGAACTTGGCACCGCAGGAGCGGGAGCAACCTCCTTCGTCTCCGGATATCAACGGCTTCTTACTACAGTTAAATGGATAAACGAAAGGGAGAATGGCACATTGGAATTAGAGCCGCTCTATACAATTAAGGTAACCTGTATTCAATGCGAACATGAATTTACAACATCAAGGGTTAGACCAAGCTTCAAGAGAGCTGTGAAGACCGATACGGATTTCTGCCGTTATTATGCCAAGGACAATCCTGACTTTTATGTAGTCCGTGTGTGTCCATCCTGCGGTTTTGCATTCTCCGAGAATTTTGACGAGCGGCTGAAGGAGACTCAGCGGGCTGACTTCCAGAAGCAGATTGGCAGCCGGATTGCGCTTCGT
This sequence comes from Paenibacillus sp. YPG26, assembly GCF_023704175.1. Lineage (NCBI taxonomy): Bacteria > Bacillati > Bacillota > Bacilli > Caryophanales > Paenibacillaceae > Paenibacillus > Paenibacillus sp. YPG26. The sequence continues at coordinate 3,121,269 of NZ_CP084530.1, read as the reverse complement.
GACTTCGGCGGTCCAAGAGATTGGGATACGGCGCTTGAGACCTACAAGCTTGCGCTGCTCTGTGCTCAGGCCATCCATGAGAAGGAACGTATTATTTCCAGTCTGCTGCATCATATCGCCTGGCTCTACCGGTACAAGGAGTTGAAGGAGCAGGAGGCGCGTTTCTTACGCTTCAGCCTGGAATCTTATGTTCGTGTGTATGAGCTCGAGGGAGCGGGGGCGAATGATGCCAGATTAATGTATCTGATCGGGGAATTGAACAGACGTCTGGGCCAGTATTCTGAGGCTGTGCGCTGGTTCTCCCGCGTAATTAATGATAAGAAGATTATGGATGCGGCGATGATCCGGGCTTCCAGGGAACAATGGGCAGTGCTCAGAGAGGATATGCTGGCGGCGAAGATGGAGATTCCCGAGGAAATGCAGACTTAAATTCTACAGCTTAAGACGGGCAGGAGGACCGCTGCATTCATGCAGTGATTCACCTGCCCGTCCGTAGGTATGGAAGCCATCATTTGCGAACAATCTTATTGGTTAGAAGATAATCTGAATCGCTGTCCAGAATCGTAAGCCGGGTATGACAGCATGGGAAGACAAGAAGCTTCTTCTTGCCTTCACGGACGCTCTGGATTTCATTCGGCTTCATGGGTAGGAGCACATGCTCGCTGCCGCAGAAAGGGCATTCCTGCACATAGATGTCTCCCATTAGTATATCGTAGGGAAGTGCCTTCTCGAAAGGAATCATGATTTCGGCTTGTCGCCTGAACCCGCATCTTCTTTTGCAAGCTCACCAATTTTTTGCAGTAAAATATGCTGCGGCATATGCATAAGGTTCTCCAAAGGGACTCCGAGCTTCTCGGCTAATTTAACCGCGGTTTCGGCTGAGATTTGTAATGGTTTCATTTGGCTCCTCCTTGTGTGCCCATGGGCTAATATAATAGTTATACACTTTTGGCCTCTATTCAATCAACACGTTAGAAAGGGTGGATAGCATGGATAGTATGACACAACTCAAACAACCTCTCTCCTTGACCTGGGATCTGGAATCCTTGTTCCCGGGTGGATCCTCCTCACCAGAGTTCAGAGCTTTTCTAAGCAAGCTGGAACAGGATGTAGAGAAGCTTAAGCAGCAAGTGAAGGGACTGGAAGTACCCAGGACGGTTCAGGATACCGCATCGCTGGACAGCTTCATTGAATCGCTGCAGAGCGCCTATTCCCGGATCAAGGAAGCGGGAAGCTATGTAGGCTGCCTGACCGCCCAGGATACAGCCGATAAGAAGGCAGTGCAGCTCTCTGGCAAGGTTACCTCACTCAGGGCTGCTGTGGAGGGTCTTGCCGCTGTATTCGAAGGTATTCTCCGGGCAACCGGGGATGAGGTGTTCACACAGTGGATGGAGCGGCCCGAGATTGCGCCGATTGCCTTCTCACTGAATGAGAGCCGCGAGCGAAGCCGTGAGAAGCTGCCTCCAGAGCAGGAGAGTCTGATACTGGATCTGGCCGTAGACGGGTACCATGGCTGGGGAGAGCATTACGATACGATAGTCAGCAAGGTAAGTATTCCATTCCGCGAGGAGAATGGGGAAGAGGTTGCTCTGTCCGCAGGCCAGGCACACAACAAGCTGCACCATCGCAGCCGCGATGTCCGTGAAGAGGTATTCGGGAAATGGGAGATGGCGTGGGAAGAGGTAAGTGATTACTGTGCGGATACCCTTAACCGCCTCGCCGGCTTCCGATTGAAGCTGTATGAGAACCGCGGCTGGGATCAGGTTCTCCAAGAACCACTCAGTATTAACCGGATGTCCAAGGCCACGCTGGATACAATGTGGAACGTAATTACACAGAACAAGCCGGTATTCGTAAAGTATCTGGAACGCAAAGCCAAGCTGCTAGGTGTAGAACGCCTTGGTTGGGCAGATGTGGAAGCTCCCTTGGGCAAGGTGGATACCAAGATTGATTATCAGGATGCGGCTGAGGAGATCGTGCGGGAGTTCAGGAACTTCAGTCCGAGACTCGCCGGGTTCACCGTAGACGCGTTCAATAAGAGCTGGATTGAAGCCGAGGACCGGAACGGCAAACGTCCAGGCGGCTTTTGCACTTCTTTAACCGAAAGCAAGCAGACAAGAATCTTCATGACATACAGCGGCACGGCTTCCAATGTGTCCACACTCGCTCACGAGCTGGGTCATGCCTATCATCAGCATGTTATGAATGATCTGCCTCCCTTCAATCAGAACTATGCCATGAACGTGGCTGAGACAGCTTCCACCTTTGCTGAGATGATTCTGTCGGATGCTCAGGTGAAGAAGGCGGCTGGCAAAGAAGAGAAGATTATACTGCTCGAAGACAAAATCCAGCGTAGTGTCGCCTTCTTCATGAACATTCATGCACGCTTCCTGTTCGAGACCCGCTTCTATGAGAAGCGGAAGGATGGCCTGCTGAATGCGGAGGAGATCTCCGCACTCATGGTGGAAGCTCAACAAGAAGCCTATCAGGGAGCACTGGCTTCTTACCATCCGCATTTCTGGGCTTCCAAGCTCCACTTCTATATTACGGATGTGCCTTTCTACAATTTCCCGTATACCTTTGGGTATTTGTTCAGTACAGGGATATTTGCCCGCGCACAGCGTGAAGGCGAGGCCTTCGCAGAGAAATACGATGCGCTGCTGCGCGATACCGGCCGGATGACGGCCGAGGATCTGGCCAGGAAGCATCTGAATGTGGATTTGACTCAGCCGGATTTCTGGCAGGAGGCTGTATCCCTGGCTGTTGCCGATGTGGAGATGTTCCTGGAAATGACAGAATAGATTTTAGAGTCATATAACTTATATAGATGGTTATCCACCGCTCCAGCGTCAGATTATGTCTGTCTGTTGGGGCGGTTTTTTGTCGTATATTAAGGACTAATGGCGAATGTTAAGAGATGAATAAATTGAAAATTATATATGCATAGGTATAATTACCCAACTTTTCTGGATATTGTTGATGGGTCTATAAGAATGGAATATAATGAGACATAAGCCCTATATTGGGGTGATGTAAGGAGTTATAAGGGGGAGAAAGGGTGGATAAAGTGAAGACAGATCAATTTTCATTAGCAAGACAGTTAGATTTGGTATTTAGAGAACTTGAGGGGGAGCTGACAGGACTAACCTCGGGGACGGTGTTTGTACAGATCCGGAACAATGTTATCGGCAAATTCGGTATCCGGCAGAATCCGATTAGTGGGAGAAATGGATATTTATCAGGCGAGATGCAAGGACTTACTGGAGTACAACAAGCTTTATTTAGAAAAATGGCGATTGAATCACTCAATTTCAAACGCAGCTGGACGCACGGCGAGATCAGTTTTGAATTCGCGCTTCGCAAGGAAATGGTTATCGTGGACGCCACGCTTGAATCCAATTACAACATGGCCAACCTGATGATTCGTTACCCAAGGAAAGAGACAACACATACATACCAAGAGCAATCCTAGTTCGAAGATACCTTCATTCAAATACACCTAACTAGAACTTAACCTTCCGGTCGGTCAGGCTTAATGCCTAATCGGCGCAAGCAGAATTACAGAGGCATGACCAAGCAGCTATCTAATAATAATTAAGTAAGTATCGGGATCATACAACAAGATCAGGCGGCCTGCATAGAGCAGACCGCCTGTCTTATATCAAAGTAAGGATAGAACGCAAATTATAGGTTAGAACGACCCGATAATTGCTGTTCTGCCAATTGCACCAGACGTTTTGTGATATAGCCCCCAAGGGAACCATTCTCACGGGAAGTGTTATCACCAAGGTAACCATCTTGAGGGATAGTTACTCCAAGCTCTTGAGCTGCCTCGAATTTCAATTGTTGCAGCGCTTGATTTGCTTGAGGAACGATAAGGTTGTTACTGCGACGGCTTCCGCCACGGTTATTTGAACCTGCCATGTTTGTCACCTCCTTTGACCTTAGTGATGTTAGTATGGTTTCAGACTTCTAAAATATGCACACGACATCAAAGTATAAGAGGTGGTAAATATTAGAGGAATGAGGGATTTCAAAAAGAGGAGATCATAAAAAAAGACGGAGCCGCAGTCTGGCGGTACCGTCTCGGAGTCAGTCTCTTAGGAAGGGTATACGATATCCAAATTAACCTGAAGATTAAGCTGCTGTCCAGGCTGAAGATCAATGAGCCCTGTGATTTCATTAGGAAGATTCAAGTTAGGGGCATTGGGAAGCCATGTATAGGGCTCAATGCAGAAGAATTGATCGGCTTCGCCCTTGGTATAGAGGACCCAATGCTTGAAGAATTCAGGATCAGCCGAATAGCGAAGGGCATAACCGTCCTCACGTTGCAGCAGCGCTTCCGCCGGCTTGCCGCCGATGCTGAACATCGTATCAAAGTTTATACCTTTCAGATTCAGGCCTGTATTCAGACGATCGAATTCGCCTAAAGGAGCCATGTCACCGGTGGATACATTCTCTTCATCAAGCAGATAGGTCTCAGTTACCGGAAGACGTAGGGTCCAATCCTCAGGACGGCCATCAAGCAGGAACCAAGTATGCAGTCCCAGGCCGAAGGGAGCTGGCTTATCGCCCAGTTGTGTAATCTTGAAGTTTTGGGATAACGAGGAGCCTTGCAGTCTCAAAGTCATCTCAAGCTTGAGGGGTACCGGATACTGCTTGATCCACTCTGGATCATCGGAGGTTAGGAATTCAGTTGTAATCGCACAGCCTTCTTCATCTTCTTCAATATCACTGACCTGCCAGCACTGGGTGCGGTGCAGTCCGTGAATATGGTTGTCATTCGCAGTATTACGATCAAATTGATAATGTTGTCCGGCATATTCGAAGTGTCCTCTACGGATTCTTCCGGGTGGAATGAGAAGAGGAATGCCGAAGTGGTAAGGTTTCTGCAGATAAAAATCTAGTTCGTTCTCCTCGGGCCGCCGCAGCACTTCACGCTGCTGCACTTTATCGGTAAGGCCGATAACATTATTCCCGAGCCGTGGCAACAGTGTGACTTCAAGTTCGCGGCTATGCAGTATATAAGTATCGTAGCCGTTCCATTGCCCTTTGGTCACTTTTTTCATATCGTTGCTCCTTTTCCCACTATAATCAAAAATTCAAAGCTAGACCTATCATAACACTTTTGCTGAAGGACGGAAAATCCGATTTGACAGATTTGCTTTTGCCCATTTAATATGGAAACATAAACTTGAAAGTTATGCAACGCGTTGATGGGGATAAGTATTCTGGAGATGGCTTCTCTGCAGAAAGCCGGTGGATGATGAGAACCGGTGAAGCGGCTTCATGAGGAATGGACCCCGGAGTGACGAAAGGAACGGAGTGCGCCGGGTAAGGAGGCGGGTCCCAGTATGTTCGTACGGTATTCCCCGTTACAGGATAACTAAGGCTGAAGACTGTTCAATTAGAGTCTGCAGCGAATTAGGGTGGCACCACGGTCTCACGTCCCTTTCGGATGTGGGCTTTTTTGTGTTTTCTGGAGTCCGGCATATGTAGCGTGTGCGTAACCAGTATAGATGATAAGGGGGATTTAGAAATGAAGAAAAAGGTTCTCTCGGGCATTCAGCCAAGCGGCAAGCTCACTTTGGGTAATTACATTGGCGCTATGCAGAATTTTGTACAGCTGCAGCACGAATATGATTGTAATTTCATGGTGGTCGACCTCCATGCGATCACGGTGCCACAGGAGCCGGCAGCCCTGCGTGAGCAGTCTGAGTCCGTAGCCGCATTGTTCATCGCGGCGGGCATTGATCCAAATAAAGCAAATGTGTATATGCAGTCCCATGTTCCTCAGCACGCCCAGCTCGGATGGCTTCTGACAACACTAACTTCCATGGGCGAGCTGGAGCGTATGACCCAGTTCAAGGATAAGTCCACTGGCAAAGATTCCGTAGGCGCCGGACTCTTCGTATACCCTTCTCTGATGGCGGCGGATATTCTTTTATATAATGCTGATCTGATACCGGTAGGTGAAGATCAGAAGCAGCATTTGGAGCTGACGCGTGATCTGGCGGGCCGATTCAACCACAGATACGGCGATTTCTTCACGGTTCCGGAGCCGTATATCCCCAAAGTGGGAGCGCGGGTGATGTCGTTAGACGATGCCTCGAATAAAATGAGCAAAAGCAATCCGAATGCGGGCAGCTATATCGCGCTGCTGGATACCCCGGCCGAGATCCGCAAGAAAATCAGCCGGGCAACAACGGACTCGGGCCGCGAAGTTAAGTTTGACCCGGCTAATAAGCCCGAGGTCAGCAATCTGATCAGTATTTACAGCCAGTGTTCCGGCTTATCGCTTGAAGAGGTGGAGAAGCGCTATGAAGGACAGATGTATGGTCCGTTCAAGAAGGATCTCGCCGAAGTCATTGTCGCCAAGCTTGAACCGATTCAGGAGCGTTACCGCCAGATCCGGGAATCCGGGGAAATAACCAGCATCCTGCGTCAGGGCGCGGAGCGGGCGGAGGAGATCGCTGCCAAAACCCTTGCCGAGGTGCAAAAGAGAATGGGCTTTCTGCCCAAAGCCTAGGCATGCCTGAATAGCATACGTGATTATTTCCGCGTGTGCACATGTCGACTGAGTCCTAGATTGTTGGCAAGTTAAGATAAATCGTATGGAGCTGAAGCCGGACCCTGTGTCCGGCTTCAGCTATGTCTCCATCTGTGTCACCGAATTGTCATACAATGACTCGGATTGTCCGGTAATTGTCAAACACTTAAGCATTTTGATATGATAAAGTTTATAGCAGAGGACGACAATTCGTCCCGCTATGATCAAATAAGGAGGAACAATCCGCGTGGGTAAACAATATAGTTACACTGCTCCTACGGATTCCCCAGCTATAGCTATGAGACCATCACCGACCGGCGACACTGCCACATGGAGAGATTTTGTAGCGCTGACCAAGCCCGGAATCCTTCGCTCCAACCTGATTGCCGCATTTGCAGGATTTTGGCTCGCATCCGGTTGGGATTTACAATACGGAAAGCTTCTAATGACACTTCTTGGTACAGTTCTGATTATGGCTTCAGCTTGCGTATTCAACAATTACTATGACCGCGAGCTTGACAGCAAGATGGAACGGACGAAAGGCCGTGCACTTCCTATTGGAAAGCTTGCCCCTTCCGTTGTGCTGTGGTATTCAATTATCCTGGGCATTGCCGGATTCGGCGTCCTGTTCACCTTCTCCGGGCTGCTCGCCGGACTGTGTGGAATCGTGGGCTTCGTCGTCTATGCAGGAATCTACACGATGTGGCTGAAACGTACTTCAACGTGGAGTACTTCAGTGGGTGCGATTTCTGGTGCGGCCGTTCCAGTAATTGGTTATGTGGCCGTTACGGGCAAGCTTGACCTTGGAGCGATCCTGTTGTTCGCTTTGCTGTTCCTGTGGCAGCCCCCGCATTTCTGGGCCCTTGGCATCCGCAGAGTTGAAGAGTACCGGGCAGCCGGCTTCCCGCTGCTTCCCGTGGTTAAAGGAATTAGAAGAACGAAATTCCAGATGATTCCTTACCTGGTGCTGCTGCTGCCGATTCCGCCGCTCATGTATGCATATGGCTACACAGGCATATGGTTCCTGATCATTGGCGAGGCCGTAGCGGTAATCTGGCTGTTCATGGCTCTAATGGGGTTCAGTAAGAAGACAGATACAGATACTTGGGCGAAGAAGGTATTTCTCTTCTCCATCAGTTATTTAATGATCACCCTGCTTGTGATGATTCTCGATACTGTTCATCATTAAGCCGGTCACCGAAGAAATGAAGAATCCCATGGCAGCATGGGATTCTTTTTTTAAGATGATTATACAAGGAGGTTTGGCTTTGACGATGCTTATAAAGTACAAATGGACCTGGATTCTGCTTGCCATATGCGTGATTCTGGCTGGTTATCTACTGGTGGATACATACAGCAAGCCCAAAATTCCCGTCATTCGACCTGTTCAGGATTTCTCGATGGAGAATGTGGACGGGAAGACGGTTACCCTGCAGGATACCAATGGCAAGGTTCGGCTATTTTATTTCTTCTTCACCAATTGTCCAGACGTATGTCCTATTTCCACCTTCAAGATGTCTCAAATACAGAATGAGCTCAAGAAAGACGGCTTGTTCGGCAAGGATATCAGCTTCGTATCCATCTCCTTCGATCCGGTGAGAGACACGCGTGAAGCGATCAGGAAATTCGGGGATAAGTTCGGCGCTGATTACAGCGGCTGGTACTTCCTGCGCGGAGATGAGAAGAAGACGGCCAAATTCGCGATGGATACGTTCCAGTTCATCGTTAACAAAGACCGGGACGGCAACTTTGCGCACTCAGACCTGATTGCGCTAGTGGACCGGGAAGGGAACTACCGCAAGTACTATAAGAGTGACGTGACCGCCAAGGAAATCGCAGAAGAAGCAAAACGGTTGGCCAAAGAATAACAAAGGGACAAGTCAGTCGACTTGTCCGCTAGAAGCCGGGTGGAGGATACAGAATGAATTCCTCCAGCCCGGCTTTTTCTAATTGCTGAATGATATATTCGTCTGGCGTGCCTTCCACGCCGGCATAGCCCCGGCGGGTATAGATGTGCCCGGCATCCGGGAAGGTGTCTCTAAGGATGCCCCGGATTCTTTTGCCGGAAGGGTCGTTATCCATAAAAAGATAGATCTCTTCGTCCTTGACCTTCTTGCGGAGCGATTCAAGCTTCTGGGTGTTCAGGGTTCCGAAGGTGCATAGAATCTCGACTTCCTCGTTCAGCACCCGGCGCAGCTTGCTGCGGTCGTTCTTGCCTTCAACAATGATGTATACAGGAATGATGGCTCACCTCACATGCTTGGCTTCCTCTATAGTGTAAACCTAACTTCGATATCCATGCAAAGCCCAAAGAGAGGCCTGCCCTAAGCGGCAAGCCTCTTTTTGTCATGTTGGCATATTCTTGTTGATATGATCTTAGAAGAATGGAGTGCGAAGGATGATGACAAGCAGGATGTACAGAACAAGGATGGTGCCTGTAGATGTCCAGAATAATCCAACTCCTGCTCCAGGACCGCATTGACCTACGTGACTCATGATATATTCACCTGCCTCCAAGTGGTGGTTAGTACATAAACAGAATATGATCATAGCCTTGCATGGTCTTGTGCGGTAGCCTAAATACACAGATTTTTTCTAGGTTATACGACAGTGGTCGGTGTCTTGCTGGTCCCGCTTGCTGAATCAGATCGGGTACGGAGCGGGGGAACCGTTATGAGTAGAATCATGAGCAGGAGAAAGGCCAGGAAGTAAGGAGAGAAGACATGACGGATCTGTCCTGCCACAACCGGACCAAGAAAGGCGCCAAGCGACATGGAGATGGACTGCAGGGAAAAGACAGTGCCAAGTCTCTTGCCGCCGCTCAGCTCGATGAAGAGAGAAGCCATAGCCGGGTAGAGAACGCCCTTGGACATGCCGAGAAAGAATAGAGAAACGGCCAGAGGCACATTCCAGGCAGAAGCCATGGAATAGAACGCCAGCGCCATGCCAAGTACGCCTGCAGTCGCTCTTACGTAGGGAGAGTATTTGTGCAGAAAAAGCATACATAGGGTCACTAATGCCCCCAGACTGAGCAGAGAAAAGTAGATCCCGGTATCCAGAATTCCCGATAGACCGCCTGCCTGCAGAGGGAGCTCAAAGAACAGGATTCCTTGGGCACAGGCAACAAAGAGCGGCAGCATATAGAATCTCATGGGAATCACTCGAAAGCCGGAGTACTCTTTGCTGGAAGCATGTATCACGGGATGGGCCAATTCCGGGCTGCTTCCTTGACGATCGTGGACTATGAAGAAAGCAATAATCCCGGTTCCAATCAGAAGCCAGCCGAGGGATTGGAAGGTTAATCCAAAGCCTGCCTTAGCAACCAGGAATGCTCCTGCTGCCGGGGATACCACCGAGGCAAGTGTGTGCATGACGCCATGGCCGGCCATCAGCTTGCCCTGCTTGATCCGGTCATCGGAGAGGGAGGCGAGAAGCGCCAGGCATGCTGGAGCAAGAAAGGCAAGCACGAAGCCGCTGAGCGAACGAAGCACAAGCAGCTGCCAGGGAGCCGTGACTTGGGCCTGAATAAGCAGGATGATTCCTGCAGAGATCAGACTGAAGATGAGATAGCGGCGGCTGCCATGTCTGTCCACACCTCGGCCAGCCAGCAGATTTCCCGGCAGATGAGTAATCGAGTAGATCCCCATCATCCACCCGATAAAGGTGGGGGCAGCGCCTAGAGACAGAGCGAACGGTGTAAGGATCGGATACTGGGCATGCAGGTCAAAAAAAGCGATGAACATAAAGAAATACAGCCAAAATGCGATCTTCATACCGTCCCTCCTTAAAGTTTTACGAAGTAAAACTACTTCGAAAGCATGGGCTTAAGTTTTACGAAGTAAAACTCACTTCGAAAGCATCGGCTTAAGTTTTGTGTAGCAAAACTACTTCGAAAGCATGAGCTTAAGTTTTGTGAAGTGAAACTACTTCGAAAGCATGTATAAGTTGATCTAAAAATTACTTATAGGCAAAGTGTGGAAAGATTCTGGAGAAGCGCAGCGGTCGTAAGAACATTTCATGCGGCTGACTAGTATGTAATTCAATGATTCATCTTGGACAGCTTGAGTTCACTCAATCCATATACTTTTACGTTCGGAAGGACGAACTTATGCTGTTTTTTCACCATATTCCCATAAATTCACTGGATAAAGCCTCCTTGGAGGTTAGGCTGACATCGGATGTGGCCATCATGTATAATATATAGAGCAACTTGGCGTTTTGCCGGTCAGGCTCCACAAATTGACCTAATTAGGAGTGTATAAACAGGATGGACGTGCAAGTTTGGATTGATTTTTTCAAGCAAAATTGGCTGGTGTTTGTAATTGCCTTGGCAGCTCTACTGCTGATTGTTAACTTAGTGAAGACGGTGGTGAAATGGGGGCTGATCCTGGTTATCGTAGCCTTCTTGGTCATATACAGTGGAATTTCCTTGAAAGACCTGGGGCAAGTAGCATCTACTCTTACTACACAAACGACCGATGCGGTGAAAAGTGAAGCGATCAAGATGATGACCAGCGAGGCTAAGGAGGCCAAGTTCACTCAGAATCCGGACGGGACCTTTGTGATCAAGTCACCTAATCTTGAAGTCACCGGGACGGCTGATAGTGATAAGGTTAAAGTTACATTCCGGGATGTATCTCTCGGCGAATGGAGCCGGAGCGACGCGCTGAATGCTTTCATTCAAGCAGCTAAAGGGAACTCGAAATAACAACCCGTTTTGAGTCCGAGCGATCAAGAGAGGGGTTTGCTGAACGTGCAAGGCTGGGTTCAAAATGTTCAAAATTATAATTTTGTCAATCTGCTGTTAATTCTGATTATGACGGTCTCTGTTCTGCAGGGACTTTTTCGAGGCGGTTCCAGATCCGCAGGACGGCTGTTCTCCCTGATAAGCGGGGGGGTTCTGTCTCTGGCGGGCATCGCTTTGTCCATTCCTTTTGCCATGTGGCTGTCTCCGCTTGTTCAGAAGTGGTTGTCTGCGGTTGCTCTGCCAGCACGGGATTTGAGCAAATGGGAGCAGATCTACTATACGCTCATTACAGCCATCCATGAGTTCCCGTTAATGCGCTTCGCCGTGGTCTTCATTATCGGATACTGGATTATCCGTTCCCTTCTTGGTCTGCTTGCTGCGCTGATCTTCGGCAGATCGGCTGTATTCAGCAGGTGGGGCGGCAGGGAGAGGGACAGACCTTCTTCGGCAGTAAGCAGACTTACGGGCGCTGGCATCGGTGCTGTGATTGGCGGGGCGCGCTGCATCGTTGTAATTGCGGCCCTGTTCATTATTGTGACGCTGTATCCGAACAGCCAATTCAGCCGCTATGTCGAAGCTTCACCAGTCTATCGCGAAGGTGCGCATACCATCATTGAGCCCATATCCGGAAGTCTGATCAAAGACAAGCTTCCTGTATTTACACGCAGCGTGGAAGAAGAGCTTAACGGGATTATGCAGCGCAGGTATGAGGTTATTGACGCACAGGTGCCGGACAATATTACCGAAGCTGCCGCTGTTGTGGTCAAAGGGGCTTCAACCGATGAGGAGAAGGCCCGCAAGCTCTATTCGTGGGTAGGAACGCGTGTTAACTATGACTACAACAAAGTGAAGGATTATGAAGAAAAGCAAATTTGGCATGAGCAGACCCCGCAGATGACATTCGATACCCGGCTTGGAGTCTGTATTGATTATGCGCGTCTGTATGCGGTGATGGCCCGTTCACAAGGGCTTAAGGTAAAGGTGATTACGGGACTTGGTTACAACGGCCAGGGCGGGTATGGCCCCCATGCATGGAATGAAGTATACCTGAGTGAATCCGGGAAATGGGTCCCGCTTGACCCAACCTGGGCACAAAGCGGAGACTGGTTCAACCCCAAGGCGTTTAACGAGACACATATCGCTGAGCAAGCTATCTAGGAGGGCAGAGTTCCTTAAAGTTCGCTTGGCTGGGGACCGATATGATAAAATACAGAATATACCAAGCTTTGCGAATGAAGTAGGAGGAACCAATGAAAAACAATTATCAGGATGATCCGAGGGAGAAGGAAGCGGAGCAGCAGCGTCATTTTAATATCCGGCTTAATCTGTTCTTTTTCAGCGCATTTGCCATTTTCACCGTGATCATTGTTCGTCTTGCCATTCTACAATTTGTTGAAGGACCGAGTCTGATCAAGCAGGGAGGCAATCTTGCGGTCAAGGATATTCCGCTTCCGCCGACCCGTGGTACGATCTATGACCGGAAGAATATTAAATTAGCATACTCCACGCCCGTCCAGTCGCTCTACATGACACTCACGAAGGAATATACAGGGAAGAATGAAGCGAACGCAAGGGTACTGGCCGAGAGGCTGGTTGAGAGGTTCAATGAGCTGGGGGACCCGGGCGGCGAGAAGCTGACGGTTGACCAGGTTGTCGAAGCGATGGATCTCAAGTCGCGTCTAAGCGGCGGGTTCACCCCCCGGCGACTGAAGGTCGGGCTCTCTAATAAGGAAATCGCTTATTTCATGGAACACAAAGCTGAATATCCCGGCATCGACGTGGTCGAGGAGAGTATCCGCAATTACTATACTAACCCGAATGACGGTGTGAAGGGACTTGCTGTTCAGGCTGTAGGTTACATCAAGAAATTCAAAGGGGCATCCACCAGCTTGGATTTCTATAAGCAGAAGACCGGCCTGGCGGATGATCCGGCACTGCAGTACACGGATACGGAGGATGTCGGCTTCGACGGTCTGGAATATCAGTATCAGGATGAACTGCGCGGAAGAAACGGGTTCAAGAGCGTCTCGGTTGACCCGCGGAACATGGCCAGTGGAATTGCGGAAGTGACTCCCCCCGAGAAAGGCCATGACATCTACCTGAATATCGATAGCGATGTACAGCTGACTGCCCAGAAGGCGATTATGGAGCAGCTGAGCTGGCTGCACACGCATCCGGTCAGCGGGAGATATCACAAGTATGCAAAAACAGGGTTCGCGGTAGCCATGGAAGTGGACACAGGCAATGTGGTCGCCATGGCAAGTATGCCGGATTATGATCCTAATGTATGGCGCACCGGTGGGATCTCCAGTGACAACTATGACAAGATCAAGAATGTGTATCAGAACGGGACGATTCGTTCCTTTGGTTCAGGCCAAAAGGAGGGGCAACATCCCGAGTCGGTTGTCCTGCTCGGATCAACGATCAAGCCGCTGTCTGTCCTGGTCGGCCTGAAGGAGGGCTTATTCACAACTAGCACCCCTTACTATGACAAGGGTTATGCTTATTTCGGGAAGAATGACTCCTCAAGAATTCAGAACTCTCAGGGTCACGTATATGGTTATTTGAACAGTCCGGCCGATGCGATCCGCCACTCTTCCAATACATTTATGGTAGAAATGATTGGGGAGAGGCTTTATAAGAAGTATGGGGAGAAAGGGATCGATAAGTGGGACGAATACATGAAGCAGTTCGGTCTCGGCGTATCCACAGGTGTGGATCTGCCTAACGAATATCTCGGGTTACGGGAGTATACGAACGAGAAAGAGACCGCGTTATCTCGTCTTGTCTTCTCTTCCTTTGGACAGCAGGGGAAGTACACTGCGATGCAGCTCGCCCAGTATACGACGATGCTGGCTACCCGCGGGAAGAGAATGGAGCCGCATCTGGTCAATATGATCAAGGATGCTGACGGGAACATTGTGAAGAAATTCGAGCCCAAAGTTCTTAACGAAGTGAAATTCAAGAATTCCCACTGGAATGAAATCCTGAAAGGAATGGCAACCGAAGTCAGCGTGTTTAAGGACTTCCCGTATGACTTCGCCCGTAAGACAGGGACCTCGACACAAAGTGTTGGAGGAAAGCTTGTGGATAACGGGGTGTTTATCGCCTTCGCACCGCGTAACAATCCGAAGCTTGCGGTAGCGGTAGTGGTTCCTGAGGGTGGATTCGGAGCGCAGAGCGCGGCGCCGATTGCCCGCAAGATATTTGACGCTTATGACATGGAATATGGTCTGGACGGTGTTCCTAAGAAGACGTTGAAGAAGAATGAAGAGAAGGCCGCGGATGCAGACGGCCAAACGACCGGAACCACCAGATAAGATGGGAATATGAAGCGATCCTGGCAAGACTTTGATAGTCTGCCGGGTTCGTTTTTTTTGTATTTTACCTGCCTACGTTAATGGTATCGATATCCGCAGAATTGGGCTCAGGGATCACGAGGCATGGGGAGAATTCCACTTGCTATTCACCGCTAATTCGCATAGAATTGCATTAAGGAAACATTATTTGCTGAATGCAAATAATACTACTAACCTTCAACATATTAATAAACTAAGGAGGATGACCCATGGAGATTAAAGTGAAGAAGAGCCCGATGCAGCGAGCCAAAATGACACTGGGTGTTCTGGCGATCATTGTGCTCGCAGGATGAACTGGAATCCAGGCACCATAGTCGAAGCTCCCGAATAACCGAGTTTCAGCCATCAAGGCCGAAGCGCGGTTATTTGTCTGTGGGTGGAGTTCTTTGTTGGTCAGTTGGACCTGTGGTAGAATGACTAAGATATGTGTGTAAGTAAATACAGAGAATCAGATTAAAGATGGAGGATGAACGGATGAGATACCAACTGCTTGCCCTTGATATGGATGGAACTTTACTGACTGACAATCATGAGATATCACCAAGAACAGCGGAATGGATCGGCAAAGCGGCGGCTGCGGGCGTTCATGTCTGTCTATCTACAGGACGGTCCTTCGACGAGGCGGTGCCTTTCGGGGACCAGCTTGGGCTGAAGACGCCAATGGTGACGGTTAACGGGAGTGAGGTCTGGAAGACACCTCACGAACTGTACCGCAGAGAGCTGTTTGATAAAGAGCTGATCGCCCGGATGCATGCTATCGCTGTAGAATATGGCGTCTGGTTCTGGGCGTACGCTGTTGAGGGTACATATAACGAGAAGAATTGGGACCCTGCTCTGCTGGAGACGAACCAGTGGATCAAGTTCGGATATCATACCGAAGATGCGGAGCTGCGCCATAAGATTCTCATGAGACTTCAAGAGATGGAGGGGCTTGAGATTACGAACTCATCCCCGTACAATTACGAGATTAATCCACAGGGCGTGAACAAGGCTACAGGACTCAAGGTTGTATGCGAGCTACTTGGACTTGATATGTCCCAGGTGATTGCGGTGGGTGACAGCTTGAATGACCTGGCGGCTATCCAGGCCGCAGGCCTTGGTGTTGCCATGGGGAATGCGCAGATCGCCGTCCAGGAGAATGCGGACTATGTTACGGCATCCAACAATGATGATGGGATTGCTGAGGTCATCCAGAAATTTATTCTGACAGAGGAGTGATCCCCGGATGGACATTCTAGGCTGGGTTCTGATTATTGGTCTGTTCATTGTCGGGCTGGCGGGAGCAGTGGTTCCTGTCCTGCCTGGTGTTATAGCAGTCTACGCCGCTTTTCTGGTGTATGGGTGGTTCTTCACCTTCGAGCATTTCGGCTGGGGCTTCTGGACAATTCAGACGGTTATCGTTGTTGTCCTGCTGGCTGCGGATTATGCGGTTGGCGCATGGGGAGTCAAGCGATTCGGCGGAAGCAAAGCGTCCGTATGGCTGAGTACCATAGGTGCGATTATAGGGCCTTTTGTAATTCCCGCGTTCGGACTGATTATTGGACCGTTTGTGGGAGCGGTGGCGGGAGAGATGCTCTCGGGCTCCTCTTTCCAGAAATCACTTAAGGTCGGAGTTGGCTCTGTCGTGGGGCTGTTCAGCAGCATGGTCGTCAAGATTATTCTTGAGATTGTGATGATTATCCTGTTCTTCATCTGGATTTTCTAGGGAAATGCATCAACTTGGATTATGAGAAAGAAGGGAAAAGGGTTTGTCTAAGAAAGAATCTTTTATCAAAGGTACGCTGATCCTGGCTGCCGCCGCCTTGGTGGCAAGGCTTCTCGGCCTGGTGCAGCGGGTACCGCTTGAGCACATCTTCGGAGCGGTCGGCAACGCGTCTTATACCGTGGCGAACAACGTATATCTGATGCTTCTGACCGTCGCGACAGCAGGTATACCAAGCACACTTAGCAAAATGGTCTCGGAACGCTATGCGCTGAAGCGCCCGGGCGAGGCGAACAGGGTCTATAAGGCAGCCCTGATCTTCTCGGTATTTATCGGAATCGTCATAACGATATTACTGTACGTGCTTGCACCCGTCTATGCGAACTGGACGGAGCAGCCTGAAGCAACACCTGCGATTCGGGCAATAGCTCCGGCGCTTCTGCTGTTCCCGACCATTGCGATGATGCGGGGTTATTTCCAGGGTAGGGGCAAAATGACCGCAAACGGGATATCCCAGATCATGGAGCAGGTGCTTCGGGTAATTACCGGGATTGGACTTGCCTTCTTCCTTCTCCATGCCAGCTACTCTGATGAGTGGGTAGCCGCGGGAGCGTCCTTCGGCGGGGTGCTCGGAAGCATTTCCGCGTTCGGAATTATGCTCTGGTATTCCATCAAGCTGCGAAGAGAGGACCGGAAGCTGCAGCTGGAGGATCTGTCTGCAGGAGATGAGCAGATCCCGCTGATGCGGATCTACCGGGATATCTTCAAGCTCTCCATCCCTATCGTTCTCTCATCGCTGGCTGTGCCCGCCATTAACTTCATTGACTCCACTCTGGTCAAGCCGCTTTTGATTGATCAGATGGGCAACCTGGCTGCCACGCATACATTAGGTATCCTTGGAAGCCGGGCCCAGAGTATCGCCGGAATCCCGCCGATCCTGTCCATAGCGCTCAGCGCTTCGCTTCTGCCGGTAATTGCAGCGGCTTTTGCCCGGGGGGACCGTCCGCACCTTGAGCGCCAGATCACCCTGGCTATGCGCGTCTCTATCCTAACCGGCATGCCGATTGTGATCATTCTGTGCTCGGCGGCTTATTCCTTGAATGGCATGCTCTTCAGCAGCCTGGATGGCAGCGGGATTATTGGTCTGCTGACCTTGGGAACTATCTTCCAGATTACCATGTCCATCACAAGCTCGATTCTTATTGGCATGGGCAAAGTCAATTTGTCGATGGGGCATGTCTTTGTCGGGATTCTGGTTAAGCTGATCGCGAGCTTCGCGCTGGCTGCGGTATTCGGGATCTACGGGATTATCGGTGCTACCGGGATCTGCTTCCTGATTATTACCCTGCTTAATCTTCGCTCTATGAAACAAATGGTCTCATTCAATATTATGCGGGGGCGCTGGACAGGCTTTCTGCTAACCGTGGTTATTCTGTTCGGAGTCGGCTACGGACTGAATTATGTGGGTGATCTGACCACTTCATTCATGCCACCAAGAATCGGGTTCTTCCTGGCCTGCTGTCTGGTCGGTGCAGCCGTTCTGGCTCTGTACCCTGTTATGCTGGTACTCCTGCGTGTTGTTCGCAGAGATGAGCTGGACAGCTACCCGCGAGTATTGCAAAAGGTACTTCGGCCGCTGATGCGGCTTCAGCGGAGTACGGGTACATCGGCTAACTAATGCAAGGTACCCGCGGCATCATGGGCGAAGGCCGTCTTGATAATCCCAAGCCGATGCTCAAAGCTGATATCACATAAAAAAGGCTGCTGCGGCTTGCTAAGCCCATCCAGCGCGCTGTGATCCTGCATCCAGTCTTCACGGGAGATCGGCTCATAACTGGTATCTCCCCAGGCATCAAGCAACTGCGGCGCATACAGGCGCTTGCCGGGTGGAAGATTCCCCTGCTCCAGAAGCTCTGATCCCTCTAACCCGGTGGTCAGGGCTTCTTCTTTGTGCGTCGTGAAGAGTCCCGGCCAATAATCCGACCTTGAACCGGTATGGGGAATCCGCGAGGCGAACGTCTCGGCACCCTTGCGCAGGGAGGTGAGGCCGAACAGCAGGGCGTACAGGCTTTTGCCAAATGTGATGCGTGCATTCAGGCTGGAGAAATCACCAAGAATCCGGCCGGCAAGCCGCGGGATAGATTCATCCGGGCATAGCGGATCGGGGGCGGATATTGCCTCCCCGAATGCAGTCAGCGGGTCCTCATCAAGCAGAGGGAAGACAATCTGGTTGAGACCGGCCCAGCTGTGGAGGTGGAAATTGACTTTATCCGTTACCCGATTCTGAAAGTACGGATTCTGGACAACCCTTTTCTCAATATAATTCTGTTCATTAATAATCAGCCCCACGGCAAGCAGCGCGCTGCCCCTCTCGAGCCAGAAGCGTTCCCAGAAAGGCTGCATGAACCGGGATACGTGGAAATGGGGCAGCAGATAAAAGAGGCTTGAGCCGATCTCCCGGCTCTTCATATACAGAAGAAGCTGCGGATAGGCGTCCTGGAAAATAAGCGCGTTGCACCTTTCGAGGAAGCGGTACGTGATCTCCTTGCTTGCCTCGCTGAGCAGAGGATACATTTGCCCGCCCCGCAGATCACTCATATTCCACCCCGCATTACGGGATACCATATGAGCCAGGAAGGACCAGTGCAGCTCGGGATAAGCCTCATAACATTTCAGATAGGCCTCAGTCCGGGTCAAATTGCTGATATTGCCGCGGCTGACCGCATTCTCTATCTCCTGGATGATGTCTTGATCGGCTGAGGTCAGTCCATCGGGGAAATGGGATGCGGCAAGGTGCTCGTCCATATTTCTGCCTTGACTGCTTCGGCGGAGCAGGTCCTCAATTTCGCTATAGACGGTCCGTGCGGAAGCCTCATTCCAATCCAGGCTCACCCGTTCTTCGCGAAGACGTGATGAGGCGGCAATACCCGCTGTCTTGCTCTTCACCACCTCACTTACCATCGAAGGGAAAGTGGACAGCATTTCTTTGAGTACGGCACCCAGGCCTGGTGACTTCGCGCCATCCTGATTAAGGGGCTCGCTCATCGTGATTCCTCTCTTTCATCAAAAAGAAGATTTTAGTCCAATTATGTCCTAAAAGTTTGACTTCCACTCTTCAGTTTGATTGACTAAGAGAGATAACTATAGAAAGGAATGAAGCTCATGAAAGAAGTGACATCACCTGGTGCGTTCACCGTTGAGACGCAGTCCAGTAATCTGGTTGTAGCCGTCTTCAAAGCCGATTGGTGCGGAGATTGCAGATTCATCGATCCGTTCATGCCTGAGGTTGAGGAGAAGTACGGGGATCGGATCACATTCCTTCAGGTGGATGTGGACAAGGTTGGAGACGTGAGTCAGGAGCAGAACATTCTGGGCATTCCGAGCTTCGTTGCCTATACCGATGGACGCGAGCTGGTCAGATTCGTCAACAAAGCGCGTAAATCCCGCGAAGAAATTGAGGATTTCCTGAACAAAGCCCTGGATGTCTATCGCACACTTCACGACACAGCGGAACGCAAAGAGAACTAATCGCAGTAATCAATGTCACAGGCGTCATCCTTATTAGGGTGGCGCCGTCCTTATGATTTGAACATTTTGTCACAAGTGACTTATGATATGTACATACTCATCGGTTATAATGAAAGAGCAGTTCCGAAATGTCTACATCAAAATTAATATAGCAGGTGAGGAAATTTTGAATACCAAACGTCTAAAATGGCTCAGTTACGCCTCCAGCTTTGTGATGCTGATGGCTACGCTGGGCGGAACCGCAGTAACCAAGCTGGACGCGGGCCTTGGATGCGGCCGTGAATGGCCGCTGTGTCACGGGAAGTTCGTACCCGCGCATACCTTATCTTCGATTATCGAATGGTCGCACCGGGCAGTTAGCGGGGCGGCGGGGCTTCTTGCCCTCGCGGCCTTCGTTGCCTTCATGCTCTACCGTAAGGAACGGCGTGACCTCAAGCTCTACGCCTTGTTTGCCTTGATCTTTGTGGTGGTCCAAGCCATCATGGGGGCATTTGCCGTCGTGTTCTCTCAATCTTCTGCCGTTATGGCTCTTCATTTCGGCTTCTCGCTGATCGCCTTTGCCAGCTCATTGATGCTTGCCCTTGGCATGCGGGAACAGGAACGGGAAGAAGCCAACCTGCCGAAGCTTCCATCCCGCCCGGTAAGCAAGACCTTTCGCAACCTGGTGTGGTTCGCCACATGTTACACGTATATCGTTGTGTATCTAGGGGCCTATGTCAGTCATACGGATTCAGCTGGAGGCTGCAGCGGCTGGCCACTATGTAACGGGGAAGTGATTCCCGAGCTTACCGGGGGTGTCGCTATTGCTTTCATTCACCGTCTGGGAGCGATGACCCTGTTCATTGTCATCGGGATTCTTGGTCACTTTGCCTATCGGAAGCATCCGGGCAACAAGGAGATCAGATCCTTGGGAGTTGCCGCAACGGTGCTTGTCATTATTCAGATTTTCACAGGTGCTTTTCTCGTACTGAATCTTAATAACCCGCGTACGTATGTCTTCGCTTCCTTAGCACACATCTTCGTTCTGGCCTGCTTGTTCGGCGTGCTTAGTTATATGAGCATCAAGACCTGGCTGCTCAGCAGAACGAAGGCATAGAGGATAGCCGAATAGCAATATGCATGACAACTCAAGCTCCGCACCTGCTGCGGAGCTTGAACTAAGTTTAGGAGCAGGGGAATCGCTTTAAATATTAGAGGAGGAATGGTCTATGGGTTACAGGAACTTAAGACAGTGGATTGAGGCTCTTCGCAAGGACAAGCAGCTCGCTGTTATCGATGCGCCGGTTGATCCTTATCTGGAGCTTGCCGAGATTCACCGCCGGGTTATCGAAGAGGGAGGTCCGGCCCTGCTGTTCACCAATGTCAAAGGTACCCCCTTCCCGGTCGTAACCAATCTGTTCGGTACGCCGCGCCGTGTGGAGATGGCCTTCGGTCCAAGACCGGAGGAGCTGGCGAACCGTCTGGTGGGGGCGATGAACACTTTGCTGCCACCAACTCCCAAAGCGCTGTGGAATGAGCGCGGACTGATTCGGGAAGTGTTAAAGGTGGGAATGAAGTCGGTGCCCAAGGGAGAGGCACCGATTCTGCAGGTATGCCGGACGGATCGGCCGCTTGCGGATCTGCCTAAAGTGACAAGCTGGCAGGAGGACGGAGGTCCGTTCGTGACCCTGCCGCTGGTGTATACCGAGAATCCTGCTCAGACCAAGGAGAATAACTTAGGCATGTACCGGATTCAGCTGTATGATGACCAGACAACCGGGGTCCACTGGCAGATTCAGAAAGGAGGAGGATTCCATTATCATGAGGCTGAGAAACGCGGAGAGGCACTTCCGGTATCTGTGTTCCTCGGTGGTCCTCCGGCCCTGATCGCCGGTGCTATTGCGCCCGTGCCAGAGCATATCTCGGAGCTGCTGGTGACCTCCTTCATTCTTGGGGAGAAGCTGCCTATGGCCGTGAATCCTATGGGCGGCCACCGGATTCCAGCAGAAGCCGAATTCGCGATTCAAGGCTTCGTCCCTCCGCATGAGCGGCGTCTTGAAGGCCCGTTCGGTGACCATTTCGGTTACTACTCTCTTCAGCATGAATTCCCGGTGCTTAAGGTCAGCCATATGTGGCACCGTAAGGATGCGATCTATCCGGCAACGATCGTGGGCAAGCCGCGTCAGGAAGATTACTATATTGGTGATTTTCTGCAAAAGCTGCTCTCTCCGGCATTTCCGGTAGTTATGCCAAGTGTCCGGTCCCTATGGACTTATTCCGAGAGCGGCTTCCATGCCTTGGCCTCCGCAGTCGTCCGGGAGAGCTATTCACGGGAAGCCCTGGTTGCCGGCTTCCGGATTCTCGGTGAAGGTCAGCTGTCCCTGACCAAATTCTTAATGCTTACGAATGTGCCTGTGGATCTGGCAGACATCAAGATCACCCTTAAGACGATCCTGGAACGCTTTAATCCGCAGACGGACTTATTTATATTTAACAAAACCTCCAATGATACGCTGGATTATACAGGGCTTAAGCTGAATCACGGAAGCAAAGCGATTCTGATCGGTGTGGGTGATCCTGTTCGCGAGCTGCCCCGGGAATACACAGAAGGCGAAATCGCCGAAATCGATGAAATCGCCGTATTCCACGATGGATGTCTTGTCGTATCCGGTGCTGCATATGAACAGGAGCCGGAGCTTCCGGAGAGACTCCTGGCCCGTCTCAGAGAGAAGGGAACGGCTTGGCCGTTAGTTGTCCTGGTCGATCATGCGGAGGAAGTGGCGAAGAGCTCCAATGCGTTCACCTGGACGGTCTTCACCCGGTTCAATCCCGCTTCGGATATCTATGCGCATGCGGAGATCCGTCAGCATCACCTAGCCTACAGTCTGCCTATCGTAATTGATGCCCGGATGAAGCCAGGCTATCCGGATGAGCTGTTCCCTCGCGAGGATATTGTGAAGCTGGTGGATCAGCGCTGGAAGAGTTATTTTGCATAATACTGGAGTAGAAAGGGGGAGGGCCTATGCTGCGCAGCCTGCTAGGGGAACCGCCTCGGAAGAATGAAGGACTGTTCGCGGACACGCTGGAAGCCATGGAACGTACTGCCCAGCTGTTCCAGAAGGCAATGGATAGGAATCAGGATCATAAGCAGGACTATTTCAAGCTTCAGGTGTGGACTTACGGATTGATCTCCTCTATTGATGAATTGGAGCAGTGCACGTATGCCGCAGCCTTCTTCCGCCGAGCGGTGCACACGAGGTTGATGAATGACATGGGCCCCCAGGAGAAAGGGGACTATGCCCGCTATGTGTATTTTTACAAAGACGGATTCATTCGGGTCTTCTCCCTGCTGGATAAGCTCGGAACCCTCCTTAATGAGCTGTATGAGTTGAATACCGGTAAGGTCAAGCCGCATTATTCGTATTTTACTGTGCTGCGGCAGCTCCATAGTCTCAAAGTGCATAGCGACCTTGGGAATAAGCTGATGTCTATCCATGAAGGACACAAGGATTATGTCTCCCGCCTGCGGCGCAGACGGAATATGGAGATCCATTATATGAATGCGGAGATGCAGGATGATCTGTGGCATAAGCATCTGGCGATGCAGGGCAAGCTTGAAGTCGAGAACCTGGATGAGTACCTTGCAGACCTTACACGGAGCTATCAAATGGTGCTTGAATCGCTTCATTCGGCCTTTGAATATACCAACTTTTATATTAGCAAGCAATCAAATCGGAATAATATGCAAAAATGAATAAATTGTCTTTGACAAACGTTATAAAAGCCACTATACTGAGTATCAGTTTCAGAAAGAATTTCAATATAAGATTGAAAAATTTCATATTTCTTATCAAGAGTGGCGGAGGGACAGGCCCGATGAAGCCCGGCAACCGATTTGCGCACAGTTCAATCAAGTTCTGGTAGAACCCCTGATGATCTGAGCTAGAATGGCATGGTGCTAAATCCTTCAGAAGCGTAATTCTATTTGCGATTCTGGCAGATGAGAAGGTAAAGTCTCAATTACGAGAGCCCTACAATTCTGCTGAGGGCTCTTTTCGTTGTGTGATATAGAGGAGGATCGAACCTTTGATTGAACTAAAACAATTGACTAAGACATACGGAACGAAGAAGAGATCCACAACGGCACTTTCAGAGCTGAATCTTAAGGTTCAAAAGGGTGAAATCTTCGGCGTTATTGGTCATTCGGGCGCAGGGAAGAGTACGCTGATCCGCTGTATTAACCTGCTGGAACGTCCCACCTCAGGCGAGGTGTGGGTGAACGGGGTTAATCTGACGGCACTCGGTAAAGGGGAGCTTCAGAAGCATCGCCGCAAAATCGGCATGATCTTTCAGCACTTCAATCTTTTGTCCTCTGCGACTGTATATGATAATATCGCTTTTCCGTTGACGCTGACGAACACGCCTAAAGCTGTCATTGCGAAGAAGGTAGGAGAGCTTCTTGCCCTCGTCGGGCTTGAAGATCATAAGAACAAATACCCGGCTCAGCTGTCAGGCGGACAGAAGCAGCGGGTAGGCATCGCGAGAGCGCTAGCCAGTGACCCGGATGTACTGCTCTGTGATGAGGCTACTTCCGCACTGGACCCGCAGACTACGGATTCCATTCTTAGATTGCTGCTGGATATTAACCGCAAATTTAATCTAACGATTATGTTGATTACACACGAAATGCACGTGATTCAAAGTGTGTGTGACAAAGTCGCGGTTATACATGCAGGCGGAATTGTGGAAGAGGGACCTGTAACCGAGGTGTTCCTGAAGCCGAAGCATCAGGTAACCCGGGAGTTCATCAACCGGGAGACAACGGGAGCGGATGCGCTTAAGCTGGCGCTGTCCACTACCAACTCCGGCTCTTCCAGACAGGTGAAGATTACGTTCCTGGGAGCCCAGACCTATGACTCTCTGCTCTCGCAAATTGTGCGCGAGACCGGTGTGAATTTCGCGATTCTTCAGGGAACGATATCGACCATCAAGGATATGCCTTATGGACAGCTGCTGGTCTCCTTTGAAGGCGATGCTTCAAGTATTCACCGGACAATCACCTTGCTGAAGGAACGGAATCTAGATGTGGAGGTGATGAACTGATGTGGGGACTTGATTTCTCATTGCTTGACTGGGAAGAGATGGGTCAAGCTACCATAGATACGCTCAAGATGCTGGGCGCGTCTGCCTTGCTAACTTTCATTATAGGCCTGCCGCTTGGTGTGCTTCTGTTCATCACGGCGCGATCCAATTCCGCGCTGCTTAGATTCATATATAGAATTCTCTCGTTCGTCGTTAATATTCTGCGTTCAGTACCTTTTGTCATTCTTATCGTGGCGTTGATCCCGGTGACCCGTGCCATTTTCGGCGTATCCATCGGGGTAGAGGGAACCATTCCGCCGCTGGTGATCGGGGCAGCTCCCTTCTTCGCAAGACTTGTTGAGACGGCGCTGCGTGAAGTAGACCGCGGTGTAATCGAAGCGGCGACCTCCATGGGAGCATCCACGTTTCAGATTATCCGCAAGGTGCTGCTGCCTGAATCTATGCCGGGCCTGATTGCCGGCATGACCATCACGGTTGTTACGCTGGTCTCTTATACCGCGATGGCGGGAATGGTTGGTGGCGGCGGTCTGGGTGACCTGGCAATCCGCTATGGATATCAGCGGTATGAGAAGGAAGTTATGATCGTCGCTGTCGTGCTGATGATCATTCTTGTTCAGCTGCTGCAGATGATTGGCGATCGTCTGGTGGCTCATTTTACAAGGAAATAAGGAAAGTCTATATAGATAAATACAAGAATTATAAATCCTTATTCAAAAAAACATATTGGAGGTCTGGAAATGAAAAAATGGTCAACAGCTTTTCTGCTACTTACACTTGTATTGGTACTTGCAGCCTGCGGCAGCAAGCCACAAGAGACTAGCCAAGGATCCACGGATACAGGCAGCAAAGGTTCTACCCCAACAGAGACGAAGACAGCTGCTGAGCCGGTTAAGCTGGTTGTAGGAGCGACTGCCGTTCCTCATGCTGAGATTCTTAACCACATCAAGCCTAAATTGAAAGAAGAAGGCGTGGAGCTTGAAGTTAAAGAGTTCACGGATTACGTTCTTCCTAATACTCAACTGTTCGAGAAACAACTGGATGCCAACTTCTTCCAGCACCAGCCTTACCTTGACGATCAGAACACAAAGAATAAATTTGATCTTGTAAGTGTGATTGGCGTACACGTTGAACCATTTGGCGCTTACTCCAAAAAGTTCAAGACTGCTGAAGAAATTCCAAGCGGCGCAAAAGTAGCGATTCCTAACGATGCTACTAATGGTGGACGCGCACTTCTTCTTCTTGCGAAGAATGGCCTGATTACCTTGAAGGATGGCGTTGGAATCAATGCAACAGTGAAAGATATTGTTACCAATCCGAAGAACATTGAGATCAAGGAGCTTGAGGCTGCTATGCTGCCGCGTGTTCTTGACGAAGTGGACCTGGCTCTGATCAACACGAACTATGCGCTTGAAGCTAAGCTGGTTCCAACTAAGGATGCCCTCTTTATCGAAGATAAAGAATCACCGTACACCAACATTCTCGTTAGCCGTCCTGACAACAAGGATTCTGAGGCAATCCAGAAGCTGGCGAAAGCTCTCACTACACCTGAAGTGAAGAAGTTTATTGAAGATAAGTATCAAGGTTCAATTGTTCCTGCGTTCTAAGCAGGAAAATTGAACCAAGGGGCAATTGTCCCAGCGTTCTAAGCAGGAAAATTGAACCAAGGAGCAATTGTCCCAGCGTTCTAAGCTGTGAAATTGAACCAAGGAGCAATTGTCCCAGCATATTAAGCTGTGAAGTTGTTCGTTACCAAGAGCGGTTCCTCCTTTTTAGGAACCGCTCTTTTTTGTGCTGATATATAAGTATTCTAAAGAGTTATCCACACGGATGTCTGAACGTGTATTCAATAGTTCCTTATATCTTATATAGCTGCGTACGCTCTAAATGTATTCAGAACCCTCAAGTTGTGGGGAAGGAGCAAATATTTTATACTTGAGGTGAAGGTCAGAATGAGATAAGGTAGACGCCTTGTTGGGAGGAGAATCCGCTGTGAAAGGTAAAATTGCTCTGATAACAGGAAGTGCCAAAGGATTAGGCAAAAAGACGGCGCTTGCCTTGGCGGATCAAGGCTGTCACATCGCTCTGAATTACGTACACAGTGAAGCTGAAGCGCACGAGCTTCAAGGCGTGATCAGAGGGAAAGGTGTCCGCTGTATTGCAGTTCAAGCGGATGTAGCGAGTTCACAGGACATAGCCAGACTGGTAACGGAGGTAGAGAGCCAGCTGGGTACAATAGATATTCTGGTTAATAATGCTGGTCCATTTATCCGGGAACGCCGATTATTTGCGGAATACACCAGGGAAGAAATCTTATCCCTAATTGAGGGGAATCTGGTTGGTCCGATGCTGCTGGATCATATGGTGCTCGCGGGAATGCGGGGCAAGAATTGGGGACGAATTATCCACTTTGGCTTCGGTCATGCCGCTGAATCCCGCGCTTGGCCGCACAGGGCAGCTTATGCTGCCGCGAAGACAGGACTTGTATCGTTCACCAAGACCCTTGCGGTGGAGGAAGCCCCATATGGAATTACGGTCAATATGATCTGTCCTGGAGATATCCGGGGCGTGAATAAGGAGAAGTCCATTGCCGAGGTATGCGGAGAGGCGGATGGGGAGACACCAAGAGGAAGACCCGGAAGCGGGGAAGACATTTCCCGTGTGATCTCATTCCTGTGTCAGCCTGAGTCGGATTTCATTACAGGTAACATCATGGATATATCAGGAGGGCTTGATCCGATCCGCCCCTGGATCAAACCATCGACCTAAATCTGTACGGCATACGGCGCGGCAATCCGCAGCAGATAAGAAAAGAGTCCTGGCACACCGGCGTGCCGGATGGCCAAGACTCTTGCTGAAGTGCCAGCCTGGGGGCTGACCACCTTAAGGATATAACTCGTGTATAAATTAAAATACTTGTACAACTTCTTGAACGCCTTCGACTTCTTCAAACAAAGCGCGTTCGATCCCTGCTTTAAGTGTGATTGTAGAACTTGGGCAGCTGCCGCAAGCACCCACCAACTTAAGTTTGACGATGCCATCCTCCACGTCAACGAGTTCGACGTCACCGCCGTCGCGCTGCAGGAAAGGGCGAAGCTTATCAAGCACTTCCAGAACTTCATCATACAAAGTATCTTGTGCATTTTGGCTCATATTTCTCAACTCCTTTCTTATATATTATATTACAAACGACTTGAAATTTAAATGGCATTAGTAAAGCGAGGCAGATCCGAATGAGACCGATTATAGAATTTTGTGTTAACAATATGCATTTTGGCACAGACGAAGTCATGGAGAGACTCGAACAGAATCCGGATTATGATGTTCTGGAATACGGATGCCTGACCCACTGCGGTGAATGCTTTCTGGCTCCATTTGCCCTGGTGAACGGGGAATTCGTTGAAGCCGAGAGTGCTGAGAAGCTGTACGAACGTATTATGGTCAAAATCAAAGAAATAGATGCCTGGTCTGAGCTTGATCTTGACTAACTGTGTAACAAAAAGGGGCGACCGTGCAGCCATAGCAATGGCTGTCCGGTCGCCCTTTTGTATATATGTGATTAGCCGAGGTGGTGCTTGGACATCCAAAGCACGCCGCTCTTCAGGATCCGAGGCACCCGCCCCATAACCTGACGTTTGCCCATTAGGCCAAAGCCTGCCTTTTTACCAAGAGAACCCAGGGTCCCCTTCAGCTTGATCGGCGACAGACGCGGAACCTCTCCTCGCCATAGGGCAAGAGCGATGTGGGCAATCTGCTCACCTTGTCCTTCAGCGGCTTGTCCGCTAGGGGCAAAGGGAAGGCTCGCGCAGTCCCCGCATACATATACTTCAGGATGCTCAGGAATCTGATAATACTCGTTAAGCAGAACCCTCCCCTGATGATCCTTGGGAACGTTCAGCTTTTGCACGATTTCAACAGGCTGAATCCCCGCCGTCCAGACCGTGGCATCCGACAGAATGTCATCTCCGGTAGTGTGAATCACTCCCGGTTCAAGGGAAGAGATCGAGATATGGGACAGGGTCTCCACATCATGTCCATGGAACCACTTCTCAACATAGGCTGACATCTTCGGCGGGAAGGCCGAGAGTACACGCGAGCCCCGGTCAATCAGAGCGATGTTCAGGTCGGGCCGGCTCTCTCTAAGTTCTGCGGCCACCTCAACACCGCTCAGGCCTCCGCCAACGATATTTACACGGCCATAGGGCTTAATGTCATTTAGTGTACGGTACGTCTGACGAACAGCGCTCATGGACTGAATGGTGCATGCGTATTCCTCGGCACCGGGGATTCCATGGAAGCGGTCTGTACATCCTAGAGCAATAACGAGCTGGTCATAATAGACCGGATCATCGTTCTCCATGATTACTTTTTTGTTCTCAAGGTCAACCGAGACGACTTCCCCATACTTCATATTCAAATTCTGATGAACGGGGAAGGGAACGCGCAGCTCCACATCCGAGGCTGTACCGGCCGCCAGGGCGTAATATTCCGTCTTCATCGTCTGATAAGGCATCCGGTCGATCATAGTCAGGCGAATATCGCTAGGCATGTTCCCCTTCAATAGCGTATTGGCAACTGTGACACCGCCGTAACCTCCACCCAGGATAACAAAATGTTTCATGTTTATCGGATCCTTTCTTATGCAGCTCGTTAGGTTCTGTGGTTATGTTGTTATTCAAAAACTTCAATTTCATTGTAGAATGTATCTCTCTCGACAGGAATCCGCCCGGCACCCTTCACAAGCCAGATCAGCTCCTTGCGGGTCAAGCCTTCAGGCGTATTCGCTCCGGCAGCATGGCTGATCTTCTCCTTGAGAATGGTGCCATGCACGTCAGAGGCCCCGAAGCTCAGTGACACCTGAGTCAGCTGGGTGCCAATATTAATAAAGTAAGCCTTGATGTGCTGAATATTGTCGAGCATCAAGCGGCTGATGGCAATGGTCTTCAGGTCTTCATAAGCTGAATTGCGGCGCATAATGCTGGCGTTCTTGCTCTTCGGCTGCATGGAGAGGGGGATGAACACCATGAAGCCGTTCGTCTCATCCTGAAGATCGCGGATCTGTATCATATGGCGAATACGGTCCTCATGGCTTTCAATGGAGCCGTACAGCATAGTGGTTCCCGTTCTGATCCCCAGCTTGTGAGCGGTGCGGTGGACTTCCAGATAGCGGTCTACATTGGCTTTGTCGACTTTCATTTTCTCCCGGTACTGATCGGATAGAATCTCAGCGCCTCCGCCTGTTAGGGACTGTAATCCGGCTTGCTGGAGCTGCTGAAGAACTTCAGTTATACTCAGGCCGCTGATCCGGGTGAAGAAGTCGATTTCTGCCGCGGTATAGGCTTTAAGGGCAACCTCCGGGAAGCGCTCGTTCAAAGCTTTTAGTGAATCCACATAATATTGAAAAGGAACATGGTTGTTGTGTCCGCCTACAATATGAAACTCACGGATACCAGGGTGGATATGCTGTTCCACATACTCAACCATTTCAGGACCGGACAGGGTGTAGGAGCCTTCTTCCCCCTGGTCTTTGCGGAAGTTGCAGAAGGCGCAATAGGACTCACACACATTGGTGAAGTACAGGCTCATATTCTCGATAAAATATACTTTCTTGCCGTTCTTCTTGAGGTTAACCTCATTCGCAAGCTGACCGATCGTAAGCAGATCGTCGCTTTCATATAAATATACCCCATCCTCAAGGGTTAACCGCTCCCCGCGGCGCACCTTTTCAATAATTTCAGCCATTCTCTGGTCTGTATGAGGGGTTGCAGTTACTAACATAGGGATATCCTCCAATCTAGGGTCGGTGATGCTCGTGTTATACCTTATGCCTAATGGCTATAAAATAACGTCTAATGTTCAGACGCTTTGCTGAGTTACAGCGGAGAACTAGCATTGTGAAAATTAGAACAGGTTACTTGATAATAAAGCCCAAGTGTTGTTGTCAAAATTGTGACAAACGAGTGCATCCATACCATTATAAACCTCACTTTCTATTCGGGCAATAAGTATAGTCGGTAATTACTGCCGGAGAACGTCCCTTGAGGGGAGGTATATTGTGGAGTATAATGAGATAAGGTAAGGATAAGGAGGTATCATACAATGATTAATATCACTGATGCAGCAGCTGCTCAAATAAAAGAAATGCTCTCACAGCAGGAGACGCCTAATATGTTCCTTCGTCTTGGGGTACAGCCGGGAGGATGCAGCGGATTCTCCTACGGGATGGGCTTTGACGATGAAGAAACCGATGCTGACGTGTTCATGGAAGTAGGAGGCATCAAGGTCGTTGTGGAGAAGGACAGTCTGAAGTATTTGAACGGACTGGAAATTGATTACGAGGCTTCCGGCATGTCGGGCGGCTTCTCCATCCACAACCCGAACGCGATTGCTACCTGCGGCTGCGGCTCCAGCTTCCGTACCCGTGAAGATGCGGGACAGCCTGCACCGGAGCAGTGTTAAGGGCTCTTACATTAACGTTTTAAGGTTCGTTTGTCTGACGTAAGCCGACACGTAAGCTTATGCGCAAACAGATGTTCGGGGTTGCGGATAACAACGGTAATTTGAGCGTCCGCAATCCCGATTGATGCAAAATAACAACCCCAAAACGGCCGCTTATGGATTGTTAATTACGACCTCCACACGTATTAGTCGCGAACTATACGTTAATGGAGGTCTTTTTGTATGGCACTGAAGAAGCGGGAACGACGCGTACCTAATGGAGCGACAAGAGTAGAACGCGAATATCCGGCGATAGGACTTGAACAGGCGATTGACTTTGTAATTAGCGCTAAGAGGACGGAAGGACTTCGTGAGAGGACGCTGCAGGATTATACGAAGCATTACGGTTATTTTATTATCTTGCTGCGCGAGTTTTATCCGGATATCGAGGAAGTAGCCGCGATAACTACGCAAATAATTCGCGATCACATTTCGTATATGAAATAAGATAAGGTACGCTATGAAGGACATAAGTACGTATCAGCAGAGAACCAACGCGTCGGGCTTTCCGATACTACCATCAATATACGGATTCGTACGCTTAAGGCGATCTTTAACCAATTGGAAGGGGACGAGCTTATCGAGTTCAATCCGTTAACAAAAAAATCTAATACTCAAGGGGGGCCAAACATGGACTTTTCTCAAAACTGGATCAATATTATAAATCCAGTTAAGGAGTATAAGGACGAAAAGTCTTATGTTTGGTTTAAAGGCCATTCCGACACAGACTATTCACTGTACTCAGGAATCTTTCATAATTCTTCAAAGTTGGTCGAGTAATCCGTAATTTCCTTGCTGCCTGTATTTTCTCATCCATTTCTTGACACGGTCTTTTTCTTGGATCCCAAGCTTATCGGTAATCTGACGATAGGTCCACTTTTCCTCCTTGGAAGGGTATAGGTGGCAAATGCTCCCCATCTCCACATTCATTCGAATAGCCTCCAACTCTGTCTCCAATGTGTAAGTTTTAAATTTCATTCCTTTGATGGACATAAAAAAGCACCTCTTAAAATTCATCGGTTTTACCCAGGAGGGTTCCAATGTTCTACTTTAAGGGATGCATTTCATTCAAACACTAGGACTCTTTTCTATAGGATCCGTTTATACGAAACTCCCAAACAAAATTTGGGAATTGCAATTAATAAAGTGAATAAGTCCATTCTACATCGAAAGGTTTTCTAAAATGCTGATCTGTACCCACCGTATAGCCCAGTACCCCTAAACTAACACCACCAGAGCTAGAAGTTGTAGTATCAACCACCCCTGATCCGGAAACTGATATGCTGCCTGTTGGATAACT
Organism: Paenibacillus sp. YPG26; assembly: GCF_023704175.1. Lineage (NCBI taxonomy): Bacteria > Bacillati > Bacillota > Bacilli > Caryophanales > Paenibacillaceae > Paenibacillus > Paenibacillus sp. YPG26. Next base: position 3,088,506 of record NZ_CP084530.1, on the reverse strand, counting down.
ACCAGTCGCAGAATCGGCATAAATAGCAGGGTCTGCTATAGTATAAAGCCCGCTAGACGCAGCAACAAGATTCACTCCATTGACTTTGTTTATTTGCCCAAAAGAACTACCTGTTGTGAAATATAAATTGAGATTGAGATTTATACGTACTGTAGCAAAATCATCAAGAACCTTATCTTTATAAACAGTTCTGTTTTCATAATATCCACTAGCTTGTGTTTGGGATTGTGACTTGTTTTTACTAGTAGTAGGGATCAATTCTCCATAAGCATCAACTTTCTTACCAGTTGCTTTATCAATAATATCAATTCTTACTTCTTTAGAATTTTCAGTTCTTACAAAAGAATATTCATCTTCTGTATATGGCACGTTTACATATAGATCATAAAGCTTTAACTTAGATACTTCAGAAGAAGACGATTCAGACGCAGCTGCTGATGCTACGACTGGGGATAAAATACTACTTACTGGTGTGGCTAGAACAGTACAAGCAAGAATTACAGATGGGATTACTTTACTGATTCTCATTACAACACTCTCCTTTTGTAATTTGGTTTAAATTCCAAATATAGTATATAATGTATCTTTTTTTGTAAATATATTGATATTTTACTATTTATATGGTAAAATTTTATAATTAAAGGAGGTGTCATGGGAATGCAAGATGAAGAGTGGGTTCAATATATAACTGGTATGTCTCAAAATATCAGTAGAATAGCAGATAGCATTAACTTAAACTTGCCTGACACAACTGACAGTATCCAACACCTTACAAGTACTTTACAATTCACTAATATACTACTGGGAGTTATAGCTGTTATTTCTATCACAAACCTTATTTTGAAGTTTAAGAGAAAATAATATATTAGTGTGTTTTCATTTGAAAGTAAGGTGTAAACTATTTCGCACTTTAACTAAGTGTAGACTGTGATCTATTTTGATCGAGTATTTTGCCTAATCAGTTTTTTGCTTAATACTGAAAAATTTCGTAGCGATCAGGAGAAAATCATAGACTCATCTTAAATATGGGCAGACCTACAGAATCTTTGTGAATATTTTTTTTAAGCGTCTATGCTGTTTTTTTCGAAGTAACTACAAAGTAAAAACAAGCAGCATGCCGCGCCTTTACGTTTCGAGCGGCTTTATAAACCTTAATGCCGACGTGACGTATCTTGACATTACTATCTGCCGGGACAGCCGCCAGCAATCCGAACTCCGCTTTCTTATAGCCGGTCACCCATACGTCGCTTACGACTAGTTAATGACCTTCTGCCATGCGCTGCTGCCTATTTTTTCGCGATCGCAACGGAACCCGACATGACTATTAAAGCTGTTTAGCGTTAAGGAAATAAACGCAACTTAAAAAGAGCCCTACTAACGGGCTCTTTCTTTTTGTCCTATTTACTTGACGTATACTCGCTGACTTCAAACGTAAGAATTTTATTGAAGATTACGCACTCTGTGCGCTTACCGAACGGGCCTTTATTCCACGTTTTGATGAAAGCATACTTTGCTGGGCCGTTTCCAGAGTCTTTCGCATCGTACCACTTAATAAAATCAGAAACTTCTTGGGAAGAGAGATCGTATTCTTTTTCCATGCCGTTAACTAGGGTGATAGTTAACATAGCCCTGTCTCCTGATATTGGAAAATCTGGATTATTCGGCGGATCAACTGAGGACGGTCCCTGGAGTTCCACTTCAACAACTGCCCACTCTTTAGAAACGTTTGAATTCGCTAGCACTCTAGCGGGTTCTTGAATATAGTTACGTAGGGATTACGTTGGAGGGCGCTTTCTTTGTTTGTAGTGACAGCGGACCAGGTACATCGTAATATTTAGGGGGTGAGGGGGAGGATTTGTGGAATGGTACAATAGATCCAAAAATAAGGGTGTTTTCCTTTTAATACTCATCCTAATTATATTTGGGTTATTTAAATTTTTTGAGGGTGACAGCGAGGAAGCGCCAGTATCTGGTGATACTACATCCACAACTTCTGTTACTGCAAAAGAAGTGACAAAACCAGGAGTAGAAGAACCGGCATTCGATTGGTCCAAAGCGGACGTGACTGAGGAAAATGTACGTAAGGCGCTTGCGAATGAGGTAACTGCTGTGTCTATCCCTCTAAATGAGACAACTTTCAGGAGGTTTGCAGCAAGTTCGGACACAACAGGGGAGTACATAGAGATCACAGTTAATCCCGGAGCATTTTGGGACTCTAAGGACTTCGTAAAGATAGATGGCGGCTCTCTGATTGCGTACTCTAAAATCCTATTTAATAACCCTAAGGTATACGAAGTATCAGTATCCGTGAATATCGACAATGTTAGCGGCGGAGAAAATGATGGAGTGTATATTTCGTGGCGCCGTGAGCAGGTTAAGGACGTAGACCTGGAAAAGGTTTTGGATAACGTCATCGGTGATTACACAGTTCCGTATCAACTTGCTAGGAAATATTCTATACAAAAAGAATTATACGACAGCCTTGAGAGTTTTGATTTGCCAAAGGATAATAATTTGTAAACAATACATACGCTAGATTCTTCAAATGAAACGCTCGTTTATTTATTGTTGATAATAAGGCCCCTGAAATAACAAGGCTTCGCGCACCGCGCGGAGTCTGTTTTGCGTGTTAACGAGCATGATCACATCTCGATGTATAGTTTGAGTAAGCGTTAATTACGAAGTCCCTCCGAGATGCCGGAGGGACTTCATAATTAACTATTCAGCAGTGCTGAACATCGTTATATCGCGGGCGTAATGCGACTGCTTACCCGTTTCTATATTACGGATACGAACATAATCCGAGCAATATTTCTCAACTATACCACGACCAATTTCACAATATACACCAGCTTCATCTTCCTGCCAGGCGGAGATGACCTTCTGGGACAGCGCCGCAGCGAAGAAATCGATATCTGCGGTTAATGTATGGTTCATTCCCTGACTCCTTTACTATAAGTTTTACAGGACTTGCAATTAGAAGAATTGTTTGTTCAGCATTAGATAGATCATTCCGGCGGTGATGATGGAGAAAGCCATACAAGATGCGCCAAGGCCTCTTCGGGAATCCCTGAAGAACCGCACGCCTATGGCAAATACCGCGATCGTAACTGCAACGAGCACAGTAGACATCGCAATCATAGCAACCCAATAAAGAATTCCGAACAACTGCTCCAACAGAAGAATCCCCCTATTAACTGTAGGTACGGGTCTACTATATACCAGAACGATTTGTTTGAAAAGAGTATAAACGATGCAATAATCCCTTAGAAAGCGGACAACAGCCGGATTTCTTGAAATTAGGCGGTCAGGTGGACATAGATACAAGAACAAAAGTCCTGTTTTGAGTAGTTATAACCATAAGTACGAACCTTCGGACAGAGAAAGGAGAGAGGTCGATGGCGGGAAGACAGCTGGCCAATAAGTGGCTTAAGACAGAGGCGCTTCTTACAGACAAGCGAATTCAGAGACATATTCCACAGACAAGCATGTATAGTGCGTCTAATATGAAGCGGATGCTCCAAAAGCACAGGATGGTGGTAATCAAGCCCATACGGGGCGGTGGGGGTTATGGGGTAATTAAGGTCGTATCCAGCGGCGGCGGTTATTCTATTACACATATGGCGGATACGCGGTCGTTCAGAAGCTTTGAAGCCATGGAGAGGTCGCTGAGCCGGATCAAAGTCAGACGTCCGTATATCATACAGCAGGGAATTCAACTGGCAACCATTGCGGGAAGACCTATAGATTATAGAGTGAAAGTGGCCAAGGGCGCAAAAGGCTGGGAATACCGTGCCATGGTTGGGAGGCTTGCCAGACCCGGCCTGTTCGTGACTAATTTGTGCAAAGGGGGAACCCAGCTTCCGGCGAGGGAGGCTTTGGCAAGATCCGGTTCATCTTCCTCTGGAAGACGGGAGCGGCGGAGGATGCGTGAATTGACAAGCAGATGCACAGATATTCTGGAACAAAGGTTTCCAGGCATCGGTATCCTCGGATTTGATTATGGAATAGACACACAGGGACGTATCTGGATATTTGAAGTTAATACCCGTCCCCAGTAATAACTTTATACAAATTAGGATAAAACAGGTTTATTAAGCTCTAGGTCAGGTTAATGTATTGGAAAGCTGTATAAAGCCTGCAAAAGACTGTAAAAAAATATTTTTGAAGATTTACAGCCATGTATAGTCCTGTGAATAACTTTTATCCACACTATCCTAACCCGTCTACCAAGATATTGGGGGATTACTAACAACTTATTCACAGGATTTCCACAACAATATGTGGATAACAAGAACGCTTGTTCTGTCACTTTATTGTTGATATGATAATTACAGGAAAATTTTAGGAAGGAGTGATAGTTATGGCGACATTAACAGATGAAATGCTGCTGGATTCTTACCATTTGGCCAAAGAGCTCCAACTAGACAGGGAATTCATCGCACTCCTGTTAGCCGAAATTCAGAAGAGAAAGCTTAGTACACAGGCGGGGCTTGTACTACATTAGGTTCCGGTGGAGATCCACGCAGTAGATATACTGTCCCCCACAGTACTGGCAGCTCACGATATGTTCGCAGCCTGCCTGTTCGGAAGCGGCCCCGGAGTATTGATCAGCTGAATTGTAGGGACTATAGGGACCTTTATAATCTTCAACTCTCCCGCAATCCTCAAGGAGTTGTCCACAAGTTGGACAACCTAATGACAGATTGAACAGGCCGTTACATAGTGAGCATATATAAGACAAGGGTATCTCTCCTTCTTGACGAATGTGTCCAGAAGTTAAGATACCCTTCATTGTGTTATAACATGTGTTCAGGTGGACTAAACGAGCTCAGATGTCCAGGACTTCTATAGATTCCATCTAGAGCTTGAGATTGCTGCTGTGTCCAGGCGATAGCTTGGCGGATGGATCAATATAGACTTTGGCGTTATTCACTGCTGTAGGGGCTTCACCGAAGCCTACGGCGATTAGCTTTAATTTGCCCGGGTAGGTAGTGATGTCTCCCGCTGCAAAAATGCCGGGAACAGAAGTCTCCATTCGCGAATCCACAACAATGGAGTTGCTCTCAATGTTAATGCCCCACTCTGCGATTGGACCGAGGGAAGAGAGGAATCCGAAATTGATAATAACATCATCTACTTCAATCTCTTGGGTCTCATTTGATTTGGTGTGGGTGAGTACCACACGTTCAATGGTGTCATCTCCGTGAAGAACCGTGATCTCGGTTGGTGTAATGACCTGAACACTTGAAGACATAAGGTTCTCAACACTGTGCTCATGGGCCCGGAACTTATCCCGGCGATGAATAAGAGTAACCTGCTCGGCAATAGGCTCCAGCATAAGCGCCCAGTCTACTGCGGAATCTCCTCCACCGCTAATGAGAACCTTGCGGCCGGCGAATTTGCTGAGATCACTTACGAAGTAATGCAGGTTCTTGCCTTCGAACCGGGCAGCCTCTTCCAGCTCAAGACGGCGGGGCTCGAACGCCCCAACACCCGCGGTAATAATTACTGCACGCGCATGGTGTTCACCCTGATTGGTTGTGACGATGAAGTGGCATTCATCTTTTTTCTCTACATTGATAACCTTCTCTTCAAGGCGGATATCCGGATTGAAATGCTTGATTTGCTCATTTAGATTATTAACAAGCTCCTGAGCTGTAACTTTAGGGAAGCCGGCAACATCGTAAATATATTTCTCAGGATAGAGCGCGGCAAGCTGCCCGCCAAGCTGAGGCATGCTCTCGATCAATTTCACGGATGCTTGACGCATACCGCCGTAAAAGGCAGCAAACATGCCCGCAGGACCGCCGCCGATAATCAGCAGATCTGTGAAGTCATTGCTTTGATTAAGGTCAGACATAACTAAGCACCTCCAAAAATAGACATAAGTCAATACCACTTAATTATAATGATGCTTTCTTTTCTTGCAAATTTTTCTGAAATAACTCAGAAACCATCCGCATAATGCCTAAGAACATGCACAAATGCCCCTGAAATAAAGACTTGATCTTTTACTTTAAAGCCTTTATTATTCAAAAGAGTCAAAAGCCCAAATTTTGCAAATTTGAGGAAAAACGAAGCTGAATACAGCTCAGATGTGCAAGAGTACTATTAAGATGTTCATTTTTAGGTGGCAATACCCTGAAGTTTCAAGTGTATAATTTCACAAATAATTTTGGCGTTCTGAACAAATATAGATTGAAGCAGTTGGAAGGAGAACAAATCATGAGTTCCATACCTAAAATCGTCGTTCTGGGTGCTGGATACGGTGGGATACTCACCGCTCAGAAGCTCCAGAAGGAGTTGAATTATAACGAAGCTGACGTAACCCTCGTGAATCGCCATGATTATCATTATTTCACAACACATCTGCACATGCCTGCCGCAGGAACGGAATCCATAGATCATACACGAGTCCAGATCTCCAAGCTGATTGATGAATTCAAGATTGACCTGGTTAAATCTAATGTGCAGGAAATTCGTCTATATGATAAAAAAGTCATCTTGGAGGACGGAACGTTATCTTATGATTATTTGATCATTGCTCTTGGTGGTGAGCCCGAATCGTTCGGGATTCCGGGGCTTGCAGAGCATGCGATGACGATTCGCAGTATTAACTCCGTGCGCCTGATTCGTCAGCACATTGAATATCAATTCGCCCAGTATAAGATCGATGAGAACCGGAAGGACCGGCTTAATTTCGTCATTGGCGGAGCTGGCTTTAGCGGGATCGAATTCGCTGCCGAGTTAGCTGACCGGATTCCTGACCTATGCAAGGAGTATGATGTGGATCCATCCCTGGTACATATCTACAATGTGGAGGCCGCCCCAACGGCGCTTCCAGGCTTTGATCCGGAACTGGTGGAATATGCGATGAATGTTCTCCAGAAGAAGGGAGTTACCTTCAAGATAGGAACGGCGATCAAGGAATGCACATCCAAGGGCGTTATCCTGGCAACGGACGAAGAGATCAAGTCAGCGACGGTCATTTGGACGGGAGGAATCCGGGGCAATCGGTTGGTAGAGGGCGCCGGATTTGAGACCATGCGGGGCCGGGTGAAGATTGACGAATATCTGAGGGCTCCTGGACATGAGCATGTGTTCATAATTGGAGACAATTCGCTAATGTTCAATGAGGAAGGCAGACCTTATCCTCCAACGGCCCAGATTGCCATGCAGCAGGGAGTGACTTGTGCGCATAACGTCGTGGCTTCCATCCGCAATCAGCAGCTTAAGAAGTTCGTCTTCAGTAATAAAGGAACGGTAGCTTCATTAGGTAAGCGGGAAGCAATAGGAGCGGTGGGAACCAGGAAGTTCAAGGGATGGAAGGCAGCACAGCTCAAGAAACTGGTAGATCTGCGTTACTTGTTCATTATTGGCGGTATTCCGCTAGTCCTGAGAAAAGGAAGGTTCTTCTAAGATGCGGCATTGCAGTGTTCAGGTACGCGGATTGCTCACACGTGACGAGCTTGATCGTTATAACGGACTGATCGAAGCCGGATCCTTCCTGGAGAGTCAGCAGCGCTATGACCTGGCCTACCATGTACAGAAGGAAATAGATACCTTGATTCTTCCTGCAATTGAACGGCTAAAGGAAAAAAGCAGGGACCGGGACCGGGCCACGGCGGAGTTCCTCGAATCTCTGAAGCGGCTGGAGCAGGAAGAGGATGAGGATTAAGCTGAGGCTAAGATACGGTTAACCTGTATGTTATTCAAAAAGGGTGCCATGGGAACAATAATGTTCCTATGGCACCCTTATTATATGCAGAGAAAAATCCCTATTACAGCTTGAGCATCTCAGCGAATAATTCATCAGTCAGCAGATTGCCGATATAGAAGCTGCCGAACTCTCCGTATCTTGCACTGACTTCATCGAAGCGCATCTCGTAGACCAGCTTCTTGAATTGAAGAGGATCATCCGCGAACAAGGTTACGCCCCATTCCCAGTCATCAAAACCAACAGAACCTGTGATGATCTGCTTCACCTTGCCGGCATACCCGCGGCCGATCAGGCCGTGACTGCGCATCAAATTGCGGCGTTCTTCCATCGACAGCATGTACCAGTTGTCAGCAAGCTCACGTTTCTTGTTCATAGGATAGAAGCAGATGTGCTTGGACTTGGGAAGTACAGGCTGAAGCCGGGCAATAACTTCCGGTTTCTGCCGCGGATCTCCCTCGCCTGAAGCGAGGTAATTGCTTAGCTCCACTACGCTGACGTAGGAGTAAGCTTTGGTAGTATACTCGGCAAAGGTGGTTTTATTGAAAGCTGTCTCCAAGCGGTTGATCTCTTCAAGCGATTCGCGAAGGAACATGAACACGAAGTCAGCCTTTTGTCCAATGATTGAATATACTGCGGTGCTTCCTGTACCGGCTTCTTCAACCGCTCCCCATTCTTGTAAAAACACGTGTAGTTCATCCAGAGCTACGGCACGTTCCTCGTCATCCGCTGCTTTCCAGGCGGTCCAATCCATGGCGCGGAAATCATGAAGCGCGTACCATCCTTCTAGTGTTAAAGCTGCCTCGTTCATCTTATCACTCCTAATTATTTCATGCTCTTGTTCCATTGTAGCTAATTGAGGCTGGGCGGGCAAATGGCTTCATCAGGTCTTCACAAACTTCATTGCAGGGTCTGCAATTTTTTAGTACACTGACATTAGTGTTGATAGAGGGGAGCACGAAAGCGTCATGGGATTGGGATTTATCATCGTTTTTATACTCATGGTATTGTTTTTTGTCATGATGTTCGGCATCGGATTTATTCTAAATATGTTGATGAAGACAACATGGTTTCCTAGCTACATCTTCATCATCGTAATACTGCCTATAGTCGTATACTCGTTATGGGATCATACACAGCCTATGGGAGCCTATCTTCAATCCTTCCGTGTGGTGGATTACTTGACAGCGGTTGCAGGGCTTGCAGGGGCTATTCTCAGCGGCTGGACTATTCAGAAGCTACGGCTTGGCGGATATAAGATGTTTTAACTGGGTTCAAATACAAATGTGAACAGACTGCATTCTGACAGGTGCAGTCTATTTGTCTATCTCACTGCTGCCATATTGTCTTGCGAAAGCAGCGTTTCACATAATAGAGGAGCCCGTGCTTTTATAGAGGAAGTCTACTTAGATTTGCACAAGCCCGAATAATTGGCAAAAGAGACGTGATCCATGAATCGCTCGCTTGTAATCAGCCAATATCGGCGAATTTTGTAATCTTTTAACGATTCCGGTCAGAGAGATTTGTGCTAGAATAGATAAAGTCTACATTTGGCCACGAGAAGGAGCGATAGGTTATGCGGATCACTAATTTACACCATTTTTCAGAAAATCATTCTTTCTGCGTATATCGCGATTTCGGTCTTGGCACCGTAGACGGAACTATGCTAAGTCAAGTCTATCAGCCTATGGTAGGCGCTTTTGCGATTTCACTTTATCATCTTCTCGTTCAGCAGGTACCGATGGAGAAAGTCGGTTATTCCCCGGTAGAGCAGCAGCGCCGCTTGTTCCTAACACTTGGACTTGAGCCAAGCGAGAAGGGCAGAAAGCTTCTGGTTGAGCTGACCTCCAAGCTGGAAGCTGTTGGACTGCTGCAGACCAGCCGGATTTATTTGCCGGAGAATGATGATTATTTATATGAATATGAACTTCAAGCCCCTTTGTCCCCGGCCGAATTCTTCAAGACCCAGCATTTGACGCTTCTGCTGAGAGACAAGATTGGCAAATTTGCCGTGCTCTCTCTTCAGGAACAGCTGTGGAGCAAAGAGAATGGGGATTTCCCCGGCCGTTCCATGAACAAGGAGAATATTTCCGTTCCTTTCTACGAGATTTTCGAACTGAATGCCCACTCTATTGATTATGAGCTGGAGCAGGCGATTGCTGAAGTCTCAATCTCCAGACAACCCGGTCTCAGGATTGCTGAAGAAGAGGGGTTCAATTATGCGGATATTATTCTGCGCTTTCCGCGCAATTCCGCTAACCGCACTTATGTAGAAGGACTCCGTTATAATACAGAACAGCTGGGCACCGTGAATTACGTGGCCCGCAAGTATGAGCTATCCGTTCAGGATCTGTGCCGGCTGCTGGACGAAGACGATATCTTTGATCCGGATGGCCGTATTCTGCAGGAGGAGCTTGAGCGCAGGGCCAATCTCTTCTTCAGGCAGGAGAAGAAACGGAAGGGTGAGCGTCAGGTTCAGGGCGGCAAGGTGATCTCGCTTAGACAGCAGGAGCATGCCGGTACGAACGAGGCTCCGCTGGAGCATGCGGTGCAGATGGAATTCTATGTCGAGGTACCGCCTCAGTTCATGGAGAAATGCGATATTCACCAATATAATATGATGCTGCGGAATGAGCCTTATACTAGGCTGCTGAAGACCTTTTTCCCTGGCGCAATACCGGATAATTTACTGGATATATTCGAGAACATTGATCACAATTATAAGCTGCCGAGTGAAGTTATCAATGTGCTGATCCATTATTTGATGGCTCTTCTGACCTCAGGTGGAGAACAGCGGATCAACCGTAACTTCGTGAACGCGATTGCTTCCAATATGCTGATGAAGCAGGTTAACACGTATGAGAAGGCCGTACATTATATCCGGGAACAGGCTAAAGTGAAGGTCAAGAACGAGACGGCTGCCGCGGGTGCTCCAGCAGGCCGGGCAAGGCCTTACTCCAGAAATGCCAGGCTGAAGCCGGAGATTCCTATTGTGCAGAGTACCGGTACGGATCAGGACGGCGGCGTATCGGAAGAAGAGTTTGCCGAGTTGATCAAGATGGCCGAAATGATGCAGGCGGGTAAGAACAACGGAATTTGAGAATGGAACAGATTGAAGGTGAGTACATGGAATCTTTGGGGGAAATGCTTCAACAGATGAAAAGTCCGCAGTTTCGGCGCCGTTCGGAGCAAATCTTGAATGATTTGCTCCATGATCCTCTGGTCCAGGAGCTGCGTTCCCAATATCCCGAAATTAGTGAGAATCAGCTCACGCTGAATCTCAGCAAGTTATATCAATATGTGAATGACAACCGGCACTGCAGCGCTTGTCCGGGGCTGGATCTCTGCCCCAATGATTTTCAGGGGCATTTCACCCGGCTTACTGTGGAGACTGTGACAGGCAGAGCCCAGTTGTACGACAGGCAGGTTCCTTGTCCGAAGCATCTCACTCGGCAACGGGAGCTTGAGGTGAAGAAGCGGATTCACAGCTTTTATGTGGATGAGCGGGCGTTGCAGGAAGGTTATGACATGGTAGAGATCATGTCCAAGGATAGCATGCGTTCGCCTGCGGTAGCTCAGGTGTTCCGGTATATCAATGAGACCCGGGAGAACGGTTTGTCCCCGCATGGACTGTATCTTGTTGGCCATTTTGGGACAGGCAAGACCTTCTTGATGACCTATCTGCTGCATGAATTGGCCAAAGTAGGGCATTCGGGCGTTATTGTATATATGCCGGAATTTGTGGAGGATCTGAAGTCTATGCTCCAGGACAGCCAGAAGCTGAAGGAGACGGTAGAGATCATGAAGGAAGCGGATCTGCTGATCTTTGATGATATCGGGGCGGAGAACCTGAATCCTTGGGTCCGCGACCATGTGATGGGGGCGATCCTGAACTACCGTATGAACCGCAAGCCCACCTTTTACACCTCGAACTATGATCTTAAGGCTCTGGAGAAGCACCTAAGCTTCACCAGCAAGGATGGGGAAGAAGCTCACAAAGGCCAGCGGCTCATGGACCGGATAGCCCCATTCGTGGATGTGGTAACCGTGAATGGAACTAACAAGCGGGGAAGCCGAAGATAAGTGAACAGGGCGGTCGCCCAGGTCTGCCTGACTCCAGCAAGGAGCGGGCAGGTTTTTTTAGTAGGTAGTGGTACGTATTATAAATGTTAATAAAGTATAGTGAGACGACAATTCGTTCCCCCTATACAAAGAACAAACACCTTCCTGTCGTATTTCTACGTGGAAGGTGTTCGCTTATTCTTCATCATTATTAAATTTCAGTTGGCGGGCCTTAGCTGGCAATGAACTTCCAAATAACCATGCCGAAGAAAATTACAAACATCAGCGCGAACATGCCGGTGAAGCCGAGCATGAGATCGCCAAAGTCATTACGGGGTTCTTCGTTAATGTGCTGCCGCGGGTCATTCACGCGAATTGGGGTCTCCATGGCGCCGGGGCCTCCTCGTCAAAATTAATCCATAAAAATAGTCATAGACAAAACCGTTTTGGGTTATTATTAGTATAACCAAACGCCAAAACATTTGTAAAGAACAACAGGCTCTTACTGTTTCCCATTTACTAAAAAAATGTGGTATACTTAATTTGTCGCTATATGGAAGGAACTTAAGCTTTAATTCCATTCATGGACTGACTTATCTACAACATATGATGTTCTAAACCATAAGGAGGAGATATACATGGCTATCGTAAATGTGTCGGATCAATCCTTCAGTACTGAAGTAGAAGGACAAGGAACTGTACTTGTTGACTTCTGGGCGCCTTGGTGCGGTCCTTGCAAAATGTTGGCTCCAATTCTGGATGAACTGGCAAGTGAGGTAGACGTTAAGATTGCAAAAGTGAATGTGGACGAGAATCCTGAATCGGCTTCCCGTTTCGGCGTGATGAGCATTCCTACATTGATCTTCTTCAAAGACGGCCAGCCGGTCGATAAGGTTGTCGGTCTGAACTCCAAAGAGTCCCTTAAGAATCTGCTTGCAAAGCATCAGTAATCTGTTCTTGTAAGCAAAGACGCCTCCGGTATGCCCCGGGGGCGTTTTCTTTCGTTGATTGCAAGACATTGTAAGGTAAGGTCCATCCCGCTCAGGGCAGGATTTCAAGCGGAGAGGAGAGAGTTGTGTGGACGATTTCATCCAGGAATGGAATGAGCAGGAGAAGGCACTCGAAGCGATCAACGATAAGCTTGCTCTTCTTCCAGACCTTCCAGGCTGTTATTTAATGAAGAACAAAGAAGGCACCATCATCTATGTCGGCAAAGCCAAAGTGCTGAAGAATCGTGTCCGCTCCTACTTCAGGGGCAGTCATGACGGGAAGACGCAGCGGCTTGTGACCGAGATACGTGATTTCGAATATATTGTAACTGCAAGCAACATGGAAGCACTCATTCTGGAGTGCAATCTGATTAAGAAGCATATGCCGCGCTATAATGTGCTGCTGAAGGATGACAAGACTTTTCCGTATATCAAAATAACGAATGAAGAGCATCCGCGCCTGGAAGTGACCCGGCGGATACTTAAGGATAAAGCGAAGTACTTCGGCCCCTATCCGAATGGATATGCGGCCCATCAGACCAAGAAGCTGCTGGACCGGATGTATCCGCTTCGGAAGTGTAATGTTATGCCGAAGGAGGTATGCCTGTACTATCACATGGGACAGTGTATGGCTCCTTGTGTACAGGAGGTTCCGCGGACATCATATGACGAGATTTCCCAGGAAATTACACGCTTCCTGAGCGGTGGACATGAGGAGATTAAGAAAGAGCTTCGGCGCAAGATGGAAGAGGCGGCGGAGGATCTGTATTTCGAGAGAGCCAAAGAGCTTCGTGACCAGATCATTAATATCGATGCGCTTATGGAGAAGCAGAAGATATCCATGGCGGACTCCAGAGACCGCGACGTCTTCGGATTCGCTGTGGACAAAGGGTGGATGTGTGTACAGATTCTGTACATGCGCCAGGGTAAAATGATCGAACGTCATGCCTCCATATTTCCGTTCTATGGCGATGCCTACTCTGACTTCCTCTCTTTCGTAACCCAGTACTACAGCGATAATCCGGCTCTGCCGCAGGAGATTCTGCTGCCGGGTATGGAGGAGAGCGAGGAGCGGGAAGAACGCGAGCAGCAGACGGACGGCGAACCAGGTGAGGGAGAAAGCACTGCGGCTGCTGCTGATAATGATGTCCCCTCTGTGAATGAGGCCAAGCCCCTGTTTCTCTCGGCCGAAGCGCTTGCGGCCAAAATCTCGGAAGAGGATGCGGCTGGTGGTGAGTTATCCAGTACAGAGCCGGCAGAATCAGCCGAAGAGCCGGATGCTGACGATAAGACGGGTGCCGAGGGCGCAGACTTAATGTCATCAGATCGGGCGGCTTCCGGACTGACGGACGCGGTTGGCGGGGCGGCTTCACTGCAGCAGTGGCTTGGAATCAAGGTCTATGTGCCGCAGCGCGGACTCAAGCGCCAAATGGTCTTGATGGGTGTCGAGAATGCCCGGGTAGCCCTGAACGAGAAGTTCCGCCTGATTGAACGGAATGAGGAACGCACGTCCAAAGCCTCGGAAAGTCTGGGTAACTGGATCGGTCTGTCCTCGCTGAGGCGAATCGAAGCATTTGACAACTCCAATATTCAAGGCGCCAATCCGGTATCTGCTATGGTAGTATTTACGGATGGCAAGCCCGATAAGAAGGAATACCGGAAATACAAAGTACGGACCGTGCAGGGCCCGGATGACTACGAGACCATGCGCGAAGTCATCCGCAGACGGTACGAGCGGGTGCTCAAGGAGAACCTGCCGCTTCCCGATCTGATTGTGGTCGATGGCGGTAAAGGGCAGATCTCTGCGGCTATTGATGTTCTGGAGAATGAGCTGGGACTATTCGTTCCCGTAGGCGGTCTGGTGAAGGATACGAAGCACAAGACAGCCCAGCTCATGATCGGAGATCCGGCGGAGCCGGTTAACCTTCCCAGAGACAGCCAGGAGTTCTACCTTCTGCAGCGTATACAGGATGAGGTTCACCGCTTTGCGATCAGCTTCCACCGGGAACAGCGGGGCAAGTCAATGGTGACCTCGCGTCTGGATTCGATTCCGGGGATTGGAGAGAAGCGGAGAAAGGCACTGCTGAGGCATTTCGGTTCTCTGAAGAAGATCAAAGAAGCTTCCATTGAAGATTTCCGGCCATTATCCATAGGCGATAAGCTTGCCAGACAGATTATAGCTGCTCTCCGGGACGAAGAAGAGAGTGTAACTCCGTAGTATGCTGCAAGCTGAAATATTTATTATTTATGTTATTGGCTCTGTTAAAATTTAATTTTGATAATTCCAAAATATAAGGGGAACCCATTATTAGTGGGTTCCCCTTTAGTTCAATAGGTGAAACTACTGTCGAGTATTACACTATAATATTTATTACAACACATCTTTGGAGTGGAAGATTATTTAGTTACCATTTGAATGATAAATTATTTGCACAACGCCAGAGGAAAATGTTTTTGTATTAACCATTTTTGAATGTATCCTCTGTTTTAAATCAATAAACAATGGTTTTCCTTCTCCCAAAACAACTGGGTGAATAGATAATCTAAATTCATCAACAAGCCGCAAATTGATAAAAGTTGTAATGAGACTCGCTCCCCCATATAGCCAGATGTCTTTACCAGACTTTTTCTTCAATTTATTTACTTCTTCAAGAATATTATCATTTATAAATACTGCTTGATTGTCGATCTCATTTTGTGTTCTGGAAAAAACAAATTTCTTTTTACTATGAACCAATTTCCAAATTTCTTTTTCGGTATCAGGGGCTTCATTTTCTGGAATATATCTTCCCCATAAATCGTAGCTTTTTCTACCATATAAAATTGTATCAATTTGATTTAAGAAATCAGTAAACCCCATATCAGGCTCCATAATGCACCAATCAACTTCTCCATTTTTCCCTTCAATAAAGCCATCTAAAGTAACTGCTAAGTCTAGAATTATTCTTCTCTGTTTTACGTTATTTGTCATAACTATTCCTCCTTTTACCATTCTCCCCGAATACTTGTTCTTATATTGATTATATTAAGAATTCGGATAGGTATCAAAAATCAACATTTAACTTGAACAGAGCCGTGTTATTAAATAAGTAAGCAGGCCACCTGGGAATTTACCTTAGGTGGCCTGCTTTAGTCTTGTTGGTGAATGAGAACGCGATTGTGCCAAGTTATTAATCTTCCTGGACAAAGGTAGGCAGTCCCGGCTCTCGCCGCCGCTTGAATACATAGATCAAGTAACCTACCACTCCAGGGAGCAGAATATAGAAAATGCCTGTCAGGATATTACCAATACCCCCCATGATCATTAGGCTTAGCCCCATGAGAATACTGTCAAAGATAACATGGGCGAAAAGAACAGTTATATAACCCGAGCGTAGGAAGATGAAGCTGAATAACAAGCCAATGAAGGCCAGCTCTATCGGTCTTGAGATGACGGGATAGATGGGATACAGCGTATGGCCGAACGCCCAGATTAAGGACGAGATCAGACTGGCGATCCAGACGCTGCGGAATATTTTCTTCAGTATTGGGATGCCGAACAACCGGTATACGGCTTCTTCCCCAATGCCCGCAGTCCAGGCTACCAAAGGGAATAACCAAGGGTATACCATATTATAGGTCGATTGGGTAGCATCGGTTGTGGACCAGGCGTGAATCGTTCCTTCAAGCAGCACGAAGATAACAGACTGGGCACCCAGCAGGATGCAGGCCCATGCATAGCCTTGGGTCATTGAATTCAGAACGTGTCTCCCATAACCAGGCTCATTGGCGCGCATCCACATGTTGTTCCCCTGCTTCCGCCACAGGCCATCTCCGCCTACGAGAGAGAAGTAGATTGAAGCGCTGACCATCAGTGTGAATAGGAACTGAATCACAAGTAGGATGGTGAACGTCCCTTTGGACATGTTCTGAGATTGCAGGATAGGCATCAGATTGATGACAGAGAAGATGTTAACCGCAAAGTAAAATACACTCAGGAAAATACCCCGTCCAAAGGAAGCGTACGGACGGCTTCTTGCGCTATACACGATAGCGAGAATTCCAAGCACGAAGGAGAGCAGCGCGTATCCACCGAAATAGAGCCAGTTAGCCAGGCGGGTCTGCGATTCTACATAATCCAGGTGAGACCGAGGTACGCTGAAGGCGGCCTCCATGGAGGACACTTGACCATACTCGAATTGGAACCTCAGCTCGGCATGAGCATCACCAATCACGTGCTTGCTAACCAGATAGGTTAGACCGAGATCATCCGGACCGCTGGCCAGGTCCAGCTCATGAGCCCGGTAGCCTAAGGCCTCGAGATAGGGAATCGCTTTATTCTGTTTGTCTGTCAGAGACAGCTTCCCTTCCAGCTGCTGCAAAGTCTGCAGGGCGACTGGCTGGTTCTGATCCAGCATGACCTCCCGGTCTTTGCGGGAATACAGCTGAACGGCTTCAAAGCCAACAACAGCGCCCGTAGTCATATGTACATCTACTTCAAGCTGCTTGATATGCGAATCGGGATTCGAGAAGCTGACACGATAGATGTCGTAAGGGAATCGCTTCTCATATTTATTATTATACGCAGTAAGCAGATTTGACTTGCTTAAGTAGCCATAGAATTCAGAGTCAGATTGGTAGGTGACCAGAGGCTTTGTCTCCGTATCCGTGCGGTCAAGGCCGAGTGTGGTCTCCGTGAATTGATGTGCTGCCTGTATTGCCTTCTCTTTGCTGATGATCTGACCAGTACGCTCCTGCTGGAGTCCATCTGTAGAGTTGGAGGTGAGAGGAAATACCTGAATGTACAGGAATACAGCCAGTCCAATGACGGCCATAATCCATAGAGCTTTGTTGTTTGGCGGCAGCTTGTGTATCGGCCTTTCAGCTTTCATGAGCAAACTCCTTTAATTTATATTAATATGTAAATAGATGAAACAAACTTAAGCCACAGTAAAGATAACACAATTGCTATTCTTAATGAAGAGGTGAACAGGTTTTGAAGTATAGAATACCCAAGCTATCCCCGCCCCAAATCCTGGTGCTTGGCTTTGCTGCTATTATTATGCTTGGCACACTGCTGCTTATGCTCCCGATTTCGAATACGAGCGGAAGGCCGCTTGCATTCATTGATGCGCTGTTCACATCCACGTCGGCAACCTGCGTAACAGGACTGGTCGTCAGGGATACAGGCTTGGACTTCACCAGATTTGGCCAGGTTGTCATTATGATGCTCATCCAGGTCGGCGGGCTGGGATTCATGACCATGGCCACCTTGTTCGCTATGGTATTCAAACGCAAAATTTCTTTGAAGGATCGTCTTCTGCTTCAGGAAGCTATGAATCAGAATACGATGGAGGGAATCGTCCGGCTTATCCGGAAAGTGTTAACCTACTCCCTGCTGATCGAATTGTGCGCCGCGCTGGTCTACTCTATCCGGTGGGCCTTTGAGATGCCGGTCGGACAAGCGGTCTACTTCGGCATCTTCCACGCGGTGTCGATGTTCAATAATGCGGGCTTTGACTTGTTCGGCGAATACCGGAGCCTGACCGGGTTCGTTAATGATCCTGTTGTTAATCTGGTCACCATGTTCCTGATTGTATCGGGCGGAATCGGCTTTGTCGTGATCTCAGATTTAACCGGCTTCCGTAATCGCCGGACGAAATGGAGGCTCTCGCTTCATTCCAAAGTTGTGCTCTCAATGACGGCTGTGCTTATTGCGATAGGCACTCTGGTTATCTTCGTGTTCGAGTTCACGAATTCGAGGACGCTCGCGCCTCTGGATTGGGGGGGCAAGATTTGGGGCTCCCTGTTCCAGTCGGTTACTCCGAGAACAGCCGGGGCCAATACGCTGGATATCGGCGCTCTTAGACAGGCGACCCAGTTCTTTATCATTATCCTGATGTTTATCGGCGCATCGCCGGGCTCCACGGGTGGAGGGATCAAGACGACGACCTTCACCATTCTTGTCGGCGCGGTGCTGGCCATGATCCGGGGAAGAGAGGAGCTTGTGTTGTTCCGCTACCGCCTTGCACAGGAGCGTATTCATAAGGCGATCACGGTCACGATGTTCGCGCTGTTCCTGATTATTGCTGTAACGATGATTCTCTCAGCCACGGAAGACGCAAGCTTCCTGAGTATTTTGTTCGAGACCACCTCCGCGTTCGGAACCGTGGGACTCAGCATGGGGCTGACAGCCAAGCTGACGGTATTCGGCAAGGTGCTGATCTCTCTGACCATGTTCGCGGGCAGGCTGGGACTGTTAACTCTTGCCTACGCACTCGGGCCTAAGAAGGAGAAAGAGCTGTACAGACATCCGGAAGGCAAAATGATAATTGGTTAAAAGGAGATTTTCCTATGATGAAGACACAACAATTTGTGGTTATTGGACTTGGCCGCTTCGGCTCAAGTCTTGCCATGGAGCTTATTGAACTTGGCTATGAAGTGTTAGGAGTAGACCGGAATGAAGAGGTTGTCTCGGATATGAGCGACTTCTTAACCCATACAGTCGTTGCCGATGCAACAGACGAGGAGATGCTTAGGTCGCTTGGAATCCGCAATTTCGACTGCGGGATTGTAGCCATTGGGGACGATATCCAGACGAGTATTATGGCCACGATTCTGCTGAAAGAGATGGGAATCCGCACGGTGGTATCCAAGGCGATCTCCACGCTTCACGGGCGTGCCCTTGAGAAGCTTGGAGTAGACAAGGTAGTCTATCCGGAGAGAGACATGGGAGTGCGGGTAGCCCATCAGCTTGTGAATCCGAATCTGGTCGATTATATTGAGCTGTCGAAGGATTACAGCATTGTGGAATTGAAGGTGCCCCAGTCCCTGGATGGGCGGACGCTTAGTGACCTGAACCCGAGAGCCCGCTATGGGTGCAGCATCGTAGCCATTCAAAAGCCGAACGGCTGCATCGTGGCTCCTACGGCGATGGACCAGATCCAGACGGGTGATATTATGGTGATTATCGGATCCAACGAGAATATTGAGGAGTTCGAGGAATCGGTTAATAGTAGGGAATGAATAAGTCCCCTCTCTTATGTGCCAGTCAGCCGTCTTACACGGAAATGGCACTGGAGAGGGTTTTCTTCATCTCGGCGATCCACTGGCGGGTCTCGGCATTCAGATCTGTCTTCTGACCGAAGATCAGGCACGTTCTTCTCCGGGTCTGTTCCAGCTCCCTCATGGGAATAGTGACCACTTCATTCTTATCCAGCAGGGGCGCCCGGAGATATGACCTTGGCAGGAGAGCCGCGGCTTTGCAGGTCGGCAGCAGACGGACAATGGCCTCGAAGGAATCAATCTCCATTCTGATGTCAGGGATGACATTATGTCTTGCGAATAATTCATCAATTACTCGGCGGTACCAAGTTCCTTTGGAGAAAATAATCATCGGCTGTCCACTAAGATCTTCCATCGTAATCTGTTCTTCCTGCAGCAGCTCGTGCTGAACGGGAACGACAAGCTCCAGATGGTCCTCAAAGAGTGGAATACACAGCAGGCCGGGCTCTTCAATGGATGAAGCCACAACGCCGAAGTCGACTTTTCTGTCCCGTACGCTGGACACAATCTCATGAGTCTTGCCGGTAACGAGCTTGAGCTCCGTATCCGGGTATTTATTCATGAGCGCCTCGACCAGAGGAGGCAGCGTAGTCTGAATAGTGGTGAGACTGGCTCCCAGAGTCAGGACGCTTCGCTCCGCTTGCCTGTATCTGGAGATCGACTCCAGAAACTGCACGTGACGCTGCCTTTGCTCGATGGCATACGTGTAGACAAGCTGACCTGTACGGGTTAGCTCCAGACGTTTGCCGTTGCGGTTGAAGAGCAGAACCCCCAGTTCTTCCTCAAGCTTCGCGATCTTGCGTGACAGGGCGGGCTGGGACAGGTTAAGCAGCTTTGAAGCTTTGTTAAGACTCGATTGCTCTACCACTGTGATATAGACAAGTAGATCTTCTAACATGGTCAGGCCCCCTTATGCATAAATAACATAACATTTAATAATTATATTGCAATTCCATTATAAGTTCAAAAGGAGTAACATAAAACTGACACAAGTTGTTCACATGGTATCGGCCAGTCTCTGATACTGCCGGTTACGATGGATTCCGGAAAGGGGTATGCGCAATTATGAAAGGGTTTTATTCCAGAAAACTGCACTCACTGCTGGGTGTTATACCGCTAGGTTTCTTCATTCTGGAACACATGATTACGAATTTTTCTGCCGTAGAGGGCGGGGCGCAGGGGTTCAAGGATAGTGTGGCTTTCCTGAACGGACTGCCGTTAGTGCTGATTCTTGAAATTTTTGGTATTTTCTTACCTTTAATCTACCATGCGATCTATGGACTCTACATTGCGTTTCAGGCTTCGCCGAACAACGGAAGATACCGCAACGAGCGGAATCTGCGTTACCTGCTCCAGCGGGTTACAGGGGTAATTGTTCTTGTATTTATCATCTGGCATCTCTATGAGACTCGTGTACAGGTAGCGTTAGGGCATGTATCACATGAAGAGCTGGGAGGCGTTATGCATGACATTGTAACCAATCCGGTGTACTTTGTGTTCTACCTGATTGGGATTCTGTCAGCTGCGTTCCACTTCGCGAACGGTCTCTGGTCGTTCCTCGTCAGCTGGGGAATAACGGTGGGTCCTCGTGCGCAGCGCGTATCCTCCAACATCTGCATGGTTCTGTTCGTAATCGTATCAATCATGTTCATCTGGTCGCTGTTCGCATTCCGTAATGCGGAATTTCAGGCGAGCGGCGAAGCACTGCTTCAGACCCTGGGAACATTCATTGGATAATAAGGGAGTGACGATAGATTATGGCTAAACAAAGTATTGTCATTGTCGGCGGAGGTCTAGCCGGCTTGATGGCCACCATCAAAGCTGCGGAAGCGGGAGTACATGTAACGCTGTTCTCCCTCGTGCCGGTCAAACGGTCACACTCCGTGTGCGCGCAGGGTGGAATTAACGGAGCAGTTAACACCAAGGGTGAAGGTGATTCACCATGGGAGCATTTCGATGACACCGTCTATGGCGGAGACTTCCTTGCCAATCAGCCGCCGGTTAAGGCGATGTGTGAAGCGGCACCTGGAATTATCCACCTGATGGACCGGATGGGCGTCATGTTCAACCGGACACCGGAAGGCCTGCTTGACTTCCGCCGGTTCGGGGGCACGAAGCGCCACCGGACCGCCTTCGCAGGCGCTACTACCGGGCAGCAGCTCCTGTACGCCTTGGATGAACAGGTTCGCAGATATGAAGCCGCAGGACTTGTCACCAAGCATGAGCACTGGGAGTTCCTCTCGGCAGTGCTGGACGATGAGGGCGTATGCCGCGGAATTTGTGCTCAGGACCTGCGGTCCATGGAGATCCAGACCTTCATGTCCGATGCCGTCATTCTGGCGACGGGAGGCCCTGGTATTATTTTTGGTAAAACCACGAACTCTGTCATCAACACAGGTACAGCGGCGAGTGCTGTATATCAGCAAGGTGTCAAATATGCGAACGGTGAATTCATACAGATTCACCCGACCGCCATTCCAGGGGATGACAAGCTGCGGCTGATGTCGGAATCCGCACGTGGTGAGGGTGGACGCATCTGGACTTACAAGGATGGCAAGCCGTGGTACTTCCTTGAAGAGAAATACCCGTCATACGGCAATCTTGTGCCGCGCGACATCGCAACCCGCGAGATCTTCCATGTATGTGTCGATGAGAAGTTGGGGATTAACGGGGAGAACATGGTGTACCTTGATCTATCCCATAAAGACCCGAAGGAGCTTGATGTCAAGCTTGGCGGTATTATCGAGATCTACGAGAAGTTCATGGGTGATGACCCGCGTAAGATTCCTATGAAAATATTCCCGGCAGTCCATTATTCCATGGGCGGCATGTGGGTGGACTACAACCAAATGACCAATATTCCCGGCCTGTTCGCGGCTGGAGAGTGTGAGTATCAATATCACGGCGCCAACCGGCTTGGCGCGAATTCGCTCGTATCTGCCATCTTCGGCGGCATGCAGGCTGGTCCGAAGGCAGTGGAATATATCCGCGGTCTTAAGAAATCAGCTGAAGATATCCAGCCAGGCGTATACAGCAGTGCGAAGAAGCAGCAGGAAGAGAAGTACATGAATATCCTTGCCATGAATGGTACCGAAAATGCTTATGTTATTCATAAAGAGCTCGGCGAGTGGATGACAGATAATATGACCGTCGTTCGTTATAATAGCAAGCTTGAAGCGACGATTAACAAGATTAAGGAACTTAAAGTCCGTTATAAGAACATTAATATCAATGATGTGTCGAACTGGAACAACAGCGGCGCGGCATTTACCCGTCAGCTGTGGAACATGCTCGAGCTGTCCGAAGCCATGACACTTGGAGCTCTGCTGCGCAATGAGAGCCGCGGTGCCCATTATAAGCCGGAATTCCCGGATCGTAATGATGAAGAATTCCTGAAGACAACCAAAGCTACATGGACGCCGGAAGGGCCTCAAATCGCATATGAGGACGTGGATGTATCCTTGATCCCGCCGCGCGTTCGAGACTATTCGAAGGATTAATAGAAGGGGGAACAGGCTATGGCGCAGACAACAGCTGCTAAAAAAGTGAAGTTCATTATCACACGCCAAGATCAGCCGGACTCGGCTTCCTATACAGAGGAGTTCGAATTATCATATCGTCCCGGTATGAATGTAATCAGCGCGCTGATGGAGATTCAGCGTAATCCGGTCAATCATGACGGCAAGCACACGACTCCAGTATGCTGGGAATCCAACTGTTTGGAAGAGGTGTGCGGGGCATGCTCGATGGTTATCAACGGCAAACCGCGCCAGGCTTGCGCGGCCCTGATTGATAAGCTGGAACAGCCGATCCGTGTGGAGCCGATGAAGACGTTCCCGGTCGTTCGTGACCTGGTCATTGACCGCAGCCGGATGTTCAATGCACTCAAGCGGGTTAAGGCCTGGATTCCAATTGACGGTACTTACGACCTCGGACCGGGACCCCGGATGCCTGAGAAGAAGCGTCAATGGGCATACGAGCTGTCCAAGTGCATGACCTGCGGGGTGTGTCTTGAGGCTTGTCCGAACGTGAATGAGAAGACGAACTTCATCGGTCCGGCAGCGATCTCGCAGGTCAGACTGTTCAATTCACACCCAACCGGGGAGATGAACAAGGAAGAACGTCTGGAAGCGTTAATGGAGGATGGAGGCATTGAGGGCTGCGGCAACTCGCAGAACTGTGTGCGTTCCTGCCCGAAAGGTATTCCGCTGACGACTTCTATTGCCGAGATGAATAAGCAGACCACCAAGCATATGTTCAAGCGCTGGCTCAGCGTATAGGAAGAATTTCATTAAGAGGCTGCTCCCTGTCGAAGGGAGCGGCCTTTTTTTGTATAATATGGTTAGCTAGCTAAAGCCCTTTAGCCGGATGGGTCCCATATTTAGGATGGTACGGACATACCCTGTTAAGGGTAATGATTCTCCTGCAGAATTTGAAATGAGGAGGTAGATTGACATGCAGACGCTAATACTTTTCCTTGATGCGGTGGCTTTAATTGTATTGGCTGTCCTCTTTTACAGGGTGGATAAGCGTATTACGGGAAGGGTTATTCTTCTGGCACCTGTGATCATTTATATTGCCTTGTGCCTGCAGGATTTGCTGGGGCTCATTGATTTTGCCTCTGTACTTGCCCCGCCCGCTTTGATGAGGGCAGTTATTTTGCTGTTCGTGCTGTTCTCGGTGATCTTCTATATCATCTTCATCTTCCACAGAATTGCACTGTCGGTGAACAAAGAGGTGCAGCTTAAGTCAACGGTGATCCGTATTTTTAGCGCCACAGTGATGTGTATATTGTTCTTCATGGTGGTGTATACGTCAATCTACAAAACATTTGGTGAAAGCGCATTTAAGGGTGATAACATTGGTGACAGCCTGATCTCTCAGCTGATCTCCTTTCTCTACTTCAGCTTGGCCACCTTCGCTACTGTAGGCTATGGGGATATCAGGCCCGTGGACGATACCAGCCGGCTGGTTGTAATTATGGAAATATTATTCAGCTTTGTAACGGTGGCCTATGCTTTATCCATGATTGGGGTGTTCCGTCAGATCTTTAAGGAAGAACCACTGGGCGGACCGCTCGGGGGGCCACGCAATAATCCTGTAAAAAGCGACAAAGGCGGGGAATCCGATGAAGGGATTGAGGAGATTTAACTGTGATCCGGGGAGCTTATATGCTGGATAAAGCCGCCATCAGGAAGAACTACCCTTTAATTCGCACCGATCGGCTTATACTTAGACAGATTACCTCTGAAGACAAAACCAATCTGTATAACTGCATCTCAGATCCTTCCGTATATCCGCATCTTGGCCTTCACTCTTTTCCTGCTTTATTTCCCTCACGTCTCTACCGATATTTCGAGGAGTCCAACCGCACGCTGTCCACACTGCACTTTGCAGTCTGTCTGCATGAAGATACGAGCCTGATCGGCCTGGTCTCACTGCAGAAATGGGATGACAAGAAGGGAACCGCCATTCTCGGTTACTGCATATCTCCTGCCTACTGGAACAAAGGGATCGCGACCGAGGCGGTTCGCGCTATAATCGAGTTAGGAATTCAAGAGCTGGGCCTTAAGCTAATACAGGGGAGATGTGAGGAGAGCAACAGAGCTTCCCGGAAGGTCATGATGAACTGTGGGATGAGCAGAGAGGAAGAGCCCCAAGGCGGCATGAATTTGCATGGTAATCCCAGACTGATTACATTTACCCTGAAGGTTTAACATTTCCCTTACGCTTTGTTACACAAATGAAATATTGCTGTTATTAAACGCTAACAGAAAGCGGGTAAGATAGAAGCATGACCCCCTTTTGAATATATTGAATGTTTTTGGAACCTGATGAGGCGAACCTCTCGGGTTCTCTTTTTTTTGTACATAACGTCTAACCCCGCTCCGGTGGGGAGGGGGTTAGGTGTAGCGCGGTATAAGCCATGCCAGGTCAGGCCTCGGATCTCTTTTGACTATGACTGTATGATAAGACGTACTCTAGAGAGGCACGGAGATTTGCTGTTTGTTTTTGTAGTATACCCATTCCTTGAACCCGATCTCCTTAAGACGCTTGGCGACCTCTGCCCATTCATCGCCTACCCGGAAAGGCTTATGGGCATCTGATCCAAAAGTGACGTTAACCTTGTGGAACAAAGCCCGCTCCAGAATCGCATCTGATGGATACCAGCCGCCGCTGAGCTTGGTCTTACCGGAGGTGTTGATCTCGATAGCCACATTGGACTCTGCAATCGTCTTCAAGGTATCCTCGATCGCTGCCTCTGCTGGAATATCGGAGAAGGCAGGGTAGTTCCCTTTCATGGCATCAATATGACCGAGAATCTGGAACATTCCACTGCGCGCCGATTGACGGATCAGATTGTAGTATTCTTCCTTATGCTCAATTCTTTCTTTGTCCCGAAGACCCTTCCAGCGGGATTTATTGAAGATGCTGCTATTAAAAGTACTGTGAACCGAGCCGATAATATAATCAAACGGATAGGAAGCAAGTACTTGGCGATAAGTCTCAGCATGCTCCGGGAAAAAGTCAGATTCAATCCCCAATAGGACGTCGATCTTCCCCTCATACTCCGTCTTGAGTGCGAGTACTTCATTCACATAGTTGACTAATTCCTGTTTGGCCATAGCAATTCGGGGAAAAGGCTGCTCCTCCGGACTCCCGAAATAAGGCGTATGATCGCTAATGCCAATTACTTGAAGACCAGCGGCAATTCCAGCCTCAATGTAGTCTCGAATATTTCCGTCGGCATGGCCGCACCGAAAATGGTGAGTGTGAAGATCAAATTTCATAAGCTGTATACTCCTTTCAATGGGCCAGTACGTCGTTATCTACTCTGAACTGATGAAATGGGTCTCCGGCATTCCTTTTAGATCGTTAAGAAATTGCTGCATGGCCGAATTGATGTAACGACTGGATTTATAGATAACGCCGACAGGATGGGTAACCTCAAGCTCGATGATAGGAACAATGCGAAGTGTGCCAAGCCGAAGCTCACGGGAAATGGACTGCTTGGATATGATTGCGGCACCCAGGTTGATCTCGACCATCCGCTTGACTTCCTCGCTGCTTGAGAGCTCCATCACCACATTTGGCTCGATATGATGCTGCTTGAATACATCCTCTACGAATCTGCGTCCAACGGTATCGGGTGAGAGAAGAATTAACGGCACACCTTGCAGATCTTTCAGAACTGGGTTCCTTGCCTGTGCCAATGGATGGAAAGGGGAGACAACAAGCTCAAAGGTGTCATAATACAGGGCTGAAGCATGAATCTGCGGATTTCGCTCGATCAGATACCCAATCCCCACATCCACAAGTCCATTCTCCACGTTCTGATAAATTTGGGAAGAGGGCATGGATTGAATGCTTGTCTTGATTAACGGGAATTGATCCTGGAAATAGGACAGAATGCGAGGCAAAATCTGGATGGCAATCGATGTGGTGGTACCCAGCACGATATGGCCCTGCGGAATATGCTCCATATCAGAGAGCTTTTGCTTCAATTCCTCCACAATATCCACAATCCGTTCAGAATGCTCAAGAAAAACCTGACCCCGGTCCGTTAAGGTGACAGGCTGATTGCGATCAACAAGAACAGTTTTAAATTCGTCCTCAAGACTCTTGATTTGAGCGGACACTGCAGGCTGGGTCAGATTCAAAAGCTCGCCCGCCTTACGAAAACTTTTTGTTTTGGAGATGGTTATGAGCGTCTCCAATTGACTTATGTTCATAGGACTCCTCCTTATTGCTCGAACACATCACATTTGCTTGTTCCGTATCAGAAAAGTGTAATCTTTTCCTATAATTATAGGCTATTCACCTCATCAGGGCAATGTATCAGGAGACCAGGACCATATATCTTAATCTCTTCATTTCACAGGGTTTGTATTTATGAATTTGTAATGATTTATTTCTAGGAATAAAGTATAATATTAATTAACCAAAGATGGGACTATTGTTGCGAAAGCGGAATTTCCCAGAGCAAAGGGGCGCATTTATGTGAAGGCAGAAGTGATCAATCCTTTTTTAGAATCCGCGAAGCTTGTAATTGAACAAGTGATTCAAATTTCACCTTCCGCCGGAAGTCTTGGAATTAAGGATGTTGTTCATATGGATAACCACATATGGATTCAAGTTGGCATGACGGGACAGCTCAGCGGCAATGTGGTCTTCGGATTGCAGGAGGATGTCGCTTTGAGAATCGTATCGCTCATGATGGGTGGTTTTGTGATCACAGAGATGGACGAGATGGGAACAAGCGCCATTTCAGAGCTGGGGAATATGATTAGTGGTAATGCGAGTACGATTCTGTCGAACCAGGGCTTCACCGTGGATATTACTCCACCCAAAGTTGTGAAATCAACAAGCAGTGCTGACAGTTCATCTTCCAAGGCGCTGTTCATTCCACTTACGATCAATGGGGTAGGCGAACTGGATATTCAGGTTATGATCTCGTAGAATAGAACCATCTACGGCGGCATATGGAACGGGGGTTCCAGAGAGACGGAGAAGAGACCGCCGAATGGGGAAAGGATGCGGGTGGAGATGCTGAGAGATAAGGTAGTTGTTGTGACGGGGGCATCAAGCGGCATAGGAGCCTTGACTTCAAGAATGCTGTCTGAGCAGGGAGCCATTGTGATTCTGACTGCCCGTTCAGTGGACAAGCTGGAACAGGTTGGCGCCATGCTTCCAGGACAGCATGAGATTATTCCTCTGGATGTCGGCAGCGATGACGAGGTGGCCAGGGTATTCGATAGGATCTATGAATCCTATGGGCGAATTGATGTGCTTCTCAACAATGCCGGCTACGGCAAATTCGAGTATTGTGATGAGATGCCTGTGCAGGGATTTGCGGATATGATGAATGTGAACTATATGGGGATTGTCCGGTGTACCAAGGCTGTTCTGCCTTTCATGAAGAGAGCAGGTACTGGCCAAATTGTAAATATTGCTTCTATAGCGGGCAAGCTGGGGACCTCCAAATCCACTGCATATACAGCCACCAAGCATGCGGTGCTTGGATTCAGCAACGCGTTGAGACAGGAAGTCAAAGAGTTCGGCATAACGGTATCCACAGTGAATCCCGGGCCGATCGATACGCCTTTCTTCGAGCTGGCAGATCCAGGTGGCGGCTATGTGAAGAATGTGAAATGGTTCATGATGAAGCCGCAGAAGGTAGCGTCTGCTATCGTCTCGGTGATCCAGAAGCGGAGAGCGGAAGTTGATCTGCCGTGGGCCGCAGGCATGGGAATCAAGTTATACCAGCTGTTCCCCCGCTTGGCCGACAGGCTCAGCTATAAACTTTTGAATAAGAAATAAATTTCAAGTCTTCTTACTCCGGGCGTGGAGTGAGAGGCTTTTTTTGATTTGAGGATGTATCTTGATTTGTTGGTATCGAAGGTTTCGCATATAATGGAAATATCGCGCATTTCGGTGACTGCATAATGCTTTAAATGACTTTAAACATAAAGGATGATACTTACATGACAATAAATACGTTTCCTTCAATCGGTGTGAATGAGGCATTAACCTCGGAGCTGGCCGAATACGGGATTACAGAGCCGTCCGAAGTACAAGCCCAGGCGATTCCGGCCGTTCTGGAGGGCAGGGATGTGCTCGCCCAGTCGCAGACCGGAACGGGGAAGACCTTGGCCTATCTGCTGCCAATCCTGCAGCGGATCAATCCGGCTGTCAAATCGCCTCAAGCTCTAATTCTTGCGCCAACGCAAGAGCTGGCTATGCAGATTCTTCGGGAAAGCCAGCGCTATGGCGAATCCCTGGGCATCCATGCACAGGCTCTGATTGGCGGGGCCGCTATTGGACGGCAGATTGAGAAGCTGAAGCTTCATCCCCAGCTTGTAGTGGGAACGCCTGGACGAATTAAGGAACTGCTGGCTGTGAAGAAGCTCAAGATGCATGAGGTCAAGACCCTGGTTGTGGATGAGGTAGACCAGGTGTTTCAGCTTGGCGGCTCAGGAGATGTAGAGCATATTATCCGGGCAGCTCTCCGGGATAGACAGCTTCTCTTCTTGTCTGCAACCATAAGCTCTGAGATTAGAAGCTTGGCCTATCGGGAGATGAAGGATCCGGCGGAGATCGGAATTGAACCTGAACAGCGTACGTCCAAGACCCTGGATCATGTGTATTTTGTCACTGAGGAACGGGAGAAGGTGGATACGCTGCGGCGTATCGTCCGCACCTATAATGCGCCCAAAGCCATCGTATTCGTTAACAACACCCAGGACATTGGTGAAGTAGAAGCCAAAATGAACTTTGTTGGTCTTCACGCGCAAGCCTTGTACGGCGATGCGGACAAGACGACCCGGAGCCTTGTGCTGCGGCGGTTCCGTGAAGGCAGCATCCAGCTGCTTATTGCCAGTGACGTAGCGGCAAGAGGGCTGGACATTGAAGACCTAGGCCTTATTATCAACTATGATCCGCCCATCGATTCGGAGCATTATGTGCACCGCTCGGGACGGACTGGGCGAATGGGCCGTAAGGGACTAGCCGTCTCTCTCGTTACTCCCCGTGAGGAATTCATCATCCGCAAGTTCGCGAAGGAGCTTGGCATCGAGTTCATTCAGCGCGCCTTGTATGGTGGACGTATCGTTGATCCTCACGAAGCAGGAGGAGCAAGGGCGGGTTCCGCAAGTAGACCACGTCCAGAACGCGGAGTCAGGCCTGCAAGCATGGGAAGTAAGGACAAGAACAGTACAATCAGCCGCACGGCAGGTGGGGATGCCAGAGCTAACCGAAGTGAATCGAAGGTCAGCGAACGGAAGCTGGACCGTCACCGTGACCGTAAGAACAAGGGTGCACCGAAGTGGCTCAAGGATAAACAGCCGCCTCGTTCGTAGGGTTCCTGTCAGGCAGGTTGGTTAGGAGTATGAATTGAAGTGATTTGAAGTGATTTGAAGCGATTTAAAGTGAAGTGAATCGAAGTGATTTGATCTGATCTGGTAAAGGGGGGCTGATCTTGGAACAAACACCTGTACTGCAGCTTGAAGAGCTTAGCGGAGGCTACAGCCTGGGGAAGCCGGTGCTGCATAATCTTAACTTTGATGTGAAGCCGGGCGAAATGGTCGGTCTGATCGGTCTGAACGGAGCGGGAAAGAGTACGACCATGAAGCACATTCTTGGGCTAATGACACCTCATAAAGGGGTGGTTCTGGTTCAGGGCAAGACAAGGGATGAATCGCCGCAGAGCTATCAATCCTCGCTGGCTTTCGTGCCGGAATCTCCGCTGCTGTATGAAGAGTTGACGGTCCGTGAGCATTTGGAGTTCACAGCCCGGGCTTATGGCGTTGAGCCGGAGGCTTACCGTGAGCGCTCGGAGAGGCTGCTGGATCTGTTCCACATGAGGGAGAAAGCAGACAGCTTATCTATGCATTTATCCAAAGGGATGAAGCAGAAGGTGATGATCATGAGCGCCTTCGTGGCGCGTCCGCCGCTCTATGTTATCGATGAGCCGTTCCTGGGGCTTGATCCGCTGGGAATTCGCTCCCTGCTGGATTTCATGCTGGAGATGAAGAGAAGCGGGGCGTCGATTCTGCTCAGCTCTCATATTCTGTCCACGATTGAGCACTATTGTGACAGATTCGTAGTTCTCCACCGGGGAGCTGTAGTTGCGCAGGGGACGCTGGACGAGATTGCACAGCAAGCGAACGCACCGGGAGAGTCACTGGAGAATATCTTCTATGCTCTAGTGAAGGGCGGCGAGTAATGTCATGGATTTAAGAACACTGCGCAGCCGCCGGAGAGCCGCCTTTTGGGGGAAGATCGTCCCGTATTTTCCTTATGTGGTGCAAAGCGGTGTGGCTGTGCTTACCTTTATTCTGTTCATTGCCTTTGCTGCCTGGTACACCTCATTCCTGAAGCATATTCCCCCTGAGCTTCCCATTCGCTGGATTATGTTAATTCTGCTTGCTCCGCTTACGGTGTATGCCAGCTTCAGAACGTATCTGCAGCCAGCGGACCTTACATTCCTGCTGCCTCAGGAATACAGGATGAAGCCTTATCTCACCCCGGCTTACCGCAGTGGGATAATATATAAGCTAATCGGACTCTTCATCCTTCTCATCGCTGTGTGGCCGCTGTATGTTCGCAGCAGTCCGGATCCGAAGCCGCTCTGGCTTATGGCTCTTACGCTTGTTGTGCTCAAAATGATCAGCTCCTACGGCGCCTGGCAGGAGCTGCGGATGAGCTCTGCCCGCGCCCGAAGCGGATACCGCCTGCTACGCTGGTGCCTCGTTATTCTAATGCTTGCGGCATGGATCTGGCAGCCACCTCTGCGAAGCGCGCTTTTCACCATTCTAGTCGGGGTCAATTATGTATTATCCCTGCGTCTGACTGTGAAGCATCAGGTTCCTTGGGAGATGCTGATTGCGACCGAGAAGGCGCAGGCCTCGCGGGTGCTGCTATTGCTTGGCTGGTTCGTTGATATACCGGCGGAAGGACAGAAGGTATACCCGCGCCGCTGGTTGGCCGGGATGGGGAACACGGTTCCTTGGGGACAAGATACCGCCTTCCGTTATCTCTTAATCAAGACCTTCGTCCGAAGTGAACTTCTGGGCATTATTGTCAGGCTGACCCTGCTTTCGATGCTGCTTGTATGGTGGACGGGTAATTCAATCTGGGGACCGGTCATTTACCTGTTCTTCCTGTTCGCGGCAGGGATGCAGCTCAGCACACTTCGCCAGTATCACCGCGATTCCCCGGCAGCCTCATTCTATCCCGTGCCGGAAGGGGCCCATATTGAGGCAGCCCTGCGCCTTATGTTCCGGGTCCAAGCTGCTCTGGCTGTAATCACGTGGCTGCCTATGCTTGTACTCGGTTACACCCGGCCGGCAATGCTCTTGTTCAGCCTGGCAGCGGGGATAATCCTGGTGATTCTGTTAAGAAGCCGGTTCGCACGCAGCTGGAAGCTGGAAGAGGAAGATGAATAACATTTCTACTCCGCAATGCCAAAAAAAGTCTGCCTCCCGCAGTAGATACTGGGGAGGCAGACTTTTTGGATTTCCAAGCATATTTTAGAGGAGAATGGTACGGCTGATGATCACAAGCAGGATGAACAGGACTAGGATTGCACCTGTGCTTGTAAATGCACCACCAATTCCACCGTAACCGCCTCTTGACTCTTTGATTTCACCCATGAGAGTTAACCCCTTTCCCTGAACTATTGTATAGGTACACGGTATAGTATGGCAGGGATGGGTTCTGTGCTTGGGCCATGGCCTGGTTGAGCTTAAGATTGCTGGAGATCTTGAACCGCCTGGTAGATAAGGTCGTATAGTTCTTCCAGATTCTCTTCCGCGATACAGGAGAAAGCAACGCGCAGATCATGTTCTCCCAGCGCGATGGTGCCGACTCCATACTGATGGATCAGATGCTGACGAACGGCCTCCGCAGAGACATCCTTCAGCTTAAGACACATGAAGTAACCGGAGTTGAACGGGTAGTAGTCCCAGACATCTCCGTATTTGCCGCTGTCGAGGAGGGACTTGACTTTGTTAGCCCGTCCTTTCATCACGCCGAACTTCTCTTCCTTCTGAGATCCGAACTCCGGAGACTTAAGCGCTTCAAGGACAAAAGTCTGGGAAGGATGAGCTCCGCTTGAAATGGTCGACCGGATAATGCCAAGGGTCTTCTGTTCCAGCGCGGTGAGCACCTCCTGATTGTCACTGGCAAATGTAATGAAGCCAACGCGGAAGCCCCATACGTACTCTTCCTTGGTCGCTCCGTCAATTTTGACAGGAAGGATCCGCGGATGAAGTCCCGCCAGCTTGCCGAACAAGGATTCATGCATGGAGTCTTCGAAGAACAGTCCGAAGTAGGCATCATCGGTAACGACAACCAAGTTGATGCCCGCCTCTGCCGCTTCATACAGGGCGTCAACAATCTCACGGCCTTCCGCTTCCCCGGGAGTATAGCCGGTCGGGTTGTTAGGGAAGTTCAGAATGACTACAGCCTTGCCCTTGTCCTTCTGTGCCAGCAATGCTTCACGAAGACCCGCACTGTTAAAAGTCATCTGCTCTGTGAACAGCGGGTAGTTCACGATATGACCGTGACGGCGGATTCCGAAGGTCAGCTCGTAGTTCTCCCAGTTCTTATCCGGGTAGATCACCGCGTCTCCTTCACCCACAAAGAGATCCGCCACTATGCTGAGTCCGTGGGTGAGCGCGTTCGTCACGACAGGATTGCCGAAGCTCTTGCCTTCCAGAGAAGGGTTCTCCTGCAGCATCTTGCTGCGCCATACCTTGCGAAGCTCGGGCTTGCCAGCCGGAGGAGCATAAGGATACAGATCCTTGGGATCAAATTCAGACAGCGATTCCTGAAATACGGCAAGGTGCATGGGTCCGCCGTTCTCGGTTGCAATCCCGATCGTCGCATTGTACTTCTTGGCATTCGCTGTGGCTTCAGCAGATTGGCTCAAGATGCCTTCCTTAGGGAAGTAGATTTCTCTTCCAAGTGTCGAGAGCACCTCATACACATTGGCATTACCAGCTTTGATATTCTCGTTTAACTGTTCGGCAAGTGGGTTCATCGCGTTTCATCCTTCCAGTCTGTGTGGATTCCATAGTTCCGGTTTTTACTGCCTAACATTATAACATTCTACCCACGGAACCGTCACGGACAAAAAAGGCACTTATTCCTTATGAAAAGGACAAAATTGTGTCATCAAGTGTACCGTCTCCCTATCTTTGCCCTGATTGCGTTCCAGGAGTCCTTGAGTGATCTGGCTTCGCTTCTCCTCGTTCATATTTTGTCCGAATTTGAATTTGGCTGTAATCTGCTCAGGAATAATCCGCACCACAGATACCGCCTTCAGCTCACCGGCATAAGCGGGATCCGCCGCATCAATCTGGGCATATCCTCCCTCGGGCTGGAGCTTCTTCATAAATAACGTCAAAGCCTCAGCCTTCTCGGTAAGATCCGTAATCCTCTCCGCTCTGCCCTTCACCATCACACTCTTGAAAAAAGCCGTTGCCGGACAAGCCTTGACCGGATCGGTGTAATAAGAGGGAATTCGCGCATATTCCTCGGCCACAGTGAAGCTTACCCGGTTATCGGCTGTAAGATGCTTCATCTTCTCGCCGGCCAGACTGCCGTGGAAATAAAACACCCCTTGTCCGTAAGCAAAGTTTAGCGGGGTAACCCGGCTCCACCCGTCCTGGTCCGTGGTCCCGAGAAACCCGAAGCTCTGCGAGAACAGAAACTGCTCAATTTCCTGCTCCTCGGTTACTGTGAATTCTTTCCTTCTCATCTGATATCCCCCTTAAGTGAATAGAGTGGCTGACGCCGTCTGCTGTTTGTTACTCTCAGCATAAAACTGAAATTGACATATAAAAAGAACCAATTTACAGTAAAATTATTGGTCCATTGATTAATGAAAAATGAGTTCAATCTGTATAAGCTGAGCTTAAGAAAAGGAATTATTCATTGGGGATAGTGTGAAATGGATTGGATTTGCAGATCCAGAGAGAGGTGGATGAGCGTGGATTTGATACTCCCCTGGGAAGCCTGCCTGCGGCAGTACCGCTATAAATATCTGGCGCTGTATCACGCGCTTCGGTCAGCTATTCATGAGGGGACGCTGCCTGGCGGGACAAGATTGCCTTCAAGCCGTGAACTTGCGCAGCTGTATGGAATATCCAGAGGCAGTGTAGCCCAGGCCTACGATATGCTGCTTGCAGAAGGATATGTACTGCCAGAGGTAGGGAAGGGGACCTATGTGGCCCCACTGCTTACCGGGGTAACGGAGAGAACACCTGCTCAGGCTGAGCTCCCGTTGTCTCCGTGGGGCAGGCGAATGCTGGATTGGCAGCTCGTTAGCCGGGATCATCATGCTGGATTGCGGGAGGGAAATAGAATTAAGTCAGCGGCTCGCACGGACATAGACAGGGGCCGCATCTCCTTCGCGGAAGGCGGAGGGGATATGCGGCACTTTCCGCATGCCGAGTGGAGAAGCGCGCTTGCCTATGCGGGCAAGGAAGCTGTGGCAAGCGAGGCGGCGCTCATCCCCGAAGATCCGTTCGGGGATGAAGGTCTGCGGGCCGCGATAGCTGCCCATTTGCGCAGGAGCCGCGGCATCACTGCGGAGCCTGCGCAAATATGCCTCTTCAGCGGCTCCATGCAGGCCATTGCTCTCCTGACCCAGCTGCTGCTGGGGAAAGGAGAGCCGGCCGTGGTGGAAGATCCCGGTTATCACGGGATCGTCAAGGCCGTTCGCGCCTGCGGCGGCAG
This sequence comes from Paenibacillus sp. YPG26, assembly GCF_023704175.1. Taxonomy (NCBI): domain Bacteria; kingdom Bacillati; phylum Bacillota; class Bacilli; order Caryophanales; family Paenibacillaceae; genus Paenibacillus; species Paenibacillus sp. YPG26. The sequence continues at coordinate 3,052,446 of NZ_CP084530.1, read as the reverse complement.
GCCGCTGCCCGCTGCCATTGACGGCAGCGGGATTGTGCCGCAGGACTGGCAGGCGCGGCTGCTCTTTGTTACGCCGGGCAGGCAGTTCCCGACCGGCGCCGTGTTGTCTTCGCCGCGGCGGCAGGAGCTGCTGGCCTGGGCCCGCCGGAAGGATGCGGTCATCATCGAAGATGATTATGACAGCGAGTTCCGCTGGGGCGGGCGGCCGCTTGAGCCGCTCAAGGCGCTCGACAAGGACGAGCGCGTCGTCTACATCGGCACGTTCACGAAGACGATGTTCGCTTCACTGCGCATCGGCTATGCGGTGCTGCCGCCGGGGCTGATTACACCGATGCGCTGCGCCAAGGCGCTGTATGAGCCAACCCCGCCGGCAGCGCTGGAGCAGCGGGCGCTCGCCCGGTTCATGATCCGGGGCGAGTATGACCGGCACCTTCGCCGGATGCGGAGAATCTACCACGCCAGGCATGATGCGCTCTGCAGCCTCTTGTCAGCAGGCGAGATGCAGAAGCTGTTCCGCGTGCTGCCCGCGGATGCCGGGCTTCATATCTATGCGCTGTGGCATCGCTCTGAAGCGGAATTCCAGCAGCTGTGCGAGCTGTCCGCCGGGAACGGCGTTGATTTCAGGGATGCCCGTGCTTATGGGCTGATTCCGTCTCTGCCCGCGGCCTGCTTCTCCTTTGCGCATTTGGATATTCATGAGCTTGCCGAGGGAATTCAGCGGCTTACGAAATCCTGGAGGCTTGTACAAGAAAAGCTGAATACGAGGTATACTTAATATAAACAGAGCCGCAAGCAAGAGAATGTCATTATTCATAGGAGGAGTGTCATGCTTCACGCTTCTACGTCTTCATTTGTGCTGAAGCCTGCCTTTGCCAAGATCGTCTGTGAACCCGGATGGAAATGGCAGAAGCGGGAGAAACCGCTTGAGAATTACGATTTGTTCTACGTATGGAGCGGCGAAGGAACCGTAGTTCTGAACGGCCGTTCGATTCCGGTCAGCCGGGGAAGCTGCTTCCTGTTCCGCCCGGGCGACTATACGAGTGCAACGCATAATCCGCAAAAGCCGCTTGTGCTGACCTACATTCACTTTGATATTGACGAGCCTGTATCCGAGGTGCCGGGAGCTTACCGGGTGATTGAGGATACACTCGATTTCGAATATATGCTGTCCCGTTATGTGCGGCTCTTCCTCATTAAAGCTTATGCGGCTGAGGAAGAAGCCCGTCTCATTCTGAAACAGCTAATGATCTATCTGCTTCGGCAGGAGCGGGAAGGCCCTGTAGAGAGGAAGGTTAGCAATCAGCTGACCGAGGTCATTCACGAGGTAGCCAACTATGTGCTGCAGCATCCAGGTCTCCCTCACCGGGTTGAAGATCTCGCTGCCAGAGCAGGTCTCTCGGCCAGATACTTCTCGATCAAATTCAAGGAGCTGACCGGGGCCTCCGTTCAATCCTATATTATCAAGTGCAGAATTGACCGTGCCCAGCATCTTCTGCTGCATGCGGGTATGAACGTGACGGAGGTGGCGGATGCCCTTGGTTATCGGGATATTTTCTTCTTCAGCCGCCAATTCAAGCAATATACAGGCAAGAGTCCCTCGGAGATCCGCTAAATATTTTTTTGAGATGATGTTTCAAGAGAAGAGTAGCGGGGTAATGGTTATTTATGTTAAATTTAAGTAAGTAAGGGAGGAGGTGTCACTTATGAGCAGAAGACGGCGGATGCGCAGCAGAGGGAGCTTTTCTCAAGGTTGCAGCATTTTTCGGAATCGTATGCGCCGGGTTCGGCCAGCTGCTGAACGTGAAGAATTCTGGTTCTAATACTTAAGTTATGTCAAGTCAATCACATATTCGGCACAGACGTGCTGTCAAGAGGCTGCTGGGGATCCGGCAGCTTCTTTTTATGGGCAGATTCTTCAACGGGTCCGGCTTACTTCATGAAGGCTTGCATATTCCAGGAAATCCAAAAAGGCATCAAGCCGTCTCTCCCGAGGCTGCTTGATGCCTTTCGATATCACATTTAATCCCGGTAGAATCTCCCGAGCAGAGTACCCAGCTTCACAGGTGTGCCGATGGCCAGGTCTGGCAGAGGTTCGAAGGTTCCGTTCTCGGTCAACAGGACAACCGTGGAGCCAAATTCGAAATAAGCCATGTCATCGCCGCGGTTCCAGGAGCTCGCGGTCTCATCTGTATATTTGATGCTGCTGACATTCATGGCTCCAACCTTAACGACGGCGACCTCACCCCGTTCATGGGAGATGTAGGTGATCAGCCTTTCGTTCCGGCTAAGCACGCCTTTCATATGAGTCAGACCAAAATCATTGACCGGAAATACCCGGCCTTTCAGATGCTCGCTCTCGACCTTCTGGCCTGTAACCGGAGCATGAATGCGGTGGTAGTTGGTCGGGCTCAGATAGAGCACGAAGAAGTACCCATTCTTATAGGTCTCCATATGTGGAGAATGGCCCAGAAGCTCCGCCAGAGAATAATCTTGTCCCTTGACCCCCGGGATTAAGCCTGCATTGACAGGTCCCATGCCGGTAATCAGTCCATCAACGGGGCTGATCAGGGCATCTGGAACATCAGGGATCGGACGCATGCCCGCCTTCAGACGGCGGGAGAAGAATTCATTCAGGGAGCGGTATTCGCTAATATCTTTCTCCGCTTCGTGCAGCGGAATATTATAAGTTCTTGCAAAAGTGCGAATGATGTGACGGCTGAATCCGGAATGGGAAAAGTGACCCATAATTTGAGAGATCCATTTCCGGGAGGAAAGCTCGGTCATCAGCCTCATCACTTTTTTTGCCATGGGGCAACCTCCTTACAAACAGATAAGACAAAGCTTATATTGACATAGAACCCGCATGAAATCAACCATTACCCCTTATTTTGATCCACAATTGCTTGAACCACATATGGAAAATAGTGTATATGGATGATAGCATTATGTTCATACGGTCTGGCTTTGTCTCAAAATAATCCCGCTTGAAGGTGCCAATTGCAATTAAAGTGATGGGAATGGATCGCTTTCTTCCAGGGTTTGTCTTCGTTCAATCTCGTCTTTAAGCAGCTGCAGGAACTCCTGATTCAGCTCAAGCCTAACTGCATTTTGGTATGCTGTAATTAAGGTTTCGTAGCTCATTTGTGATAGACCCATTTCATTGATCATACAGCAAATCTCCCCTTGGTAAGGTAATTGCTGTTTTCGGCAACCCAGCCGCCATTGCTTTATTCTGGCCTGTGGCTTTGCGTCCTTACCTCTCGGTAAGTTTGCGTTTTCGAACAGACATCTTTTTATTAGTTTATCGGATTTTGACAGCAAAATATTGAGAATTAGGAACTATGATAAGATTACTAAATTTTGTCTAATCCACAGGATGGCACATTAAAAAATAGTGAAATCGGAGGTAGAGTTATGCGAATTAGAGAGGTGGAGCTGCTGACGGACTCGATCGAAGCCGTCAAATCGTTTTATCATGGATTGCTGGAACAGCCGATTCTAACCGAAACGGAGGAGGTCATCTCGCTCAAGGCCGGTGAGTCGGTACTTACCTTTACGCGTTCCCATCTGGATGAGTCTCCGTACTACCATTTTGCGTTCAACATTCCTGAGCGGAAATGTGAGCAGGCGCTGAGCTGGCTGCAGCACAAAGGGATAGCTGTGTATTCGGTTAACGGGCAGGATATTCAGTATCACGAGACTTGGCATTCCGATTCAATCTACTTCTGTGATGCTGTGGGAAATATTCTGGAATTCATCGCACGGCATGATTTGAAGGATGAGGATACGGGCCCTTTTACGGCTGCAGATGTTAAAAACATAAGTGAAATAGGTCTGCCCGCCCGGGATGTAATAGCATTGTCCGACACACTGAGAGGTGAGTATGCTCTCCAGTCCTATAAGTCAGCGGGACCGACATTCTCTCCATTGGGCGATGAGGAAGGGCTGCTCATTCTTGCCGCAGTGGGGAGAATCTGGTTCCCTTCCGATAAAGCTGCAAAGTTGTTCCCTATTACGGTAGATATCTCTGAAGGCAGCACAAGCAGGGAGTTCATAGTGGCCGATGGCTATGTAATTAGGTCCTGATTAATATGAAGTAATGGTCAAGACATATGTATAAAAGATAAATAGACGTGCAGTCCCAATGTGGGAATGCACGTCTTTTGTTGGCTGCTTAGCATTACTGGCATCGATAATCAATTCACTCCCTGCGGTTGTGCAGGTGCCAGGCGAAGGCCATAGGTTCACGGTACGTTGCCTTCCAAATATCGCCCATGCCAGCCTTCTTGAAGCCGTACCGCTGATCACGTCCGTTGCACTCGATGAAATAGATTCGGCCATCTTGGGTTACTCCAATGTCGAGCCCGAGGTCTGCAAGGAGCGGAAGTTTCATCGATAAGTAACTTGCTATAGTTAGAGCCAAGTGCTCCACCTGAGCAATAACTACGGAGGTCTGGGAAGAGGGCATAACCTCGGCAAGGAGCTCGGGTACAGGGCAAGCCTTGCCTCCTCCCGCCAGATTGGAGACGAACATGCCGGGCGGGGATTTTTTGGCGAACATGCCGGTGACTGCCCACTCTCCGGTCATTCCCCGCTGCACCGTCACCCGGAAGTCGAAGGAACGGCCTTTGCTTTCTGCAAGTGGAATCCGTTCTTGAATCAGATATGGGAACCGGTGAAGATACTGCTGCACATAGGGGGGAAGCTCTCCTCTGCGAAGCTTGTGCTGGATGCAGGCCGGCCTGCGCATCGATGAGGGATAAGTGATTCTCCAACCGGACTTGTCATGACGTAACCGTATTATTCCTCTTCCCACCGTCCCCCGGCATGGCTTTAGAATCAGATCGTGATGGATCTCCATGAAACGGCGAAGGGCTGGGTAGGAGAACACCGCTGTGTCAGGCAGACTGTCTCTTAAGAAGGGGTCGGCCGACAGCAGGCGGTGTATGACATCTTTGCCATAACGATTGTTCACGTTAAATACCTCTACACCTCTCGAAATGAGAACCCTGATTGTCGGGTGGGCGGCATTGTTCTGAAAGATAGCGCGATTATGAATGACATCAGGTATGGGCATGGACACCTGCTCATACTGATGGTTTTGATAGATGTAGGCAGCTGTCCGCCCCTTACGGATATGGATATCGCCGATATGGATAAACACAGGGATCAAGCCGAATTCTGCCGCCGCTTCTTCATAGTTCGAGAGTGATTCCTGTCCGGTTTTTCGCCTAGGCACGCCGCGGTACATCGCAGCATTAAGCAGAATACCCACATATCTGTAGCTCATGCCCGGTCCTCCTCTTCATCTTCGGTGATTCCCTGTTGTTCAAGTGTCTTATGTCAGTCTATGTATAGATGATTAAAAGGAATGGACGACTGTTCCGCGGCAGACGCCTGTTTTGGGACGGTGTCACACCTCCCCGGTTCCCCCAATATATTAAGATTGTAAAAGCCGGATTAGGGAGGGACTTAAGTTGTCAGTTCAGCAAAAGGTGGCCGTCATTACGCCGGGGGTATTTGTCATTCCATCAGGGCGGAGCAGCTCCGTAGAACGCGTCATTGAGAAGACGATGCCCCTTGTACCCGGCGAATTCGATATTCGGGTGTTCAGCAGATCGGGAGGCCACCTGCCAGCCAAGGGCATGCTCGGGACAGTACCCTGTTATCGGATCCCAGGAGGTGCTGCGTACCTGCCCGGCATTCTGCGTCATCTAAGGAACTGGATGCCGGATACCGCCGATGTGCATAACCGTCCTGCGCTGGCTTATGGGCTGAAGAGGCATTTGCCTCATATTCGGGTTAATCTGACGCTTCACTCCACAACCTTCATCAGTCCGTCCTGTCTTCCAGAAAGCAAAGCGTACCTGATGCTGGGAAGTGTGGACGGCATTATTGTGAACAGCTGCTATCTGCGTGAAGAGGTGCTGCGCAGGTTCCCCAAGCTAAGGACTCCGGTGCATGTGAATCCGCTGGGTGTCAGCCTCGAAGACTTCACCCCTCGCTGGACACCGGCAGGAGAGGCCCTTAGACGTGCAAGACTGTCCGAGTATGGATGGGAGAACCGGAAGATTATTCTTTTCGTCGGCAGACTGCTTCAGGGAAAAGGAATTCACCGGCTGCTGGCCGCGCTGCCCCGAATTGTGGCAGAGGAGCAGAGCGCACTTGCTCTGATCGTCGGCAGTGCCTTCTACGGAGTGAACCGGGAGACGGCTTATGTAAGAAGCTTGAAGAAGCTGGCTGAGCCGGTGAGTGAACATGTGTCGTTCCTATCCTATGTTCCTTATCCGCGTGTTGCGGATTTATATAATCTGGCTGATGTTGTGGTTGTCCCTTCACTTGAGAATGAGGCCTTCGGGCTGGTTAACCTGGAAGCTATGGCCTCAGCTGTGCCGGTAATAGCCTCAGAGGTGGGGGGAATTCCCGAAATTGTACAGCACGACAGATCGGGTATCCTGCTGCCCAAGGACTGCGCAAATATAGCCCTTGAAGACAGTGTGCTGCGGATACTTGGAGATGAACAGCTGAAGCGTAGCTTCGGGCTGGCAGGGAGAGAACTTGCCAGAAGCGAATTCAGATGGCAGCACTGCGCGGCGCGGTGGGCGGACCTAATGGGGGCCGGGTTGTCCAAAGTGATACACAGCTGCAGCGTGTAGTCCTGACTGCTTAATTGGGCTTCGTGGAGCTGAATTTAGGCGGGGATTTGATAAAAGCAGCCAAAGGGCTGATCGGACACCACTCAGCGGTGTCTGATCAGCCTTTTGGCTGTATTGCAGATGAGTCGTCTGCTAACAGGGACTGTTATTCCGCCAGGCGGGCTGAAATGCAGTCGATGACAATTGTACGTTTGCCGTTACAAGATATCCGGTGTGACATAAGCTAAGGTATAGTCCATGGAACAATTCAGTCACAGGGAGGTGGATGGCCATGGAGAGCAGGCGGAACAAGACGACCGTGAACAGGATCCGCCGAAGTTCCCGTTCGAGATCAAGAACCAAGCAGAGCTGGCATGTCGTTAATGATCCCGACCCGCTGGTGTCCATCATTATTCCCGCGATGAATGAACGGCGTACGATAGCAGGTGTAATGAAAGAGGCAGCCAGGGTGCATCCGAGCAGTGAAATTATCGTGGTAGCCAACGGCTCGGTTGACGGGACCGCAGAAATAGCGGGGAAGCATGGTGCCCGTCTCCTGTATTATCCATATCCGCTCGGACACGATGTGGGCAGACGTGTCGGTGCCGAGGCCGCCAAGGGCAGAGTTCTTCTCTTCATTGATGCCGATATGGAGATACCTGCGCGTCATCTAAGGCCTTTTGTTAATGCGGTGTTATCCGGAACTGATGTGGCGCTCAATGATTACAGCGGTCCTGTGGACCGTAAGGATGCGCATCCCGTGGTTCTGGCCAAACATACTCTGAACGCTCTTGTCTCACGCCCTGATCTCAGAGGAGCATCCTTAACCGCGGTTCCACATGCGCTAAGCCGCCATGCTGTGGAGATTATCGGATATCCAGCGCTAGAGATTCCTCCGCTGGCTCATGCGATGGCGGTGACTTTAGGACTCGTGATAAAGCCGGTTCACCCGGTTCCTGTAGGACGATTAAATGCTTCCAGACCGCGCATAAAAGGGACGGATTCACTTACATCCCTTGTGACCGGGGATCATCTGGAGGCCGTGTGCTGGCTGGTTGACAAGCTGGGTCCCCGGGCAGGCCACGATGATATGGACCGTCAGCGGGGGAGGCTCCGATGAGGAATAGACGAAGGCCACTCCGGCGGAGACTTGCGGCTAACCGCAGATCCAGGGCTCGAAGCTTCAAATATAAGGCGGGAGTCCGCTTCGGGGCCAGACAACGGACCCGAAGGAGGGTTCCGCGCAAGCGGCAGGCTGCATATGGCAGGCTTGAACTTAAAGCCTATCGGGCCGGCATCGATGGAGCCGCTGCAGTCCGCCGTGAACAACGAAATGTTGACCACATGCGAATGACATACGCGGCATGGCACGACCGATCGGGACTGGCGAATATGCATTTCACCCGGTTGGCTCCGATCTTGCAAGCGTACTCCAAGGGGTATGCCTCCGTATCCCGGCATGTGCATTGCGGTCTTCCGCTTCCGCTTAGGCGAAGCGCCTCGGCCGTGGTCACGGTATGTAATGAAATGAAGACGATCTCGGCGGTATTATCTGAGCTTGCGAAGCTGCCTTTCCGCGAAATCATTGTTGTGCTTAATGGATGCAGGGATGGAAGCTTTGCGGAAGTCCGTAAGCATCCGGGAGTGACTATCCTGCATTTCCCGGAGCGCCTGGGTCACGATGTGGGCCGCTCTCTGGGAGCGGCAGCTGCCCGAGGAGATATTCTGCTGTTCACTGACGGGGACCTGGTCATCCCGGCAGTGGAGCTTGGCGCCTTCCTCTATGCGGTAGATCAGGGGGCTGATCTGGCCCTGAACAATATTACTCCCTGGCTGCCCGTCTTCTCCAGGCAGGATGAAGTCACACGCAGCAAGTCATTCCTGAATCTTGTACTCGGTAGGCCGGATCTCAGGGCCAATTCGCTAACTGCGGTACCTCATGCTCTGTCAAGACGGGCTGTTGAGAATATAGGAACCGCTGCCCTGGCTGTGCCGCCCAAAGCCCAGGCCTTGGCCATCCAGCATGGACTCGTAGTCACAGCTCCCATGGCTGTGGATGTAATCCGCAACAATCGTGTGAGAACAGGCAATACAGGAAGCGGCAACAGGGTGGCAAGGATGATTCTGGGCGATCATATCGAAGCGCTTGGAGAAGCGATGAGCAGCGCGGGACCCCGCCTGGGATTCACTTCTCAGGGACGGGCCGAACTGGCTAAAGCGAGGAATTCCATATGAACAGGTTAACGAGTATTATTATTCCGACCTATAACGGGCTTCACCTGCTGTCTTCATGTATTGAGTCGATCCGGCAGCATACTCCGGATCCTTATGAGATCATCGTTGTAGATAACGGCTCGGATGACGGGACCGTAGAATACTGTGTGCGGGAGGGACTCATCTTCATCTCATTGCCCTCGAATACGGGATTCCCGGCCGCCTGCAACCGGGGGCTGTCGATTGCCAGCGGGGACCAGCTGATGCTGCTTAACAATGATTGCCTTGCCGGGCCAGGCTGGCTCTCCAATCTCGTGGCGGCCCTGTATAGTGCCGAGGATATCGGGATCGTTGGTCCCGTAACTAATTATGCGAGCGGCAGGCAGCAGGTTGAGTGCAGTTACAGCGGACCCGAAGAGTTCTATCGGTTCGCGGCTGCCTATAACGTGCCCGATCCGGCCAAATGGCAGGAGACTATGCGTATTGTAGGCCTGTGCTTTCTGATGAAGCGAAGCGTGTTCGAAGCGGTAGGACAGCTCGATGAGAGATTTAGTCCCGGCCATTATGAAGACGACGATTACTGCTACCGGGCAAGAGCTCATGGCTACAGGCTGCTGATCTGCGGAGATGCCTTCATCCACCATGAAGGCAGTGCCAGCTTCAAGGCGGGACATCCGGAAGGGTGGGCTGAGATGGTCAGCAGGGGGAGACGGCTGTATATCGAGAAGTGGGGCGTAGATCCCCTGATATTTATATAACTAAAATGACTTCATGACGAAGGAGGAGGGTCCATGAAAGGCGTGATTTTGGCGGGCGGGACAGGGACCAGGCTAAGTCCGCTTACCCGTCTTATCAACAAGCATCTGCTCCCCGTGGGCAAGCAGCCGATGGTGAGCTACGCTATTGACCGACTCCGTCAGGCAGGCATCACCGATATTCTCATCATTCTTGGGAGACAGTCGGCTGGCTTATACACAGATTATTTCGGAAGCGGAGAGGCTCTGGGTGTCAGCCTTACTTACCGAATACAAGAAGCCGCCGGAGGGATAGCCGAGGCTCTTGATCTGGCTCGGGGTTATATCGCTTCAGGGGAGAGATTTGTCGTGCTGCTTGGAGACAATTTGTTCCTGGATGATCTAACCCCATTCGTAGACAGATTTCTCCAGCAGCCTTACGGAAGCGCACGGGTGCTGCTTAAGCAGGTCGATGACCCGCGAAGATATGGAGTACCCGTATTCGATGAACAGAATGAACGGTTGATCTCGTATATTGAGGAGAAGCCCGCACAGCCGAAGTCCGGCTACTGTGTCACAGGAATATATATGTACGATGACACGGTCTTCGAAGCTATTCGCGGCATAATGCCTTCGGGCCGGGGGGAACTGGAGATTACGGACGTGAACAATGTATATGCCCGGCGGGGCAAGCTTGAATATGATGTTCTGCGCAAATGGTGGGGCGATGCGGGAACGTTCGAATCTCTGGAGGAAGCCAATCAGCAGATGAAGGGGGTTCAGCTGTGACCCGACTGCTTGTTACAGGAGGGCTGGGCTTCATAGGAAGCCATTTTATCGAGTATATGCTTGGGAACTACCCTTCCCTTCATATTGTCAATCTCGACGCCGGGACTTATGCCGGAAATCCCGATAATACGGAGTCTTTCCGGAGTAATCCGAACTACCGCTGGATTCGGGGGGATATCCGGTCTGCGGAACAGATCCGCGGGGCATTTAAGGATCAGGTTGATGCGGTTGTGCATTTTGCCGCTGAATCGCATGTGGACCGGAGTATCCAGACCCCTGAACTGTTCGCTCAGACCAATGTGATAGGAACTCTGAACCTGCTTGAAGAAGCGCGAAGGCATCAAGTGAAGAGGTTCGTTCATGTGTCAACAGACGAAGTGTACGGAACTCTCGGAGAGGATGGATTCTTCACAGAACAATCCCCGCTCGCTCCGAACAGCCCCTATGCCGCAAGCAAGGCAGGCTCGGATCTGATAGCCCGGTCTTATTACCATACCTATGGGCTTCCGGTTATCATTACCCGCTGCTCCAACAATTATGGTCCCCGCCAGTTCCCGGAGAAGCTGATCCCAACGATCATTACACGTGCGCTCAAGAATCGCAGGATTCCCATATTTGGTGACGGGCAGAATATCCGGGATTGGCTCCATGTCACAGATCACTGTAGAGCCGTCGATCTGGCGCTGCATCTGGGGACCCCCGGAGAGGTATACAACATTGGGGGGCATAACGAGATGAGCAACCTCGAGCTGGCTGAGTCTATTCTCGATCTGCTGGGCAAGCCGCATAGTCTGCTGGAATTCGTAGAGGATCGGCTTGGACACGACAGACGGTATGCGATTGACCCCTCCAAGGCTCAGGCTAAGCTCGGCTGGAAGCCCCAAATTGATCTGGCAGAGGGTCTAGGCAGCACGGTAAGCTGGTATGCTCAGTCAGAGGAATGGAGCCGCCGGATTGAAAGCGGGGAATACCGGGAGGGATTGTGAGGAGCGAACAATACTTTCTGTTTGTTAGTCCGTGATTATAGCAAGTCTGCAGCAAGAAGATTGTCCAAAATGGGGGGGCGGAGCCGAAGGGCATCCCCTCCTTTTATTAATGTTCTTCCAGAGCAGAGGTTAGGCCGCTGCCCTGGAGAACAATTCGCTAAGGGTTATATACCGCTTGCCTTAAGGAGGGCCGCCTAATGCCGCACAGAGCCAGAAGCAAGCCAGGTACGGCAGGACACACAATAAGCGTGTCAACGCATACAGCTGCGCCCATGCTTCCTGAATCCGCACCCGCGCCGCGCCGCAACAAGCAGTTCAGCCGAGGGTGGGAAGCCGGGTATCGGCAGGGACTCAGGCTCGGACAGGAAGCTTTTACAAGGAGATTTGAAGGAGCCAGCATCATCATTCCCACATCGAACAGCCGGGAATCGTTGATGAGCTGTATAGACAGCATAGAGGCAAATACAAGTATGCCTTATGAGATTATTGTAGTAGACCATGCTTCGACCGATGGAACAGCATCCGCTCTGCGTAGACGTGGAGGGAACATTCGGATTGGCACCCACTCGGCTGATCGGGGATTTGCCGGGGCGGTGAACACAGGATTGATGATGGCCAAGGGACACCAGATCGTATGGCTTGACGCGAATATGCGGGTTACGGGGAATTGGCTGCATAACATGGTCCAGTGTCTGGAGAGCAGGCCGGATATCGGGGCAGTCGCCCCGGTTATGCACCCTATGGAAGGACCGCAGGGGATGGAGGCTTCTTACCGTACGCTATCTGACATGGGGTCACTTGCCGCAGAGACGGACAGTCAGCGCTGGGTGCCTGCTGATCGTCTAGCAAGCTCTTGCGTTCTGATTAAGCGGGAGATGCTGGAGAAGACAGGATATTTGGCAGAAGGATGCGGCCGCAATGCCGGATGGGAGGACTGGATGATGCGCCTTCGTCATCTCGGGCGGGTGATGGTTATCGCGGGAGACACTTTCATTTATCAGGCGGGGGCTCCTGCTGGCGGGGCATCTGGTCTTGGGGCAGATGATGCAGTCAGTGAAGAGGACCGCAGCTTGTTACAGGCCAAATGGGGAGACTTCCATAAGCGGCTACAGGCTTCTGATTACGGCGGAGGAATGCTGAATCTAGATCAGAAATCAGCGGATTTTGTCCCGGCTCATATTCTGGTCAGCGTTATAGAGGGAAGGGTTTATTGGCTGGAGGAAGGGGTTAAGCGGCCTGTGATCAACTATACACCGTATATGGAGGGGATACCGGCTCCTGTTAGGGTATCTATGCTGGAGATCAGGCAGCTTGCACTGGGTAGGCCGATTCGGGCTGAAGAGCTGAGGCTGAGGCTTAGTACAGGTAAGCTGCAGGCGGAAGGGCATGAAGGGGCCTTGTTCCGTCTGCCGGATGGGCGGCTGATTCAGGTCCGGCACAATACATGCAGGGAATTTATTACCCCTTATGCGGCGGAAAGCTGGGGACTTGCCGGCAGGTTCCAGGACGAAGCGCCGGAGGAGATTCAGAATCTGCAGGAAGGTCTTCCTATTCTGCCCCGGAATGGGCTGAGCTCAGATTATTTGTAAATCACGGTAACTATCTATCTAATGGAATGAAGATCTCCAAGCTTGGAACGGACCTTTTTGCCCGCGCATATGTTGGAGTAGAAGAAAATACCGGAGAGCTGGGAAGGCAGCCGGCAGGGAGGAACTAGGGTGGAGCAGAAAATCACGGATCTGATTGTTCATATGTCCCACTCCCATCAGCAGATGGCACGGGTTATTGATGCTGAGAGACAGGTCGCCGTCCGGATGGCACAGATTGTGCATGACCTGCCTGATTCAGAGCCGTCCTTTGATGGGGTAGACGGGTTGATGGAGAATGCGGGACGGGTGAACAAAAGCGTAGTCTCGTATCTTAGCGCAATGGCCGATCTTCAGGAGGCTCTTGCCGAGCATCTGGGCCTTGTGATCAAGGAAATGGGCACGGAAGATGAAGAATAGAATGACCAAAGCGGGGTTGATAATATGAGCCGGAATCAAGCCTATTTAAATATGCTCGATGCCTCTGCCAAAATCCAGTGGAACGTAGCGATGATGCTGGAAGCGAAGGCCGTGGAAGCGGAGAAGGTGCGGAACTGGACACTGAATCATCTGCATGGACACAGCTTTGACGATCATGAGAAGCAGCTGGCGAGTCCGATAACCATCCATGAGCAGATTATAGAGGTGCTGGAGGGGATTACGAAGCTTCAGACCGGATTAAGCAGCAATTTGAAAGCCGTGCTTGCGTCCCAGGAGGATTCAGGCGATTCCGGCGGTATGGGAGGCATGTTAGGCGGGGGAGGCTTTGATTTTGGAGATATGGATAAATGACAGCTCCCACCCCATCCGAGCATGAGGTTAAGCTGCAGCTGGTTCAATCCCTGGTGAAGAGCCAGGAAGCTCTGGCCCGGATCCTGGACAGCATCGCGGATGTAGCGGAGCAATCCGAAGCAGCCTCGAAGCAGCTGTATCAGAACATAAGAGTACTAAGCAATTATCAGAGCGCGATGGCCCAGATGCTGACCGGCGTGAGGCTGAATCGCCAATATTATGGAACTCCTACAACGCCGTGGATCAACGAAGCTCTAGATCATGCAGCATATGCAGCCCGGGGAGAACAGGAGGAATTGTGAATGGCAGCAAGGAAAAAGCGTTCGGCAGCCCGCCGCAGCAGAAGGCTTCTCGTGTCGAGGAAGACCAGAATTCGCACGCGCAAGCTGCGCAGACAAGGAGTCAAAAGGGCCCGTCCAGGCAGATCGGCAGCCCGCCGGACACGCAAAAGCGTCTTAAAGCACAAATCATTGAAGCGCAAACTGCTAAAGCATAGAAGCTCCCGGCGGAAAAAGAGGCTTCGCCGTCTGGAAGACCTTCGGCGGGTGGTTCCCGCAGCAGATCCTGTGATTGAATATCAGCAGGGTTATAACGAGACGTACCAGGAGGGCTTCAATGCCGGCTTCGCCCAGGGCTTCGAGGACGGCCACCGTCTCGCGTACCGCGACCCGGACCGCTAAACCAATCCTCAGGCCTGCCCAGCCTGATAGATCATTCAACACCAAGAGACTGATAGGGAAGCGCCTCCCGCCAGTCTCTTTCTTATTGTCTTGTAATAGGTGTGCGGCGTTGCAGTAGCCGACCGCTTATAAACCTGCTACGGAAGTGTTCGCAAGTGTTGTAATGAACGATGAACAAAAAGCCCTGCTGTACGGAAAGTCCAGCAGGGCTCGGGTCCTTACTTTAAACGGTCCCATTCGTCTTTGTCGATTCCCAATTGGTTCTTCAATATCATTCTAAAAAGTCCCTTACCGATTTCTCCAGTGCCCTTGGAGACTGCTGTACGCATAATGCTTCCATCAGGATTGGTTTTCTCGTATATGATATCACGTCCGGTGTTTCTCACCATTGTCCAACCATTTTTCTTTAACCATCTTTCCTGGTCTTTCCAACTTGGCATTTTATCCGTGTAAAAGTGCGACTACGGATTCCACGTCATCTTGGAGAGAGACTCGGAGCACGTATGGTGCGTGTATTTTTGTGTTAGGGGCAGCGAAATATTTTTGGAAATCCACAGTATAGTCTTTAGAATATTCAATCAACTGGTACGCTAAATTCTCTCTAAGCTCTTCTAACGAAGCACCGTCAGCCACTATAAAGTCAATCTCCTGAAGGCTGCCAAAAAATTGGCCATCCTCATCTTGTTCGTATGCAAAATTCAACTTATACGCCTCTAAAAGAAACTTCATATGGCTTTGTGATGTTGCCACAATCACATCTCTGTTCCGACGAACAGCTTGTGGCTTCTCGCGTACCACAGTATCAATAAAGGAACTCATATTAGCCCGAACCTCTGTGGCCAATAACGTCTGCATGAACATCCCTCCTCACCTCCTATCGTATCACGTATTACATGATATGTACATAGTGTACACTGTGTACATTATGTACTATTCTGTATTCCTTATTAATATCCTTATTTTTCTTGATTAATCAAAAAGTAAAATTTCAATCCAGGCTTAACAATCAGCGTTCAGCTGTCTAATATTAATTCGCACAAAGCAGCAGGACTTCCGTGAGTCGCCTGCAGTACAGGTCTGTTGAGCAGAATGGCCAGGCAGACCGTCCCTAACATCCCTGCCTGTGAAGAGAGGAAAAGCCGTTTCTCCAGCACAGTAACTCTCTGCTGATAAACCCCGCTGCTAGAGTACTCCCCGCATATAGAGGCCGCTTGAGTTGCCTAACACCCCAGGGCGTAAAATACCGCTTGAGCAACTTGAAGCAATCGAGCGGAGCAGTCGGCACGAAGCAGCGGAGGAGCCCGGAATCGTCCCGTAGAAGCGGAGCGCTCGCCTTTGTCCCCGGATTCCAACCCTATTCAGCTCAATCATGGGAATCGGGGGACAACAGCGATCGAAGGGACGATCCGGGAGCCGCAGCGATCTGGACACCGCCAATTCGCACCCCTGTCCAACGCGAAAGCCGCAGCAGCTGGACACCCGCCAATTTTTCCCCGCCACGGGTAGTCGTCCATGATACAAGTGACCCCGGTGCATATATGTATAAGGATCATTAAACCAAGACAGATAGGATGAGGGCTGTGAGGACTCTGCTTGAAGCTGATCGGCGTGACGGCGTTCCTCCCGGTTATTGGGATGGTTACCGTCTCGGAGGCTGTCAGGCTGTACTTGGACAAATACCAGTGGAAGCACCGGAGATCCGTAATCTGCGGGTGATGTATGTGCGGCAGGGATTTGATGCCATTGACCGGGGCGTGATACATGCGCTGGAAGAAGCGGCGGCAGCGTGTATAGTCACCCAGGCTGACGAGATGCTGGCCCAGGCTGCATCGGTGCGTCCGGATCTCGTGCTTGTCATGAACGGTCTTCATGTGTTCCCAGCGGAGCATGCCGCCCATATCGACGAGCTCCGGGCCATGGGAATCCGGACCGCGGTCTGGTTCGTGGATGATCCGTATTTATCTGACGAGACAGCAGCACTCGCGCTGCATTACGATGCGGTTTTTACACACGAGCTCGCAGGTGTAACGCTGTACAAGGAGCTCGGATGCCGGAGCGTACACTATCTTCCGCTTGCAGCCAGTGCGGATTTGTTCAGACCTCAGCCGGTTCAGTCCCCGTATCAGTATGATATTTGTTTCATTGGCAACGCCTTTTGGAACAGAGTTGCCCTGTTTGATGATATGGCGTCTTTCCTCGAAGGCAAAAAAGTGCTCATTGCAGGCGGCTTCTGGGATCGGCTGCGCCATAAGGAGAAGCTTGCGGCTTGTGTGCAGCACGGCTGGATTGATCCGGAGGAGACCGTCCGTTATTACAACGGAGCCAAGATTGTCATCAACGTCCATCGGCCGACAGAGGCAGGGCTGGACAACCGGAACAGCAGGAACCTGGCTGGCCGCTCCATCAATCCCCGCACGTATGAGATCAGCTCCTGCGGAGCCTTTCAGATCACGGATATCCGGGAAGACCTGACAAGTTATTACCGCCCTGGATATGATATCGAGACTTTCTCCAGCAAGCGGGAGCTTCAGGACAAAATCACCTACTATCTGGAGCACGAGCAGGAACGGATCACCATGGCCTGGCGGTCGCTCTGGACGACCCGCAAGCATCATACTTTCAGGGACCGCATCAGCAGGCTGCTCGCTGCGGCAGTGCCTTTGTGAACAAGATCAGCTCTGCGGCAGAACTACAGCACAATACTGGTTTAGGAGTGAAGATATGTTGAGACAACAGGTAAAGACCGCAGCGCTGCGTGTCCCGGCTGATCTCGGAGCGGATCCGAGAGGGCGGGGAAGAGCCGCCGGTCTGCAGGACGGTTACGATGAGGGGTACCTTCGGGGCCGTGCGGACGTTATCGTGAACCGGTACCGGACTTCATTTCCTGTGCGGAACATCCGTGTGCTATATGTGGCTTCAGGTAAGGGATTTCCTTACTCGCCCATTGATGAAGCTGTCATTGCGACGCTTCGTTCACTCACCGCCGAAGTGATTGTGACCGATCCCCGTCAGGCTGTTGCCCAGCTGGCGGATCAGCATGCCCCGGATCTGCTCCTCTCGCTGGATGGAATGGATCTGAGGGTGGAAGAGGTAGAGGCGATCAAAGCGATGGGCGTGAAGACGGCAGTCTGGCTCACGGATGATCCCTACTATACAGACATCACCGTTCATCTAACTCCCCACTATGATTATGTATTTACACTTGAGCGCAATTGTGTGGATTTCTACCGGCAGATCGGCTGCAAGAATGTGCACTACCTGCCGTTTGGCGCCTTCACGGAGCATTATAAGCCGATTCGCACTGTATCCGCCTTCCGCAGGGAGATCAGTTTCACCGGGTCGGGCTACTGGAACCGGATCCACTTCTTGACTCCTATCCTTGGCAGTCTGATGGAGCGTGGGCTGGGGATCAACGGAATCTGGTGGGATCGTCTGCCGGAATACCCTCTGTATGCGGACCGTATTGAGCTTGGCAAATGGATGGGGCCGCAAGAGACTGCCGAAGTATACAGCGGTTCGAAGATAGTAATCAATCTGCACCGTGCTCATGACGACGACACGATTAATAACAATGCGGTGAAGCTGACGGCTGACTCGCCTAATCCGAGAACCTTTGAGATCTCCGCCAGCGGAACGCTGCAGCTGATTGACCAGAGAGCGGATCTTGCCCGCTTCTATACTCCGGGGATTGAGATTGAGACATACGAATCCCCGCAGGAGCTGCTGGAGAAGGTCGATTACTATCTGACCCATGAGAAGGAGCGGAGGGATATTGCTCTAAGGGGGCTCGAGAGAACCTACGCCGAGCACACCTACTCCCACCGGATCCATGAAATGCTGAGCGTGATTGTCGGTTGATAGAATCTCAGGTACGGAGAAGCTTAAGGAACTTCAGGTACAGACGGAGGTGAACCGTTCCTCTTCGGTGAAGCGAAGGTGAACCTATGACGATGGGAAATAGAGCAAAACTGCTGCTGTTCTCACATGTATGCAACACCCGAAGTATTACGGGGGCTGAGAAGCTGCTGCTGTTATTGTGCCAGAAGCTGTCTACCTACTTCGATTGTGTTCTGGCTGCCCCGCAGGAGGGACAGCTGACCAAGCGGGCCAGACAAATAGGAATCAGAACCAGAATACACGCTTACCCGCTGCTTCACGAAATGTATACCCCATCAGCCAATCTGTATACTGACGCGGAACGGCTGAGAAGCGGACCTGGGTTGAAGAAATTAGCCGAGATGATTCGTGCCGAGCAGCCTGATCTTGTCCTGGTCAACACCTGTGTCAATGTTCTGCCTGCGATGGCAGCCTCCTCTCTAGGTATCCCGGTAGTCTGGAATATCACAGAGAGTATCACCATCAACGAATACACCCCCCTGGCTGTGGGCTTGATTGACAAGTACAGCACGTGGATCACAGGCATTTCCGAATCCGCGGTCACCGTATTCCAAGGTACGGCGGCAGCCCCGAAGGTAGGGATTCTATTCCCCTCTTGGGATCCTGCGTCGGTCCATCCGCAGCAGTGGGAGCAGATCCGCGAAGGCAAGCGGTCGGAGCTTGGGCTCCGTCCAGATCACCGTGTGATTGGATATATATCTTCTTTTTTGACGAAGGAGAAGGGTCTGGAGCATTTCATAGATATGGCACTGTCCATATGCAATAGCGATAAGAGTGTCCATTTCCTGGTGATTGGAAGGATAATAGACCAGGATTTCTACGCGAGATGTCTGTCCAAAGTGAATGTCTCGGCTTATAAGGACCGCTTCACCTTTGTGGTCTTCGAGGAATCGGTAGAAGCTGCTTACTCTGCGATGGACATTGTGGTTGTGCCGAGTCTCGTGCCTGAAGGATTCGGATTAACAGCCCTTGAGGCTATGATCTACGGGAAGCCGGTGGTTGCTTACGCTTCTGGCGGGCTTCAGGAAATTCTGGAGACAGCGGGCTGCGGGTATCTGCTGGCAGAACCGGGGAATGTTCATGAGCTAGCCGGCCGGGTGCAGCTCCTGCTTGGTGATTCAGTGCTTGCAGCCGGAACGGCAGCTATGAATCTGCAGCGGGTGAATGAAGCTTATGGCCCCCAGACCTATGAAGAGAGACTGAGGCAGCTGTTGGTTCAGTGGTCTCTGCAGCATCCGGAGCTGATTCGACTGGAAGAAGATACAAGGGGGCTGCGCTGTATCCCGGTTAAGCCGGCAGCGGCGGAAGCCGCGGGGCCGAATCGCGCAGGGGATGGGCATTCCAAGCATTCAGCCAAGTCTATACGCAGACACAGGAAGAGAAAGCGCAGCCGGCCCGGGCACAACCGAAGACATGAAGGGAAGAGCAGAATTCTGCGGGCGAAGCGGAGGAGAGCTGCACTCAGAGAGACACCCCGAAGAAAATCCAAGGCGGGCCGGTCGGCCAAGGCAGCGGATCACAAGCGTTCAAGAAGCAGACGGAGGAGTCTGTCTGGCGCCCATAAGCATAGGAAGCGGTCCAGAAAGACGGCTTGATTCAGCCGGAAGAGCGGGAGGCTGTGGGAACCATCCAACAGGATGTATTTATTGGAGCTGCTCCCTTAACTACAAGCTCAAAATCATAGAAAGGAGCGGAGCACATGAGGATAATGACGATTCTGGGAACACGTCCAGAAATCATTCGGCTAAGTCTGATTATTCCCATGCTCGACCGATATGCCGACAAGCATATTCTCGTGCATACGGGTCAGAACTTCACTTCGAGTCTGAGCGGGATTTTCTTCACCCAGCTCGGTCTGCGTTCTCCTGATTATGTGCTGCAGGATCGGCAGGCTTCCCTCGGCGGACAGCTCTCCGCCATGTTCCTGCAGGCCGAAGCGATTCTGGAGAAGGAGAAGCCTGATAAGGTGCTGCTGCTGGGAGATACGAACAGTGCCTTATGCGCGATCCTCGCAGAGCGTATGGGAATTCCGGTCGTGCATATGGAAGCAGGCAACAGGTGCTTTGATCTTGATGTGCCCGAAGAGAAGAACCGCAAGGTGATCGATGCCATCTCTACCATCAACATGCCCTACACCGAGCAGAGCAAGCGGCATTTGGTCCAGGAGGGAGTGCCCAGCAACCGGATTGTGCTGACGGGCAACCCCATTTATGAGGTCATGAAGCACTACGAATCGCAGATACTGGCCAGTGATATTCTGGCAAGATTGAATGTTAAGCCCGGAGAATACTTCCTGGTTACCACCCACCGGGCAGAGAATGTGGACCGTCCGGAGCATCTGCTTGAAATTATGAAGGGTCTTAATAAAGTGGCCGAAGTCTACGGCCGCCGGCTAATCTGCAGTCTGCATCCCAGAACCAAGTCACGTATAGCGAAGGATTTCACGCTGCAGATGAACCCGCTTGTTGAATTTCATGAGCCCTTTGGATTCTTTGATTTTGTTCATTTGGAGCGGTATGCCATGTGCGCGCTGACGGACAGCGGTACTGTACAGGAGGAGTGCTGCATTATGCATGTGCCGACAGTGACACTTCGCAAGACCACAGAACGTCCCGAGACTGTCGACTGCGGCAGCAACATTATCTCGGGGCTGCATGCGGAGCGCATCGCGGATTCGGTAAGGCTGATGACGGAGATGGACCGGAATTGGGAATGTCCAGAAGGCTATTTGGCAGATCACGTCTCGGAGAAGGTAGTTAAATTCTTGCTTGGAGGGAAACAGCATGTTTAATAATCAAGTCATATTAGTCACTGGCGGGACCGGCTCTTGGGGGTATGAGTTGATCAGGCAGCTGCTCCCCCAGCAGCCCAAAGAGATCATTATCTACTCGAGAAGTGAATCAACCCAGGTAGCCATGAGCCGCGCTTTTGAAGATGACCGGTTGACCTTCCGGATCGGTGATATCAGGGATAAGGAGGCGCTGACAGCAGCCTGCAAAAATGTTGATTATGTCTTCCATCTAGCTGCGCTCAAGCATGTACCGGTCTGTGAAGACCAGCCTTATGAAGCGCTGAAGACAAATGTTATCGGCACTCAGAATGTGATTGATGCCGCAATGGAGAATGAAGTGAAGAAAGTGATCTATATTTCCACCGACAAGGCGGCCAATCCGTCCAATTTCTATGGAATGACCAAGGCTATCGGGGAGAAGCTCATTGTCTATGCGAACCTGCTTCCTACACGCACGAAGTTCGTCTGTGTCCGGGGCGGCAACGTGCTTGGGACGAACGGAAGCGTTGTTCATTTATTCACGAACCAGATTGAGCAGAAGAGACAGGTCCGAATCACGGATTTGAAGATGACCCGGTTCTTTCTTACCCTGCCTGATGCCATCAAGCTTCTGTTCAAAGCTTCCGTAGAGAGCCTTGGTGGCGAAATATTTGTAATGACCATGCCGACCTGCAAAATCGTTGATCTCGCCGAGGTGCTGATCGAAGCTTCGGGCAGGGAGGATGTGGAGATTATTGAGACTGGAACCCGTCCAGGTGAGAAAATTCACGAAATTCTTATGAGTGACTTCGAAAGTCAGACCACAGTTGTCTATGACGAAGAATATCTGGTCATTCTCCCTACCCTGAATATTCCGGATCTGAAAGAATATTATCAGCATTGCCCCAAGGTATCCTTCTCCAGCTTCAGCTCCGAGAAGAATCTGATGACCAAAGAGGAGATTAAAGACATCCTCATCCGAGGAGGTTTCTTGTCATGAAGCTGCTCATATTTGGCGGCAGCGGGATGGCCGGTCATCTGCTGGTCCGCTACTTCATGGAGCAGGGTAAGCATCAGGTGTTCTATACAACCCGGAATCCTCAGGACCCGCAGGGCCTCGTTCTGGATGTGAACGACCTAACCACCGTGGAGAAGGCGGTGGAGATCGTGCGGCCGGAAGTCATCATTAACGCGGTGGGGGTATTGAACCAGGCTGCAGAGGCGGACAAAATCGGGGCTTACCACGTCAATGGCTTCCTGCCGCACCGGCTGTGGCGCGCGGCTGAATCCATCAACGCCCGGCTGATTCATATCAGCACCGATTGTGTCTTTCAGGGCACCCGCGGCAAATATACAGAGGAAGAGGAGCCCGACGGGACTTCCTCTTATGCCATCACGAAGGCGCTTGGAGAGATCCGGTGCCAAGGCCATCTGACCATCCGGACCTCGATCATCGGGCCGGAGATCCGCCCCTCGGGGATCGGTCTCCTCGGATGGTTCCTGAGCCAGACAGGAGATGTGTCAGGCTACCGGCGTGTGCTGTGGAACGGAGTCACCACGCTCCAACTGGCTAAAGTGATAGATGCCTCACTGGATTCGGAGCTATCGGGTCTTATTCATCTGGCCCATCCGGACACAGTCAGCAAGTATGAGCTGCTGCACATGTTCAAGGAGATCTGGAATAAGCCGGATGTCCGCATTGTCCCTACTGATGAACCGGAACTTGACCGAACCTTGGTATCCACCCGCGCTGATGTCAAATTTAAGCTTCCTGCCTATCCGGTCATGCTGCGGGAGCTTGCAGAATGGATGAGTCAGTATGAGCCAAATTAATGTTCTTATCACAGGCGCGGCCGGATTCACCGGCCGTCACGCTTGTCGTTACTTTGTCGCCAAGGGCTACCATGTCGCGGCGGCCGTCCGCAATGCGGCAAAGTATAGCGAGCCGGGCGTCGAGTATATTAGCTGTGATCTTACCCGCAGGGAGCAGGTTCGGGAGCTGGTCAAGCGGGTTAAGCCCAGGTATGTTCTGCATTTGGGCGGCAAGAATTCTGTGCCGGAATCCTGGGGGGAACCCCTGCTGTACATGGAGAGCAACATCATGGGAAGCTTGTATCTCCTTCAGGCGCTGCGGGAATCCGGCTGCTCAAGCCGTATCCTTGTCGCCGGTTCCCGGCTCAAGTTCGCGCTCAGCGGGCCGCTCGCCCCGACACATCCTTACGCGCTTAGCAAATCGGTACAAGAAGTGACGGCTTTGTCTTGGGGGAAGCTGTTCCATCAAGACGTGCTGGTCGCCGAACCTGGCAATTTGATAGGACCGGGCCCTTCCACAGGGATATGCGCGCTGCTCGCCAAGTATATCGTGAATGAAGAACAGGGGGAGGAGCAGAAGCCTTTTCATCTGTCCTCTGCAGAAGAACGCAGAGACTTCCTGGATGTCCGGGATGCCGTTGCGGCATATGAGGTGCTTCTTCGGCATGGAGAGACCGGAAGTGTTACCCCGGTATGCTCGGGTCTTGAGCGCACACTTGGTGAAGTGGCACAGCTGTATGCGTCGTTATCGACTGCCAATATTGCTATTGAAGCCGGTGATGCCCCGGCAAGCGGGGCTGAAGAAGCTGTACAGCCCGTGCGTCTAAGGGAACTGGGCTGGGAGCCGAAGTATACCTGGGAGATGTCTCTGCGTGATATCCTGGAATATTACCGGGCAGAAAGGGCGGAGTGGCTGTGAATCCAAAGGTATCCATCCTGATTCCTTTTTATAACTGTCCTTATATTGCACAGGCGATCAAGAGCGCCTTGAAGCAGACCTATGATCGTCTCGAGATTATCGTGGTGGATGACGGCTCTACCAGCTATACCAGGCTGATCAAGCCTTACATGAAGCAGGTCTATTATCTGGGCAAGGCCAACGGGGGCACGGCAACGGCGCTCAATCACGGCATTCAGCACGCATCGGGAGAGTATATTGCCTGGCTGAGCTCGGACGATCTGTTCTACAGAAATAAAATCAAGCATCAGGTTCAGTTCATGAAGATGACGGGGGCCTCGATCTCATTCACCAACTTCAATTATATTAACCAGCATGGGTCCGTCACCCGCCACGGGGCAGGGGGTGAGCCGCTTACACCTCATCAGCTCTACAGCAGCTTTCTTCACAGCAACCCGGTCAATGGGTGTACCGTGATGGCCCGCCGGGATCTGTTCAGCCAGCTCGGTCTGTTCGATGAGAGTCTGACCTATACGCATGATTATGAGTATTGGATGCGGGCTGTGCTGGCGGGATTGTCACTGCCCTACTTGAATGAGAATCTGACTGCGTACCGCTGGCACACCGGGATGGGTACAGTTCGTCATAGCGCGGTCATTGCCGAGGAGATCGGGGTTGTCCGTGCCCGCTATTCAGAGCAGCTTAAGCACCTCATCTCCGTTACGCCGGCCTAAGCCTGACTCTTCAGTTGTGGATGACGGACTAAGCCAAGAGGGGGAGATTCTAATGTATGAGGAGACTGAAGAGCCCCGCTTTATATCGGCACTCCGTGAGCGGCTGAGGTTCGCTGACAGCGTGCTGGATATCGGCTGCGGAATAGGCGCCATGTGGGAGCATTACGACAGCAAGATCATCATTGGCATCGATATTCACCGGGCCTACCTGGAGCATCTGATTCATCTTCCGCGCCGGGCTGTTCCGATACATGCGGACGCCAGGCGGATAGGTGAGCTGTTCATGCCGCGCTCTGTTTCTGCAGTGACACTGATTGATTCCCTGGAGCATTTTACGAAAAAGGATGGGCTTCATGTTCTGAAGAGTGCGGAGAGCATTGCAAGAGATCAGGTCATCATATTCACGCCGCGGGGGTTCTTCCCCCAGGAGGGGGTAGATAACTACGGCCTCAGCGGTGAGGAATATCAAAAGCATTATAGCGGCTGGGAGAGCGGCGAATTGCTTGAGCTCGGATATAACGTGAAGGTGTTCAAGAATTTCCATCACGCGGAGAACCCTTCATTTGTGGAGGCCTACGGGGTGGATCATCCGCCTGTTGATGCGATCTTTGCCTGGAAGCAGCTGACGGGTAAGGACTGAAATCAGTAAAACATAGCGGGAAAGTGGTGCATGACATGAATGCTCAACCTAAAGTGTCGATCGTGATCCCATTCTATAACTGCGAATATGTCGATCAGGCCATCACCAGCGCACTTGCCCAGACTTACAGCAACATTGAGGTTATTGTGGTGGATGACGGCTCTACGCAGTACCAGCATCTGGTCGAACCCTATAAGGATAAGATTCGTTATTTCTACAAGCCGAATGGAGGCACGGCCAGCGCCTTGAATTATGGCATCTCAAAGTCCACCGGCGAGTACTTTGCCTGGCTCAGCGCGGATGACCGCTTTGTTCCGGAGAAGCTTGAACGGCAGCTTGCCCACATGGACAGAATAGGCTCGATTGCAAGCCATACCGCCTATTATTATATTAATGCCGCCGGAAGCCGGACGGGGGAGATCCACGCCAATTTTACGACCAAGAAGGAATTCTACGAGACCCTGCTCAGCGGGTGTCCTGTCAATGGGTGCAGTATCCTGCTGCATATGTATATTTTTGAACGCATCGGAATGTTTGATGAACAGCGCCGTTATACGCATGACTATGATCTTTGGCTTCGGCTGCTGCAGTATTTCGATTTTCACTATCTGGATGAATGCCTGCTTGAGTACCGTGTACATGGCACGATGGGGACACTGAACCACTGGGATGAGATTCAGCAGGATATGCTGGTCATCCAGGGCAAATACGGCAGTTCCCTGCGAACCTTGATTGAGAAAGAGAGGGGCCAGGGATGAAGTTCACATTTCCAATTGTAACGTTATGTCATGGCGGGGCTCAGCGGATGCTGGCAGAGATTACGAACGGGCTTATCGGACTTGGCCATGAGGTGACCATTCTTATGCCCAGGCAGGGTGTGGTAGAGTATGAGGTTCACGCGCATATTATCCAGACGGCAAATATGGACTTATATGCGGAAGACTTCCCTCAAGGGGATGTCATCGTATCCAATTTCTTCACAACTGTAGCCTGTTCCCAGACCGCAAGCGAGATGGGCAAGGGAGTTCATATCCGGCTCTCCCTATGCTATGAACCGGCATTCCTCTACGACAATCATCTCTCCTTCCCCACTTATCATATGACCAATAATCTGCTGGTACTCTCCGAATGGCAGCAGGATCTAGTTCAGCTTCTGCACGGGGTCAAGGGCCATATTGTGCCGATAGGCGTCAGCTCTTATTTCCAGAATCTCAAGATCCGGGAGCAGATTGCGGAGCCTCTGAATATATCCGCCATTCTGCGGAGGATCGAGAGTGAATTCTCCTGGCACCGTGAGCAGGATTACTTAATCTCCCAGCTGAACCTGGTTCAGGCGCTTCATCCTGAAGTGATTATCAATCTAATCTGCCCTCCCAATGAGTTCCGGGAATCCCCTAACCTGCAGGGGCTGCGGGATACCGGAAGGTACCGGATTCTGACTCCTGCCAATGATACCGAGCTGCGTTATCATTATAATCACACGGATATATTCGTAAGCTCAGGCACGTACGATGCGGGATCGCTTCCAGGCCTGGAGGCTATGCGGTGCGGCGCTGCGCTTGTCACGGTGTACTCGGGCGGGAACTTGAAGTATGGGAGACATGAGCGGAATTGCTTGATGTCTTACCGGTACGAGAACCGTCTGGCGAAGGATGTAATCCGGTTAATTGAAGACCCCGTTCTCCGGAAGTCTTTGGCGCAAGAAGGTGAGCGGGTGTCTTATGAGTACACCTGGGAGCGCAGTGTGAAGGCCTTTCAGCAGGCAGTGAACAAGATCCTCTGGCGCCAAATATAACAACAGCCGCAATCATGACCTGAATTCAGGTCGTGATTGCGGCTGTTTGTGTGCGGGTGACGCTGAAGCGGCACTCCGGGATGTAAGCCTGCTTATCTTCCTCAGCTTCTATTCGATCCGGCTCATCACCTTCGGATCGGGGATGACATAGTTGTCCGGCAGGCTCTCCATGATGGTATTCAATATGAAATAATCCACTTCCATCCCCGATGATCCGGCAGGATACAGAAACCACGCGTTATACAAGTCACTAGGCACCTTAAGTTCCATTCGTTGTCCTTAACCTCCTGTCAGTTCCTGATAGACCCACCAGGTTCCCTGATACATCTGGGCGAGCGTGCGGTTAGCGAGCACCCACTGGCGGGCTTGATATCCAAGCGAGCTGCGCTCCGCGGGACTGCTGAGCAGGCGGCTGAGCTGAGCGCTCAGGGAAGCGGGGTCCTCGGGAGCGAATAATAATCCGGTCACACCCTCCCGGATCATTTCGGGCATTCCTGTAGCATTCGCAGCGATAGATGGAACTCCGGCAAGCTGCGCTTCGGTCAGCGAGAATGGCTGGGTGTCCTGTAGGCTTGGCTGAACATAGATGTCCGCCTTCCCCAGTGCTGAGGGGATATTATCCATCTTGCCCAGGAACTCCACATCCTGGTCAATTCCAAGCTCATGACAGCGATTACGGAGCTTCGCAAGCATACCGCCATCCCCGATAATCCAGCAGTTCCAATCGCTCCGGGTTCGGCTTAGAAGCCCAAGAGCTTCTATAAGTATGTGGACACCCTTCACATATTCAAGCCGTCCCGTATACATGATGAGCTTCTTGTCAGGCTTTTTGGCTTTGGGGAATTCTGCGGCTGCCTTGGCCAGAAATGCATGTATATCTACTCCGTAAGGCACCTGGCGGAGCTTCCACTCAGGAATTCCGGACTCTACAATGAGCCCCTTGATCCAACTGGAGCTGACAAGCACAAGATCTGAAGCCTCTGCCCCAAGGTATTCCAGTGCACTGTAGTGCTTGCCATAGGTGCCTGCGCGAAATTCAGTCCAGGTGAGACCGGGATGGACAGAACGGGAGTCATGATAGCCTTCCCTTGCCAGGGAGCCGTGGAAGCTGACAAGCAGAGGAACCGGTCTGCGCAGTATTCTTCTAATACAGAGAGCCGCGATAGGGTCCTGGGCATGGATCAAGTCATAATGATTCACGCCAAGAACAGCGGCGCCCATCTCGAACGCATACCGGTCACTTTCGATGGCCATAGCCTCAGGACAAGCATGAAGCTGAGGAAGCGGCGCGCCCGCAAGATTCCGGCGGATCAGGGGAAGAACCGGGTCTTTGTAGAACCGGCGGTCCCCTCCCGCCACATAGACGGAGTTCGTGGCGAGGTCAGTCCCCATCAGGTCCACTTCATGCCCGTGAGTTCTCAGACGGTCTGCGAGTTGATTCATGTAGGTGCGAATCCCGCCCATGCTTGTTAACCACCAATAGGTCACGAGCAATATTTTCATGATGAAGCCTCCTCTGCGCTTAAAGGGGTATCTTGTTTATTTTATGTAGCGGTCGTCTCAAGGTACGAGACCGGGAGCAAAAAGGGCGCCGGCTTGGCTGCCCTCTTGTCCGCCGGGGTCCAAACTGACCTGGATGATCATCATATACTGTCACAAAGGGGGAGGTACGGTGGCTTACTACACCTTTACGATGAACAGGAGTCTGCTTGAAGGCTTCACCATTCATCTGATGGATATTGTTATCGCGAACTCTGGAGTACAGACGTATGAGGTCTACTTGGATGCGCAGGATACCAGGAATGAACTGTTCAGATTTCTCTACCGGATAGGTCCTGCCAATTCACCTGATGGAAGTGCTCTGATTCAAAATGTCGGGATCTACCAGGAACCCATGCAGCTGCGGATTGTAACGAACCGGTTCACACCCGGGCATTGTGTAATTAGAATGTATCTGAAGAATGAATATGGGGTTGTGATCGGTATACTAAGTGAACATCAGCTGCACAAGCTGGCAGACTAGCATGAGTGACAGAGCAGAAAGCCGGACCAGGCAAGGGTGATCTGCCCGCCAGGTCTGGCTTTTAATCCTTGGCTTAGGACCTGCTGTGAACCTGAGGGCAGGACACACTTGGGCGCATTATAAGTTCAGGTCACGATCAGACTAACTCACATCAAGGGAGTTCATCATATGGATGAACGCTTCCGCATATTTAGCGGGGGCAAAAGATTCGGTGATAAGCCGGATGCCCTGTTCGCGTATATACTGCCTTAACGGAAGATTGCGCATTACATCCAGTCCTTCATTGACAGCCTGATCGATATTTCCGAGACTGTAGAATTTACCGGTCTGATTATGCTTAATAAATAACCTTACTCCATCGGAATCCGTACTTACCACCGGGCAGCCGCAGGCAATCGCTTCAGCCACGGCATAACCGAATCCCTCCACCATGGAGGTGGATAGGAGGAACCCTCCTGAAGCGGCGACCCTCGAATACTGGATGGGCATTTGGCTGTGCGGTACATTAGACACGGTTTGCAAGCGGTGGGTCAAATTCCAGTTAGCCACCCATTTCTTGAATCGGTGCTGCTCTTCGGGTGCAGCCAGCGTCTCGTCTGTGAGCATGTGCAGCTCAAGATCAGGTATGAGCTGCGAGAGACGGTGGCCGATAGTCAAATACTCGGTCCAATTCTTGTTCTTCTCCAGCCTTCCTACCCATCCCAGGATAGGACGGGGAGGTGCCCCGACTTCGTGGGGATGAAATACCGAGGTGTCCACCATGTTCAGCATAATGAACTGACGCAGCCAAGGGCATACCTGATTGAACAGTTCAATGAGGTGGGAGGTAGGAGGGAGGAGCACAGCCTGGCAGTAAGACTGCAGGTAGGAAGAGGCATCCTGGACTAACCGGTGGGCCTGCTCCATGGTTCCGAATCCTTGCGCTTCAAATATAATGGGTCCGGGGAAATGAAGCCGCCGAAGCCGCTGGGTCATCAAGTAGTCAGAAGTGACCACAATGGCATCGAACTTCTGGGCCTCCAGGATCTGCGAGATGTCTTCATCATAATTGGTGACGTAGGTTGGAGTATTTGAAATATTTTGAAGCCCCGAACCGGGGCTGGTATAGAGCAGATGTCCTTCAACTCCATATTGACGCAGGGTTTCGCACCGGAGTCTGTTCAAGGTCTCAACTCCCCCGCTCGGTACGTAGAACGCGAACAAGATTTTCATGAGGCTCATCCTTCCGCAGAGGTTCTTGAGTTACTAGAATATGGTATGAAAGCCTATTAATTATGGTGTGGGTATATATAATGGCCATGTTCATTCCCTGCTAAATCTTAACTGAATACCCGCGGGGCGCAGGGCGCATTCTAATCCTTGTTAGTCATTATTTCTACTACAATGATGATGGGGGATGAATTCATGCGTGGAGGTAAGGTTGTTAGCTTGACGTTATCGGCTGCCCTGGTTGCTGGTCTGGTCGGTCTTACAGGAT
This sequence comes from Paenibacillus sp. YPG26, assembly GCF_023704175.1. Taxonomy (NCBI): domain Bacteria; kingdom Bacillati; phylum Bacillota; class Bacilli; order Caryophanales; family Paenibacillaceae; genus Paenibacillus; species Paenibacillus sp. YPG26. The sequence goes on along the minus strand of NZ_CP084530.1, from coordinate 3,021,984 downwards.
GCGGCAGGAATGGGAATAACAATGATTTTCGTACCCAGAATGCAAAGACAGGGAATCGGTATGATCTGAACTCTGTGCAGAATAACCGGATTACGGGTCTCAAGTACAGCCCGCTATTGAGCAAAAAAGTATCCCAGCTCGGCCAGATCAGATCCGCCCAAGTGCTTGTAACGGACCGTGACGCCTATGTAGCCGTGACCCTTCACGGGCCTCATGGTACCTCAGGCGCAGGCTATAATGCGAAGAGTGTCGCACCACGTGCTGGCAACCGCAATGGATCAGATGGGCTTCGCCACAGCATTGGAAGATCCGGTGTTGCCGGAAGTCTTCTTGATGCAGCCAGAGGGGGAACCTACGGCTCAGCCGGAACAGGCGGTACCCGTACTTATGGAACCTACGGTGCTGACGGCAGAGGAGCCGGAACCAGCCTGGGCACGGACTATTATGGCGGCATGAACGGAGGCATCTCGGGGAACTCGTACTACTCTTACGGGGGAGGGAACGGTCCGAGATCCTCAGCGGGCACAGGCTTCGGCTATGCTCCTGGAATTGGGGGCGGAGGTACCCATACAACCGGAATGAACGGGAACATCATGAACAGCAGAGGTATGGGTACAACTACCGGGAACGGAACGATGAATACGAATCATCCCGGGCAGACTACAGGAAATCAGGGAACCACAGGAACCTACGGGACTTATGGGACGCAAGGCAGCTTTGGCACGAACGGTACCGGCCCGCTGGATCAGATTCCTCAATCGTTAAAGATTGAGATTGAAGGCAAAATCAAGGCCAGCGCGCCGCATATCCAGAATGTGCATATCTCTGGACATCCTGAGTTTGTGTCCCGCGTCAGCGGTTATGCAACCCAGTCTCCGGGAGGAGGGCTGCTTCGCGGCGTAGAGAATGATTTCAGCACGTTGATCCAGCGTATATTCCCTTCACGTACAGGCACCATGACCGGTCCGAGTGGATATACACCGACTCAGCGGAACACAAATGGCATCGGGAATGGTCCTCAGCCGGGAAATGGCTTCTCAGGCGGGACTACACGCTAAGGAAGCTGGGCAGGAATCAGGAGTAAATAAGGACCAGGCGGCCGATATCAAGTAGATATCCGCCGCCTGGTCCTTTGCCATTGTCCTGTTACTTATTTTGCCGTCCTTTGATCCAGACTTTCATTAATTCCAGCTTATGCTGATCTACAAGCAGAAGATCGGCCTGCTTCCCGGTCTCGATAGAACCGGTACGGTTCTCGATCCCAAGTAGCCTGGCAGGATTGCCGCTGGCCATGCGGGAAGCATACTCCACACCGAGCCCCACCTGCTCAACCAGATAACGGAAGCCGCGAATCATGGTCAAGGTACTTCCTGCAAGCGTTCCCGGGCTTTCCTTAAGCGTACATACATGATCCTCTACAATAACCGGAAGGTCGCCAAGCATGTACTCTCCATCGCCAAGACCCGCCGCAGACATCGCGTCCGTGATGAGAATGAAGTTCTCCGCGGTCTTCAGCCGGGCAATAATAGAGATGGCCGCGGGATGAACATGAATGCCGTCGGCTATAATCTCAGTACTGATCTGCGGAGAGCTAAGAATGGCGCCTGCCGCTCCAGGCTTCCGGTGATGGAGCGGAGTCATCGCGTTGAACATGTGCACGGAGTGATGCAGGCCAGCGTCCACGGCAGCCATGACCTCCTCATAGGTTGCATCGGTATGGCCCGCCGCAGCCACGATTCCCTTGCTTCGGAGATAACGGATCAGATCATGTGCCCCTTCGCGCTCAGGGGCCAGTGTAACTTGTCTGATCAGGCCGGGATACTTGGCTTCCCAAGCTTCTATCCAATCTTTATTCGGAGGCACGATATGCTCGGGGTTCTGCGCTCCAGGCCATTTCGGGCTGATGAAGGGCCCTTCCAGATGAACGCCTTCGAGCTGTGCATAGGGCATCTCTTGGGATCTGTAGGCATGGACTTCCTCCAACACCTGATCCAGAACCTCCTTGGGTGTGGTCATCGTTGTAGCCAGCATGGCTGTGGTGCCCTGGGCCGCATGGAACTTCGTAATTATATCCAGCGATTCCTGAGTGGAGTTGGTGAAATCCTCTTTCAATCCTCCATGGACATGGATATCGATGAAGCCTGGCAGAACATAGGCACCCTTGGCATCGATAACCTCAACCGGCGGATCAGCTCCTTCTGGAGCGAATTCAGATGAGGAACCGACATCATGGATGATTCCGTCAATAACCGTGACGGCTCCATCCTTGACTATCCCGTGCGGAGTGACGACTTGACCGTGCAGAATCCGGAAGCTACGGCTGTTCGGATTGCTCATGATAACCGTCCCCCGGCAGCCTGATCAACCAGGATAACAACATTCGGATGAGTCTGAAGCAGGGAGGCCGGACACTGGGTCGTTAACGGTCCTGTAAGGGCACGCTTCAGGATATCGGCCTTGCTTGCCCCTTTGGCCATAAGCAGAATTTGCCGGGATTTCAGTATGGAACCAATGCCCATGGTCATCGCATGGGTGGGAACCTCGTCAACAGAATTGAAGAAACGGGCATTCGCCGCGCGGGTGTCCTTCTTCAGTTCAACCACATGTGTATGTGCCTGGAGCTCATCGGCAGGCTCGTTGAACCCGATATGGCCATTATGTCCAATTCCGAGAAGCTGCAGATCAATCTGCCCGGCCTCATCCAGCATCCTGGTGTATTCAAGAGCCGCCTGTTCCGGATCAGCTGCGGTACCATCAGGAACATGCGTATTTCTCATATCTATATCGATATGGTTGAAGAGCTTCTCATTCATGAAGCGCCGGTAACTTTCAGGGTGATCCGGTGCCAGGCCGATATATTCATCCAGATTAAAGCTTCGGGTCTGCGCGAAGCTGATCAGCCCTTTCTGGAACAGCTCAATCAGTTGACTGTATACGCCTACCGGGGTGCTGCCTGTTGCAAGACCCAGAATCGCGCGGGGATTGGACTGCAGAAGCCCGGCAACCAGACCTGCTCCCACCTCATTGAATTGTTCGTCACTGGATACCTTAACGATGTTCAGCATTGGACCCACTTCCCTTCTTAAGAATTTGTGCGGTATCTGCGTACGTTGTGATAAGAACTCTCAAGCCTCGGGATATAGTCCTCAAATTCCCTGCTCACCATTCCGGTAAAAAGAATATCGATCACGTGCAGCTGTGCGATCCGGGAAGCCATATCCCCCCGCCGCATCCCCTTCTCAAGGGAGGAAGAGAACAACGAGATATCCGCCAGAGAAGCGAGTGTGCTGCTGCCGTACTGGGTAAGGGAGATTGTAAAGGCGCCGCTGTCCTTCGCGCACCGCAGTGCGCTGACTGTCTCCGAGGTCTCTCCGGAATAGGACAAGGCGAGGGCTACATCCCCAGGCCCGAGACTGGAAGCGGATGTAATCTGCATATGGGAATCTGCGAAGGCGGTGCTGTGCTTGCCAATACGAACCAGCTTCTGGTAAAAGTCCTGGGCAATGATGGAAGAGGTGGCGGCGCCATAGAGATCAATACGTCCAGCCCCGCACAGCGCCGTAACCGCCTGCTCAATCTGGCTTATATCCAGCAGCCGGGTCGTACCGGTAATCGAAGCCAGGTGATTGGCTTCAATCGCCTGGGCAATCTTGTCCAGAGAATTACCGGCAATGACGTCCTGGTAGGCATTCTCGGCCGGCTTCCGGGCGAGTTCACTGGCAAGCTTCATTTTGAAATCAGGGAATCCTTTGAAATGAAATGTCTTGCAGAAACGGGTAATCGTAGAAGGACTGATCCCGCACACCTGTGCAAGCTCGGTAATACCGAGATGGACGACAGAGGAGGGAGACTCGAGAATCTTCTCACCGAGACGCCGTTCTTGAGGCGGTAGAGAATCCAGTTGTTGTTCCAATGCATGAAGGATGGGAGACAAGAAAAGCGCCACCTTTGAAAATTATTTTTATAATTATTATCAATAATAAGAAAATCATTTTGATTTGATAATAATACATTTTTTGCTGCTTTTCAAGGACTCCAACCTAAGTATTGACAATTTTTCAGGCAGGTATTATATTTCCATGAGTTAAATAATAAAGTGTTTAAATATTAAATAGGAAAGACATTGATCTGAGGTGATGGACTGTTGGATTACGATGGCTATATCGACAGAATTGAGGCGGCCTGGAAGAATACAATCCGCAAGATGGAATCCGAAATTATGGTTCACCGTGAGCTTGGGCTTACCGGTCCCCAGTTCCATATGCTGGGCCTGATCTCGAAAGAGAAATCCTGCAATATTTCTTATCTGGCTGAGAAGCTGGACGTGAAGCCGAGCGCCATCACGGTCATGATTGACCGTCTGGTACAGAGTAATTATGTGGCAAGGCGCCACGATGAGCAGGACCGCAGAGCCGTGCTTGTGTCAGTAACTGCACAGGGGGAAGAGGTTCTGAAGGAAGCCAGGAAGAAGTCGCGGGAGATCATCAAGTATTATTTCTCACATCTGGATGCGAACGAGCTGGACACACTCGTGAGGGTGTTCGAGAAGTTCGCAGCTATAGAGAAGCCAAGTAAGGAAGAATGAACTCTTAAGCGCGTCAATCTAAGGGGGATAGATTACATTGTCAGAATCAATAACTGAGGACTCTGCACGGGATGCCTCCAAGAGAAAGCTGCTCATTACCGGGCTAATGATCGCGATGCTGTTCGCGGCGTTAGATGGAACGATCGTAGGAACAGCGATGCCAACGATAGTCAAGGATCTGGGCGGTCTCTCTCTGATCACCTGGTTAACCACCGCGTATCTGCTGACTTCGACTACGGTTGTCCCGCTGGCCGGCAAGCTTGCGGATTTGTTTGGCCGCCGGGTCATCTATATCACCGGTCTAATCATATTTATGGTGGGATCCGCGCTTTGCGGGATGTCCCAGAACATGACGGAGCTGATTATCTTCCGGGCTATTCAGGGTCTGGGAGGCGGCGTCATGATGCCGATGGCCATGATTATTATCGGGGATTTATTTACAGGAAAGGAGCGCGCCAAGTGGCAGGGGATCTTCGGAGCTCTGTACGGATTGTCCTCCGTCCTCGGCCCGCAGATCGGGGGCTGGATTGTGGATGCCTGGAACTGGACCTGGGTGTTCTACATTAACCTCCCGGTTGGTGTGCTTGCTGTCATCTTTATTGCGAAGGGACTGCCGAAGCATCTCAACAGGGGACCTGTCAGACTGGATATGGCGGGTACCGTTACCATGGTCATTGGTGTGGTAGCCCTCCTGCTGGCACTGAGCTTTGGAGGGGAGAAGTACGAGTGGGACTCCTGGCAGATTATCGGAATGTTCGCCCTGGCCCTAATCTCGATTACCGCGTTTGTCTTCATTGAGTCCAGAACGGAGGATCCGATACTGCCGGTCTCTCTGTTCAAGAATGGCACCTTCTCCATGCTGAACGGGATCGGCTTCTTCATGGCCATCGGGATGTTCGGGGCCATCATGTTCGTGCCTCTCTTTATGCAGTGGGTCGTGGGAATTAGCGCAACCCAGTCCGGAACGATTATGACCCCCATGATGCTTGCCATGATTCTGACCAGTGTGTTAGGCGGGCGTTTGGTGTACAGCCTCGGAGTTAAGCTCCAGATCATTCTGGGCATGCTCGTGATGGCGGCCGGCTTCTATCTGCTGACTAGGCTGTCCATAGACACCACGCAGCTTACTGCCACAGCTTATATGGTCGTGATTGGTCTGGGAATGGGCCTGGTCATGCCGATACTAACGCTTGCCCTTCAAGAGAGCTTCCCCAAATCACAGCTTGGGGTAGTGACTTCATCATCCCAGTTCTTCCGCTCCATCGGGGGAACGTTCGGGATGACTTTGCTGGGTGCCATTATGAATAACAAGTCAGGCAGCATGCTGTCGAGTGATCTGAAGCCGCTGCTGGATCGGCTGCCGGAGCGAGCGGGACCGCTGGTCGATAAGTTCAATGACATGATTGAGCACAATCCCCAGCAGATCTACTCTGCCGTACAGACGCCGGAGATGCAGAAGGTCATTCCACCGCAGCTGATGGAGACGGTGGATCCAATCCTCAAGAACGCGCTTGTGGAGTCCCTGCACAGTGTCTTCCTGTATGGCTTGTTCTTTGTACTCGCAGGGGCAGCCCTTGCTCTGGTGATGAGGAACGTCAAGCTCACGGATACCGGCAAAAAGAAACCGGAAGCCGCGGAAGAGAGCACCGCACAGCAATGAAGTAACTTTTGACACCTGACAACCGGACCTAGGTATAAGGGTTCCTGCTGTCCGGTGCCCGTGCTTGCCCGCTGAGTATGCCCATTTTTCCCTATGCACCGCACCTTCTCCTTATGCCATTCATAAGATGTGTTGACTGTATCCCTTGCTTGTTAAACCACAAAACCCGAGCAAGGAGGGGTGACACATTTTGAAGGGCAGCGATCGCAACAGCAAGTTTTTATTAACACATCGTGAGCGGGAAGTTTTCGAACTGCTCGTGCAGGATAAAACGACGCGTGATATTGCCGGGCAGCTGTTTATCAGTGAGAAGACGGTGCGTAACCACATCTCAAATGTCATGCAGAAACTCAACGTCAAAGGTCGTGCACAGGCAGTAGTCGAGCTGATTAAGCTTGGGGAACTAAAGATTTGAGGGTGCTTCACCCGGCATGAAGCATGAGCCTTCTCGATGGATACCGCAGGGGAACCCGAGAAGGCTTTTTGTTGTGTGTACCCCCTCTGAATTGCCGCTAATTGAAGAAATATTTGGGAAAGCATGAATTTACCCCGAAAAAGAGGTATGATACATAGTAGAGCCATTAAAAGTGAGTTTCAAAAGTCAGGACGGCAGCCTTTTCTTTGTGACCCTACATTCAACTGGTTAGTACGAACACCGTAAGTGGTTTGACGAAAAGGGGGAAGATCTGTGAAAGTGAATTTGAATTTCACGAACAAGGGTAAAATCGCAATCGAGAATTTCAACAACGAGGAGCTGCTTGAAATTTTTGCGAGATATATCCGTACACTCATGAAAAAGTATGATATTCAGGTCTCGGTTCCAGCCGAGGATAACCGGAACATTGCTGAGGATGGATACATTACATTAATTGCCGAGAATGTAAAATGCGAGATCAGCACCTTTTTCAATGAGCTGGGAAGAGACATCAAGGTTCCTCTCAAGAAGCGGCTTGGTGCCAAGGTTGACAATGTATTCAAGACAGAAGTATTGGAATAGAAGCTGCTTGGTTCACAGAATGCAAGCGAAGAAGCCATACCGGTGCTCCGCAAGGAGATTCACCGGTATGGCTTTTTGTATGGATATCCTACTGCTGAATTCTTAGATCAGCTTGAAATACTCAACTAAAGTAAGAAGACCTTTATCAAAGTTCTCCAGATTGAAATGCTCATTTGGCGCGTGGAGATTCTCATCCGGAAGTCCAAAGCCCATCATGACCGCTGGGGCAGAGAGCACGCGGGACAAGGTAGCTACGATAGGAATGGAGCCGCCGTCCTTCGTGAAGATCGCGCGTGTCCCGTACACCCGCTCATAAGCGTCCGCGGCCTTCTGCAGCATCGGATGGGAAGGATCAATATTGAACGCGAACGCCTTTTCCATTTGCTTCACGACGACCTTTGCGCCCGGCTGGATATGGGAATGAAGGTGCCGCTCGATCTTATCCAGCATATCCTGCGGATCCTGATCCCCGACCAGCCGGCATGTAATCTTGGCATGAGCTTCTTTCGGAATAACCGTCTTGGAGCCTTCACCCTGGAATCCGCCGTATACCCCGTTCAGTTCAAGGGTCGGACGCGCACCTGTTCGTTCAACGAAGGAATATCCTTCTTCCCCATACAGCGTATCAAGCCCCAGGTCTGTTCGCAGCCCTTCTTCATTAAAGTTCACCTTTGCGAACTCTTCCCGCATCTCACTGGATAGCTCAGGCACCCCTGTATAAAAGCCATCTACAGCGACTCGGCCCTGCTCATCATGAAGGGACGCGAGCAGCGAGACCAAGGCATGCAGAGCATTCGGCACACCGCCGCCGAAGGTGCCGGAATGCAGATCGGTATTCGCGGTATGTACGGACACTTCAAGGGAGCACAATCCACGGAGACCTGTACTGATCGCCGGCGTGCCTTTCTCAATCAGGGAAGTGTCCGAGATCACCACGACATCTGCGGCAAGCTTCTCTTTGTTATCATCCAGGAATATAGGAAGGTTCGGGCTGGAGACTTCTTCTTCACCTTCAATACAGAACTTGATATTGACCGGCAGCTTCGATTCCTGGCTTAACAGGGCTTCAACCGCCTTGATATGCAGGAAGAGCTGGCCTTTGTCATCGGTGGCTCCCCGGGCATACAGCTTGCCATCCCGAATGCTTGGTTCGAATGGCGGGGTCTCCCACAGGTGAAGAGGGTCCACCGGCTGCACATCATAGTGCCCGTAGATGAGAACGGTCGGCTTGCCCGGCGCATGAAGATGATCGGCATAAATAATCGGATGTCCTTTGGTTTGGTGGATCTCTACATGTTCAAGTCCAGCTGTTCTAAGCGCATCGGCGATCCAGGTGGCGGCTGTGGCCACATCCGGTTTGTGTTCGGAGAGTGCGGAGATACTTGGAATGGTAAGGAGCTCTTTGAGCTGGTCCAGGTGCTGCTCCCGCAGGCTCTCGAAGTAAGCTTTATAATCTATAGTCATGCCAATCCTCCTAAAATACGGTATAGTCCTATTTTACTCCTTTTGCCGCACAAACAAAAATGAAGTTCATCTACTAGGTAAAGAAAATCACGGGTTTTCATTAAGAGTTCCTTAAAAATCAAGCTGGTTTTTTTATGATTTGTTAAGGTTAACAGGTGCCAATTCTGGTAAAGTGATACTAAACAAGCGTTAGAGGGGAGTCAATTATTCACATGGAAGACAAAGATCAGAAGAACTTGGGGCAAGGTACAAGCCCCGAGACAACGGAAGAGAACACGGGGGTACAAGTGGAAGCCTCGGCAGCAGCGCCGCAGACAGAAGCTCAGGAGCCTGCTGCTTATTCATCTCCTGACAAGAAGGCGTATGTAACCGAGCAGAGTGCGGGCGGCAACCCGGCGGTAACAGCTGCGAAGAGACAAAGTCTGATCTGGATGGTCGTCTCCTTGATTCTGGCTGTTGCCTTGGTTATTCTTCTGGTGAAGCCATTAACAGAGAAGAGCAAGGCGGATAACGCACCTGTTGCTACGGTTAACGGGGCGGAGATCACTAAGGACAAGCTGTATGACGAGCTGGTGAAAGCAGGCGGAGCACAGACTTTGGACGCAATGATCGATGAAGAGCTGTTGAAGCAGGAAGTGACCAAGGCAAATATCAAGATTACGGATACGGATATTAATAAGCAAATCGGATACCTTGAAGAACAGTATGGTTCGAAGACAGCATTAGACCAGGCGCTTGGGCAGAACAGCATGACCCGGGACGATCTGAAGAAAATGGTGGTTAAGCAGCTTGAACTTAGAAAGCTTCTTGGCTCCAAAATTAAAGTGACGGACGAGGAGGTTAAATCGTTCTTTGACCAGAACAAAGAGTCCTTTAATACACCTGAACAAGTACGGGTGTCGAGCATTACCGTAGCCACGCAAGCAGAAGCAGATGCTATTCTTAAGCAGTTGAAGGGCGGAAGTGACTTTGCTGCGCTTGCCAAGGAGAAATCTACGGATACAGCGACCAAATCTAAAGGTGGAGATTTGGGCTTCTTCGCTAAAGGTCAGCAGGATCCAGCGGTAGTAGAAGCCGCATTCAAGCTTAAGAAGGATGAGCTTAGCGGGGTAGTGAAATCGGAGGCCGGCTTCCAGATCTTGAAGTTGACAGATCGCAAGGAAGCCCATACAGCCACATTGGAAGAACGTAAGGATCAGATTCGTGATGGTCTGGAGTCCCAGCAGGCAGCTCAACTGCAGCCGGAATGGCTTGAAGAGACTAAAGCCAAAGCGAAGATTGTGAACAATCTGAATACCAAAACATCCGGAGCAGCCGGTGCCGGAGCAACTGAATAATCAATAGAACAGAGTACAGCCGGGTTCATAGGAACCCGGCTGTTTTTATATATGGAGCACATACGGTCCATTGTTTTGCTTTGAGTTCAGAAGGGAAAGAAGGTAAAATAAGGAGTAATCACTGATCTTCAGGCTCCTGACAGAAAGCCTGGATGGGATCTATGGGGGACCTCCTAGCAGATTGAAGCTTGACTGAAGCTGGAACCGTCCATGACAGCGATGATAAACATAAATACGAGCCTGTACATTCACCTCGTATGATTCTGTCGGGAAGCTGAGGTTGAAGAGGCATGTCAGAAATCAAACAATGGGAAGATGGCACTATTCAAGTGAAGATCTCAATGGCCCCGCCGCTGCGGTGGGTGAATAGCTATATTCTTCGTGGCAGCAACGGGATTACAATTGTTGATCCGGGACCCAAGACGGAGACAAGCATTGGGGAATGGAAGGAGATATGGAATAATCTTGGCTTTGCTAGGGAGGAGATCACCTCGGTGGTGGTGACCCACCATCATCCCGATCACTATGGCCTCTCGGGTTATATCCAGTCTTACACAGGCGCAAGTGTCTGGATGTCACGGCGCGCGCACGCGGAGACGAGGTTCATGTGGGGAAGAGGCAGTCTGGTTAGTGATGAGCTGCCTGCGTTATACCAGATTCATGGTATGCCGCTGGAGTGGACCCGTCAGCTTCCAGCACACTTGGCCGGCTTCCTGCCCCAGGTGACTCCGGAGCCGCTTGTATCCTATATCGATGAGGGAACACCGTTTGAAATGGGTGACCGCTTATGGCTGCCCATTGAGACAGGCGGACATGCTCCGGGACACATGTCATTCTATCATGCGGAGAGCAGAACGATGCTGTGCGGGGATGCGGTTCTTCCGCAGATATCCCCGAATATCAGCTTCTTGCCCGGAAGTGACCCGCAGCCGCTGCAGTCCTATCTCGATGCCATGCTGAAGCTGGCTGGTTATCCGGTTGATTTCGCCTATCCAGGACATCGGCATCCATTCGATTACTTCAGGGAGCGGCTGGAGGCGCTGCTGCTTCATCACGAGGAGCGTCTGAGCGTAATTGAGGGATTCCTGGCGGAGCGGCCCCGCACATGCTTCGAGGTCTGCACCTCTCTATTTGGAAGCAAGCTGGGCATACATCAGATGCGATTCGCCATGTCCGAAGCATTGGCTCATCTGATTGAGCTGGTCAGACAAGGACGAGCCGGTGAAGAGAACTGCAGGGGGCAAGTGGTCTATTATGTGGTTGGATAAATCATGATGAATTCTCTGGATTTCTGGTCACCGGTCATTCTCTCGCTCAGAGTAGCCCTGCTCGCGGGAACCGCTGCTTTTGTCTGTGCGATATGGGCCGTATGGAGAATGACGATTCGCAAATTCCCGGGCCTTACCGTGATAGAGACACTATTTATGCTTCCATTAGTGCTGCCCCCTACGGTTGTCGGGTTCCTGCTGCTTGTGATTTTTGGACGGCGGAGCTGGGTGGGTCAAGCCTTCGAGACACTCTTCAACATGCCTATTGTCTTCACTTGGGGAGCTGCGGTGATTGCTGCATCCGTAGTTGCTTTTCCTCTTGCTTACCAGACTCTAAAGGCAGGGTTCACCTCCATTGACCGGGATCTGCTTGCGGTAGGGCGCTCCATGGGGGCCTCGGAGTTCCAGCTCCTGTGCTTTGTTATCCTGCCTTTGGCACGCCGCTCGCTATTGACGGCATTCATTCTGGCTTTCACCCGAAGTCTGGGAGAATTCGGCGCAACTCTGATGCTCGCCGGCAATATTCCGGGCAGGACACAGACACTGCCTACGGCCATCTATATCGCGGTGGACACGAATGATCTGAGTTCGGCCTGGCTGTGGGCCGGACTCATGGTGCTCATGTCCTTTGTGCTGCTGCTGTGTGCCCGGATAAGCGCGGAGCGGGAGTGAGTGAAGGAGCTTTGAGAGAATGCGGGGGGAGATGAGTCACAGTTCTCTAGAGCGCGTTTAGTTCAATTTCAAATCCCAAATCCTCAATAATCTGGTGATCCGCTGTAATGTCCTGACCTTCCGTTGTCAAATAGTCGCCAACAAAGAGCGAGTTGGCTGCGTACAAAGCGAGAGGCTGGAGCGAGCGAAGGTTAATCTCACGTCCTCCTGCTACCCGGATCTCTTTGGTCGGACAGATCAACCGGAACAACGCAAGGACTTTAAGCGCCTTAAGCGCAGGCGTGCGTCCGGCGTTCTCCAGCGGTGTTCCGGGAATGGCGTTGAGAAAGTTGATCGGAATGGAGTCCGCGTCCAGCTCACGAAGGGCGTAGGCCATTTCGACAATCTCCTGATCCGTCTCACCCATGCCAATGATGACACCGGAGCAGGGGGACATGCCATAGGACTTCACTGTGTCCACTGTCTGAATCCGCTGTTCATAAGTATGGGTGGTTGTAATGGATGAATAATTGGCCTTGCTCGTATTCAGATTATGGTTGTATCTGTGCACGCCGGCATCCGCGAGACGCCTCGCTTGATCATCCTTCAGGATGCCCAGGCAGGCACAGATCTTGAGCGGCATAGTGTCACGAATCTCTCTAACGGCATCCACCACCTGCTCCAGCTCTTTCTCGGTTGGTCCACGGCCGGCAGCCACAATGCAGTACGTTCCAGCTTTGCGCTGCAGCGCTTCCCGCGCTCCTGCCAGCAGTGTCTCCTTATCCAGAAGGGTGTACTTCTGCACAGGAGCCGTGGAGACGATTGATTGCGAACAATAGCCGCAGTCCTCCGGACAGAGTCCGCTTTTCGCGTTGATAATCATATTAAGCTTGACTCTCTTGCCATAATAATGGCGTCTCACCTTGAACGCTGCATGCATAACCGGCAGCACCTCTTCATCCTCGGCTTGAAGCACCGACAGTCCTTCCTCTATCGTAATTTGCTCTCCATTTAGAGCCTTCTCGGCCAGCGCCATCCACTTTACATGATCGACCATTAATGTATTCATGTCTCAAGTCTCCTCACTATGTATATTGTTAACCTATTTCGTTATATATGGTTGACAATTGATGTAGACATTCTAGCAAACCTGAATTTACCTGTAAAGGGTGCCTAGGGTACAAGCTTAGTTGACTTACATATGTTTAGAGAGAAGAGAAGAGGGGGAGATGCCAGATGGGGAAGAAGGTTGGTAGCAGGTTTGATCGTTGGAACAAAAATACAATGAGCCGTTAATTTGGCAATACACCATACTCAGTACATCAGAGGGTTAAACACAAAAAGCGGGGATATCCCCGCCTCATCAATCACCCGAATTAATCTGTAAAATGCGGCTCGCCGAGCACCTGATACAGGAATCCGCGTAGTTCCTCGCCTTCTTCCTCGTCCAGACTATAGACATGCTCGAGATAGCCTTCTTGGTCCAGATCGTCCGAGCCCAGGATGGCCGTCTTACCAGCCAGCAGATCGGTAACCAGCTTCTTCCCGTAGAAGCGGTTAGTCGTTGTAATGGCCAGATCGAAGCGTTTCATGGAATGGCCAATGAATGTGATAAATCGGGTAGAGGTCTGCTCCGTAGAGTCAGACAGGAAATCCAGATCATTCTCAGAAAACGTCATATTAGGTACTGCCTCCTCAACTGTATGAAGTCATTCCTATTATATCAGGAAAGGGGACGGATGGCCTTTATACTGCTAATTGACTTTTTTCCAGATTAAGGTATGATAGGGATAACAGTATACAAATGGGGAAGCACCTCTTTGGCGATAAGCCGGAGAGGTGCTTTTTTGTGTGCTGATTTATAGGAGGTGCTGGATAATGCGGATTATATTTCTCAACAGTATGGAGCGAAAGACGGATGAACTTATGCCAAGTGGTGCTCAGGTGTGGATCGGTGAAGATGAGGGAGTATGGAGAATGGGCTGGAACGAGCTGTCCGCCGATGACGAATCCGAGACCCTCTGGTATGAAGGGGCTTCCTGGTCTGAGATGCTCCATGTCTACCGTCATCAGTTAGCGATGAAGCTCGGTGAAGGCTTCCGGCCGGTTATAGACGGGATCTTTCATGAGAGAGAAGACAGCAAGGGGAAGGCCGTCCTGGCCCAAAAGCTCGTATACTACAGTGAGCTCAATCCGAACGAGGCGTTATTCACAGAGCTGAGCGCATGGCGGCGCAGACGGGCAGCTGCGGAACGTAAGGCACCGTATTTGATTGCCAGCAACCGTCTGCTGAGACTGATCAGCGTGTTCCAGCCGCGCACACGCGAGGAGCTGCTGCAGCTGCCGGGTGTGGGCGAATCCAAATCTGCCGAGTATGGTGGAGAGCTGCTCGAGCTGACACAGCAGCAGGGCGAACGGCCGTTTATTTTCCCGTTGAACTGGGTGGAAGGAACGCTGGATGAAGAAGAATTCCGCTCCTGGCTCTATAAGCAGAAGGAAGCTAAATACCGGGTGGAGATGGAGAAATTCGGTCTGCGCAGAGTCATGCTGGAAGCGATGGCGGAAGGCGGTGATGTCGAGGAGATGTGCAGACGGACAGGACTTGACCGGCGCGAGACCGTGGAGCTGCTTGAAGACCTGGAGAAAGACGGGTATGAGCTTGAATCTCTGCTGCTTGCGGAACTCAGGGAAGTCCCGGAAGCAGAGCAGATGGCTGTATGGCAGGCTTATCAGGAACTAGGCGACACCCTCCTTAAGCCCGTCCTTCAGCGGGTGTATGGTGCAGAGCTTCCTGCCGAGAGCAATGTGGAGAAGCTGTATGAGCAGCTGCGTCTGATCCGCATCCGTTACCGGCGGCAGGGATCCGGCGTGCGGAGCGCCGGCTAGGAACAACAAAGGACGAAGCTCTCCGGCTGCCGGGAAGGCAGGGGATCGTTTCGTCCTTTAAGCTGATCTGGGATGGAGCGGTGAGCTCAAATCCAGTCTTTTTTGCGGAAAATATAGAACATGCCAAAACCTAAAGTGACCATAATCCCGATTACAATGAAATAACTGTATCTTCCGTGGAGCTCCGGCATATTGTCGAAGTTCATCCCGTAGATTCCCGTGATCAGAGTCAGCGGAATGAAGATCGTTGTAATGGCGGTAAATACACGCATGATTTCATTGGCGCGGTTGGCGATACTGGACTGATAGGCTTCACGCAAGTTGCCCATCAGCTCCCGGAAGGTGTCAAAGTTCTCGGAGATCTTCACCGCATTCTCATATATATCGCTAAAGTACTTCTGCAGCTGATCGTCAATCAGGCGCAGATCTTTCTTATTAAGAATATTAATAACTTCCTTCTGCGGACCCAGCATCTTCTTCAGCCAGAGAATCTCGCTTCGCAGACCGATAATTTCATTCAGATGAGAGCGCTTGGTGTGAACCAGAATATCCTCTTCCAGCTTCTCAATCTTATCCTCGATCCGGTCTCCGACAAGGAAGTAGTTATCGACCACTAGGTCAATCAGCAGGTACAGGAACCGGTCCGGCTCGTTGACTTCCTGTTCCCACAGGATAGGCTTGATAGCGCGGAGCTCGTTAATCTTCTGCTTGGTTACCGTAATAATATAATGGCGTCCCAGGAACATGCTTAGTGCACGCAGGAATATCTCTTCATCATCAAAACGAATACTGTTCACAACAATGAAGTAGTGATTATCATAAATTTCAATCTTCGGACGCTGCTCCTCTTCAGTCAGACAATCCTCGACTGCGAGATCATGCAGGGCAAAAGCCGGCTGCAGCAGTGCAAGGTCCTCAGCGTCGGCATCAATCCAGTAGAATCCTTCCGTCGGCGGCGTAAGGGTTAGCTCCAAATCTTCCACCACAGTGAATACACCGGCGTTAACATGGCGAATTTTCATCTGATTTCACTCCTTTACCCTTCGCTGTGAAGGGATATGCTCTTGTCTATGCGGGTACACATAAGAGCACAGAAAAGAAATCAGCAGCCGGAGCATTACCGTAAGTCAAGGCAGTAATGGCACCGGGAAACGAAAGAGCCCCTTCCTCCCGCAAGTGTCCTGCTGATTTGTTCTCTATGCAGTTGTTCTGCAGGGGCATAGCTCTGCGGACTACTCGGGTCGCCTTCCATTTCTAACTTCACCTCTTGGATTCTGGGCTTGTAATACTCGTCTAGTATAACGCCGCACGCTGAAAATTTTCAAGGAAAATGTCCCTTGGCGGTTTATGAAATAGCATATGGCACAAGGGGCGGGGAGGTGCGGTGTAAATGGTATGAAAAATATCACCGGAATTCTTGATTAACAAATTCAGCAATACAAGTTAAATAGTTAAACGCCAGTCAGAATATGACAGGATTCATAGTTCCCTGTTAATTCCAATAATATTCGACAGCTTTTTAACAAAACAATACAAATTACACCCGTTTTCAAATTGGCACCATTAATCAATAATGATTAAGTTGGTAATCCCAGTAATGAGAACATTCTATCTTCCACCTATTTTGTGGGTGAAGTATTTATCTTTCATTTAAGAGCCGAGTGGGGAAAGGATGAAATGGGGCTCCCTGTATTAACACATATAGGGGAAATTGGAGAAATCCAAAGGAGACCTGATAGGATAATTGAGAACTTTTTAGAGTACCAAAATAAAGGCTCGATCTATGAATCTTTTAAAATTCTAGAGGAAACAGTTAAAAGTTTATAAAGGATAAAATAAGCAACTTTGCTAAATACCATTAAATTCAATCCAAGGGGGCCGATGCAAGTATGAATGAACGTATTTCGAATCATCCAATGGATGCAGTTGAGAACGCCCTTGCAGGTAAATAGTGAAAAAAATAATGATTATCGCAACAGGCTGGGTATGTTTTTTGGTGCTAGCATTAATTATCTATGTGGGATGGCCTTGGATATCCTTGTTTGCTGGAATCCATTCGCTGCCGAATCCAACTCGACCGTCCATCACCTATGGAGAATTTCCATTTCAATTGGAGTATGAGCTGGATGGGAAACGAATGATTATAGAAGATATATTAATATGCGAATTTGATGGGTTTGGAACAGATGAAGGAAGAGGAAAGTATCGCAAATGGAAGCAAAGGTTAGCTAGTGGGAGTAAAGGGGAGAATGATAGTAGTTTTCCTAATGCCATTGTAATTTCAAGAGATGGAAGGTTTACAACTGAAAGTGGAATCCGCGCAGAGCAATTATTAGAGCAGTATCATATAAAATTGCTAAGTTGGAATGCGAGTCAACCCATTACTAATAATTTTTCTGGGGAGTTAAGCCGTAGGGCGGAGAATTAACAAAAACGAGCAAAGAGTATTGTATCGCTTATTTTATACCTTATATCTAACGAAGCATCTTGCCTTACGAATTAAATTCTGTATAATTAAGATCAAGATGAAGAATCCAATTGTTTCTGTAAGTGATTTTTATCATCTGCCCAAATTAACTTCATACGCGAATTCTTATCAAGAGTAGGTGGAGGGACCAGCCCGATGAAACCCGGCAACCGGCGAGCGATCGCACGGTGCTAATTCTTGCAGAACTGCAGACCGACGTTAGAGCGGTCTGGGTCTCTGAGAGATGAGAGAGGCGCATATCTATATTCAATATGACCCTTTCTCTATGTATGAGAAGGGTCATTTTCTATATGCACCCGCTTCTGACCATAAGAAGAACGCACCCATACCAAGAAGGAGTGAACAACAATGCCAATCAAAATACCTGACAGCCTGCCCGCCAAGGAAGTGCTCGTGAACGAGAACATCTTCGTGATGGATGAAAGCCGTGCTTATGAGCAGGATATACGTCCGCTGCGGATCGCGATTCTGAATTTAATGCCTACTAAGGAGACAACGGAGTCGCAAATTTTGCGTCTGCTGGGGAACACCCCGCTGCAAGTGGAGATTGTCCTGCTTCACCCGCGCTCCCACACTTCCAAGAATACCTCGGCGCAGCACCTTGAGATGTTCTATAAGACCTTCGACGAAATCAAGAAGCACCGGTTCGACGGTATGATCATTACCGGGGCTCCTGTCGAGCAGCTGGAATTCGAAGAGGTTAATTACTGGGAAGAGCTGAAGGAAATCTTTGATTGGACGAAGACTCACGTCACTTCGACTCTTCATATATGTTGGGCCTCACAGGCAGGCTTGTACCACCACTTCGGGGTGCCGAAAGTCGCGCTCCCGGAGAAATGCTTCGGCGTGTTCCCGCACAGCATTAATATTCCTAATGTTAAGCTGCTGCGCGGATTTGATGAGGTGTTCTATGTGCCGCATTCCCGCCATACCTCCGTACGCAGGGAGGATATTGTAAGCAAGGAGGATCTCGAGATTCTGGCTGAATCGGAGGATTCCGGGATTTATCTAGTTGCGACCAAAGACGGGAAGCAGATCTTCGTCACGGGCCACTCGGAATATGACCCGTTATCCCTGAAATGGGAATATGACCGCGATGTCAGCAGAGGGCTTGATGTCGCGCTGCCGGTCAACTACTTCCCGAAGGATGATCCGACACGGACGCCGCCTTCAACCTGGCGGGCGCATGCGAACTTATTATTTTCCAATTGGCTCAATTACTATGTGTATCAGGAGACACCTTACGATATGGAAGAGAACGCAGATTATATCTATCACATCTAAACTTAGGGGGTTGTTCAACTTATGACAGATCAAAGGCTTCACATTGAGAGCAGACTTGCGCAGATTGGATCGGTGGAAGAGCCGGTAACAGGCGCGGTGAATTACCCAATCTATCAGGCTACAGCCTTCCGGCATCCGCGTCTTGGCCAGAGCACAGGCTTCGATTATTCCCGTACGAAGAGTCCAACACGGAAAGTGCTGGAGGAGGCAGCGGCTGCGCTTGAATCCGGAGATGCCGGCTTCGCCTGCAGTTCGGGCATGGCGGCCCTTCAGACGATCTTCACGCTGTTCTCCCAGGGAGATCACCTGGTTGTATCTCTTGACCTATACGGCGGTACATACCGGTTAATCGAGCGGGTTCTTGGCAAATATGGCATTACCGCATCCTACGTGGATACCAATGATCTGGACGCGCTGGAGCAGGTTCGCCAGCCGAACACCAAGGCGCTGATTGTCGAGACCCCGACCAATCCGCTGATGATGATTACGGATATTGAAGCTGCCTGTACCTGGGCCAAGCGGCACGGAATTCTGACCATTGTGGACAATACGCTTATGACCCCGTATTTCCAGCGGCCGATTGAGCTTGGAGCGGATATTGTCATTCACAGTGCGAGCAAGTACCTCGGCGGTCATAATGATGTGCTGGCAGGCCTGATTGTTACCAAAGGAAAGGAATTGTCGGAAGAGATCGCCTTTCTGCACAATTCGATCGGCGCCGTGCTGAGCCCTACGGATTCCTACCAATTAATGCGCGGCATGAAGACACTCGCGCTTCGTATGGACCGCCACGAGGCTAGTGCGCTGGCGATTGCGAAGCATCTGGATGCTCATCCGGAGATTGCGGAAGTCTTCCATCCGGGGCTGCCCGAACATCCTGGCTATGCCATCCAGAGCAGACAATCGAGCGGCAATACAGGGATTTTCTCCTTCAAAGTTCGTGATGCCCGGTTCGTTGAGCCGATCCTGCGCAGTCTGAAGCTGATTGCGTTCGCGGAGAGCCTTGGCGGAGTGGAGTCGCTGATGACATATCCGGCCATTCAGACCCATGCGGATATTCCGCTAGAGATTCGTGAAGCGGTGGGCGTGGACGATCGTCTGCTTCGCTTCTCGGTGGGAATAGAGCATGTGGATGATTTGATTGCTGATCTGGATCAGGCCATCGAAGCGGCAAGGGTCGAAATTGAAGGAGGACAAGCATAATGAGCGGACAAGAACGGAAATTCGATACGAAGCTGATCCATTTTGGATCGGAGGTAGACGCGACCACCGGGGCGTCCAGTGTGCCGATCTATCAGGCTTCTACTTTTCATCACCATGATATTTTCAATCCTCCGGTCCATGATTACAGCCGGTCGGGGAATCCTACCCGTCAGGCTCTGGAGGACTACATTACCTTGCTTGAAGGCGGGGTTCGCGGGTTCGCCTATTCCAGCGGGATGGCTGCCATCTCTTCAACCTTCATGCTGCTGTCGGCGGGAGATCACATTATCGTAACGGAAGATGTATACGGCGGTACATACCGGCTGCTGACTACCATCCTCAGCCGGATGAATATTGAGACGACGTTCGTGGATATGACGGATCTGGACGCGGTGAAGGCGGCGCTCAAGCCGAACACCAAAGCCGTCTATATGGAGACGCCATCGAATCCAACATTGAAGATCACGGATATCGGAGCTGTGGCGGAGTGGGCGAAACAGAATGGACTGCTCAGCATTGTCGACAATACGTTCATGACCCCGTATTATCAGCGTCCGCTGGAGGTAGGTGTGGATATTGTGCTGCACAGCGCGACCAAGTTCCTTGGGGGCCATAGTGATGTGCTGGCCGGCCTTGCCGTGGCAGGCAGCGAAGAGCTTGCGAAGCAGCTCAAGTATCTGCAAAATGGACTGGGCACAGTACTTGGTGCCCAGGAATCATGGCTGCTTATGCGAGGCATGAAGACGCTGGCTGCGCGCATGGCGCACAGTGAGATCAGCGCGCGTAAGCTCGCGGGTTGGCTCAGCGGCCGGGATGACATCGGCGCTGTGTACTACCCCGGCCTGCCGGAGCATCCGGGCCGGGAGGTGCAGGAGAAGCAGTCGACCGGCTATGGCGCGGTCGTATCCTTCGACGTGGGCTCCGGCGAGCGGGCGAAGCAGCTGCTCAGCCGCGTGAAGCTGCCGCTGGTGGCGGTGAGCCTGGGCGCTGTGGAGAGTATTTTATCATATCCGGCTATGATGTCTCATGCCTCTATGCCTGCTGAAGTGCGTGCGGAACGCGGAATCACAGATGGGCTGCTGCGCTTCTCGGTCGGTCTTGAGGATATTGATGATCTGATTGCGGATCTGGAGCAGGCTCTTCAGAATAGTTAATTAGCGTTAAGCGCAAGGCATTAAATAGGATGACCTACTAGTTCAATAAATGTTCAAATTCCTTGATTTGGTACAGGCACCCGGGCGTTTCGGGTGCTGTTTTTCTTGGCCCGGTATGTTACGATGAAATAATGAATATAATTACCAGACTCTTGTTAGGAGGTTCTGTATGATAGACTCAATTTTAAATAAAGCACTGCAGGGCGAACGCCTTACCATTGAGGATACAACGGCACTTTTTGAATCCAATGAAGTAGAGAAGATGGGGCATACCGCCAATATTCTCATGAACCGCATGCATCCCGATCCTATTGCTACCTTCGTCATCGGGCGGAATATTAACTATACGAATGTATGTGATGTATACTGCCGTTTCTGTGCATTTTACCGCAGACCGGGGTCGGAAGAGGGGTATGTGCTTCCAGACGAAGTGATCTTCCAGAAGATCCAGGAGACGATGGATGTAGGCGGAACCGAAATTCTTATGCAGGGCGGTACGAACCCGAACCTGCCGTTCAGCTACTACACGGATCTGCTTCGCGCGATTAAGCAGCGCTTCCCGGAGATTACGATGCACTCCTTCTCCCCGGCAGAGATACAGAAGATGGTTGTTGTCTCGGATGGCCTTACCCTTGAACAGGTTGTACGTCAGATTCACGAAGCGGGGCTTGACTCCCTGCCAGGCGGCGGCGCTGAAATTCTGGATGACCGGACACGCCGCAAGATCAGCCGCCTTAAGGGCTCATGGACCGAATGGATGGATGTCATGAAGACAGCCCACAAGATCGGCATGAATACCACGGCTACCATGGTTATCGGCCTTGGCGAGACGATGGAAGAACGTGCGCTGCATCTGCACCGCGTTCGTGATGCACAGGATGAGTGCATTCAGAATGGGTATGACTCCGAAGGCTTCCTGGCCTTCATTCCGTGGACCTTCCAGCCGGACAATACGAATCTGAAGCTGGATCGCCAGACGCCAGAGGAGTATCTGAAGACGGTAGCGATCAGCCGGATTACACTGGATAATATTAAGAACTTCCAGTCGTCCTGGGTCACGATGGGACCGGAGGTCGGCAAGCTCTCCCTTCAGTATGGCTGCAATGACTTTGGAAGTACAATGATCGAAGAGAACGTAGTCTCCTCGGCAGGCGCCACACACAAAGTGAACATCGGCTCCATCCTGAAGCTGATCCGCGAAGCAGGTAAGATTCCTGCGCAGCGGAATACCCGTTATGATATTCTTCGCGTGTTCGATGATGAGCGTGCGAATGTTGACAATGACTTTGTAATGCAGAACTAATTATAGAGAAATAGATTCGGTTGATATACACACAAAAGGCGCAGTTACCCTTTAGCAGGGGAACCGCGCCTTTTTCCATTGTCCGAAATTCCTACTATAGAATTGTATAAATTATTGCTCAGCCTGTGCGGGCGTATAGGGCTTAACTACAAGCACCGGGCAGCTGTAGGTAAGACCCTTATATGATACCGTAAGAGTAGCCGTGCCCGGGTTAATTCCTGTAATATTACCCTCAAGATCAACCGATACTACATCTGGATTTGAGCTCTTATATTCTGCCTCAGTGGTCACATTATGTTCTATACCACTGCTGTCTTTGTAGAGTGTGCGGAGATCAAAGGTATCGCCCAGCGTGATCGAATATTCATCCGAATCCAGATACAAGCTTCCTTCACCGGAGCCAGGCGATTCTGAAACTTTGAGCTTAATGACTCCAATCTGCCCACTATTCGGGGTTGTGTAGCTGACAGCCACTCCTCCGTCAGGTGTCGCCTCGCCAAGTGCGATCGATTCCAAGTTAAGAATTGGCGTATGGTAACTCCACAGGAACTCTCCTGTGCTGGATACTTTAAGAATCCGCAATTCAATGGAGGTTCCTGTGTTGCTTGACCCAATCAGGATAGGGGCGCCATCGGATGCAATAGATAGCTGCGAGTAATGGGTAAGCTCCCCATCAGGAAGGGATGAGAAAGGCAGTTCCCACAAGACTTTGCCGGAGGCAGTGATGTTCTGCAGACTAGAGGCCGTGCGGGCGATATAGCTCTTGGCAGCGGGAAGCTGTTCCAGCTGAAGAGGAACCGCCGGATGTGAGCCATTCGATCCCTGAACATATAATTTGTCCGCAAGCTCACCTTTAGGATTAATTAGAATGAGAACAGGCACTTGGACAGCGTTCTTCCGCTCGGTGAGTCCAGTAGCCAGATAGCTGCCTGAGGGAAGCTCAATCACATCCCTGAAATCTTGACCTTCATAAGCAGGTAATTTCTTATACCAGAGCTGATTGCCCTTGGAATCTGTCAAAAAGGCGGCCGGGGTTGAGGTGTCCGAGCGATTCCAGGTTCGTACACTAGCAATGAAGTTACCGTCTTTGGTCTCGCGTACCCGCTCAAAGTCTTCGTTCCAGAAATGTGAAATATAGACTTTGCTCCACTCATACTGGCCTTCAGGACCGAGTTTGACCAGGAATGCTTTTCCTTCAACCGGATATAAGGACACTTGCCCGCCAATAATATATCCCCCATCCCGGGTCTGCCGAATATCCTGGCCAATAAGGTAGTCGCCCGACTGCAGGGTAGACTCATTATACATACGCTCCCACTCTAATTCGCCTTGTTTGTTCAATTTCTGGATAATCAGACCTTCATGTTCAAAGGTCGAGCGTGAGGTGACGGATCCTAAAAGAATGACTCCCCCGTCCCTTGTCGCTGCCGCCTTCACCGCCGAGTTGTAGTTCTCCTGTGAACCTGTGAGCTTCGTCCAATCCTGCTCTAAGGGAGGGGCACTTGGGCTGATGCTGCTGGCAGAGCTGATATTGGCATTGAAAGTGGAGGGAGAGAGGAGAAGCACTGAAGCAATCAAGAGAATAGAGATTAATCGAGCACGAAAATGTGTCAAAACAATCACCCTTCCATCATAGTTTTGATAGAAATTCACTATTAGACCTGTGCAAGGCTCGTTAATACACAATCACTTTAGCTGTAACTTCCACGCCCTGATAGCTTGCCGTGAGTACAGTCTCCCCGTGGCCGGTCGCTGTAATATTCCCTTCACTATCCACCACCGCAACTTTCGGATTCCCGGTGGAGTAGGTTCCCTTCGGGGTAACATCCTTCACTCCGGCTCCGTCTTTGACGGTTAGACGGGTATCCAACGACTCGCCGGGCATCAGGCTGTATTCGTCCGAATCCAGCTTAAGGCCATTCACCGCAGACTTGAACACATAAATCTTCGCAGTGACGGTCTGATCCCCGAAGAATGCGTGCAGGATCGTCTCGCCTGGACGAATTCCGGTGATGTTCCCTTCCTTGTCAACCAGGGCGATGCTGCTATCATCAACCACATAGTTCCCCTGGGATGTAACGTCCTTGGATCTGCCCTGCTGATCCTGGACAATCAGACGGGTATCCAGCATATCGCCTGGAATGAGGCTGTATGAGACAGAATCCAGCTTAAGCTGGGCTACGGGAACCTCCGGGTCGGGTACGGGAGGTTGGAAGCTTGCTTTTACCAGATATCCGTACCCGTCCGAAGTGCCATAGGTAACGAATTCCTTGTTGGACAGAGGAATAACCTGTATCAATAATTCCTGGGTCCATCCACCTCCCAAATATTTGAATTCTTCGTGGCTTCCATCTCCATGAAGGGCAACGATATATTCATTCTCCAGGGAATGTCCAGCCATAATATTTCCCCCAATATACAGATCTCCGCCGAGGGTAAGCTGTACATCCTCAATGGTGATTCCGACCCCTGTCTTGATATTTGTAGTCCACAAAATCTGATCGTTCTGATCGATCTTGGATGCCTTAAGGGTATATCCGTCTGTCTGGATGCTAATCAGATTGTGATCAGGAGTCTCGATGACTCGGCTGGCACTAGGGAACAACTCTGGATTGCTGCGGTTCCACAGCTGATGACCTGATGAATCCAGCTTGGTGATCGTGGAACCGCTGATTACATAACCTCCATCCGGTGTAAGCTGCAGTGCCGGAACGGGTCCGTCCTGATTATAAGGAAGGGAGCTCTCCCATACGAATTCCCCGCTGGAAGTGAACTTCTTGATCATGATTGCTGAAGCCATGTTCCTCTCGACCTGGGCCGCAAGGATGTAACCGCCGTCTTGGGTCATGCGGAATGAGAGCAGCGAGCCTGAACGATTGTTGGAGAGTAGGGTTGTGTCTAAATAACGGCCCTCAGCATCTGTAGTTATCATGTAAAAGTCTGTATGCTTGTACCAATCAACAGCTCCGGTAATCACAAATCCTCCATTTTGACCTTGCTGTAGGGAGTAGTTCGAGGTCTCCGAGAGAGACCATCCCAAGCCTGGTGCGGAAGGCAGCTCGGGCGTAAGGGTCCGGATCCATTCAATGACTCCTTCAGGGCTTGTCTTCGTCAATGTGAATTCCCTGCTCGCAGCCTGGAGAAGCGCGAATCCGCCGTCCTTTGTATGTACTGCTTCTTTGGGGATGCCGACTGTATCCTGGACCAATGTCCATGGGCCTTTCGATTCGGCAAAAACCGGGTAGTGGCTGCAGGTCCATGTAATGCTGAGTAAAGCAAGGCTCGTAACCACAACTCTTTTCCATTGGAGCAAAGGCCATGTAAGCTGCACTGATCTATCACCCTCCAATTTTTATAGATTACTGCTGTATTTCACTTTAATTGTAAGGAATTGTATGGAAAAGAAGAATAGTTGTTAACTCCTATTCATTAACTAGGAAGAATTGACTGTCAGATGATGGATTACTCTATACTCAAGGGTCAATGGGCACTTGGAATCAAGCGGAATACGCCGCTTTCCTGCATTCTTTTCCATACGCCCCGCCCGTATATCCACTCCGCTCCCACCATATACTTTGGAGAGAGAAGGGAAGGAGGCAAGTCCATGGAGTTCTGTGTAGTCACCACAGCTGCAGGCAGCAAAAAAGAAGCCGAGCGGTTCGCGCGTCTGATCCGGCGTAAATTTAACGGTTTACATAGAGAAAAATCGGGGTTCAAGCTGCGCTTTGTAACCGATGGAGCTCTGGTAAGTGCGGTATTTGAGGGTGATGAGACCGCATACAGCTTTGTGAAGCGATCGATCTCGATCCGGGAGAAGCTGTCTATCGCGCTTGCCGAGTATGTGATTACAGAGAAGGAAGCGGATATCGTAAGACGCCTGGTCTCCAAAGAGTACGGCTTTCCCGATGCGGAGGAACAGAACGTAGTTGTTGATTCGTGTCTTCATCTGTTAGGTCCAGAGATGGAGGGGGCTGAAGTCAGGAGCCGGCGCTGCGGACAGCTGGCGGTGCATCTTCGCAATTATATGGAAGAGCATACCGAGCTGAACCTGGATGGCTTCATAACTTTTCGAATGAAGGAGTACTTAGACCACATCCGGGAGACGCTGGATTACGTGGTCGATGAGTATTTACTTGATAAGCAATATGAGGAATTTATCGGATTGCTGAAATATTTTGTGCATTTCCAGGAGACGCAGATCGGGGTAGTTCATCTGATGCACAAGGGTGGAAGTGATTTCACCATCTATAACGAGCACATGCTGCCGCTTGAAGCCGCTGTGGTGGGAGGGGTTGTGGCCCGGATTGCCGACCATGAGCTTGAGCTCGAGGATGTGATTGTCAGCTCGCTGATCTCGTTGTCGCCAGGGCGGATCGTCGTTCACACCAGGGAGCCGGAAGTGCAGATCATATCGACAATCCGGCAGATTTTCGCGGAACGGATCGAAATGTGCGCGTATTGCCCGCGCTGCAAGGCGTTCTTGGAGGGTGGGCGTAAGCAGGGGAACCACGGGCCGTAAGAAGCCTTCCCATCCGCAAAAGGAGCTGTACACCTTGACTGGTCTGCGTGCGTAACGCTATAATATCTGAAGTAATAGTATCATTAGAACAGCCATGACAGAGACATGGAATAAGGAACAACGAAACGTGCAGAGAGAGGAACCCCGGCTGAAATTTCCTCCGCTTCGACTTTATTCTACCCCTTTGTAGCTGCGGCTCCGAACGTTCGGGTCTCCCGAATTCAGTAAGCACCGCCGGGTCATTCACGTTATAGAATGCTAATGAAGGACTTAAGCTGAAGCGGATCGATCGGTTACAGCGGGAGTCAAATTAGGGTGGAACCACGGGTATATCATACACTCGTCCCTTTTGAGGGCGGGTGTTTTTTTTGTTGTCCGCTTCTTGAAGAACCGGATTTCTATCTGAGGAGGAAGATGAACATGGCAGTATCCATTAAATTGCCGGATGGCTCCGTACGGGAGTATGCGGAAGGCAGCACTTTTGAAGATGTGGCAGCATCCATAAGCAGCGGTCTGCGCAAGAACGCTGTGGGAGGTAAGCTGAACGGACAGGTTGTGGATTTGAACACGAAGCTGGTTGAAGGCGCGCAAATTGAAATTATTACTCTGGATTCCCAGGATGGTCTTGAAATGATGCGCCACAGCTCGGCGCACCTGCTGGCCCAGGCGGTGAAACGCCTGTTCGGCAATAAGGAAGTGAAGCTGGGAATCGGGCCGGTAATTGAAGAAGGCTTCTATTATGACATGGACCTTGAACACCCGCTTAATCCTGAAGATCTCCAGAAGATCGAGAAGGAGATGGAGCGCATCATTGGCGAGAACCTGCCGATTACGCGCCGCGAGGTTAGCCGCCAGGAGGCTCTTGATATTTTTGCGGAGCTGGAAGATCCTTATAAGCTGGAGCTTATTCGTGATCTGCCTGAAGACAGTATTATCACCATTTATGACCAAGGTGAATTCTTCGATCTATGCCGCGGCCCTCATGTGCCTTCTACCGGCAAGATTAAGGTATTCAAGCTGCTCAGCGTAGCTGGAGCTTACTGGCGCGGGAACAGTAAGAACAAAATGCTGCAGCGGATCTATGGTACTGCATTCGTGAAGAAGGCGGAACTCGATAATTATCTTCACCTTCTTGAAGAAGCTAAGAAGCGCGATCACCGGAAGCTTGGGAAAGAGCTGAAGATCTTCACCTTCTCGAACCTTGTCGGACAAGGCCTGCCGATCTGGCTGCCGAACGGGGCTAAGCTGCGCCGTACGCTTGAGCGTTATATTGTTGATCTGGAAGAAAGACTCGGTTATCAGCATGTCTACACTCCAGTAATGGGTAATGTGGAGCTGTACAAGACCTCCGGTCACTGGGAACACTACCAGGAGGATATGTTCCCTAAGATGGTTCTCGATAATGAAGAGCTTGTTCTTCGTCCGATGAACTGTCCTCACCATATGATGGTCTACAAGAGCGATATGCGTTCTTACCGCGATCTGCCGGTCCGTATTGCCGAGCTTGGCCTTATGCACCGCTACGAAATGTCCGGCGCATTAACCGGTCTGCACCGTGTTCGCGCCATGACACTGAACGATGCGCACATCTTCTGCCGTCCTGACCAGATCAAGGATGAGTTCGCGCGGGTAATCCGTCTGATCCAGCATGTGTATGATGACTTCGGAATTCGCGATTACCGCTTCCGTCTGTCTTACCGCGATCCTCAGGATACGGAGAAATACTTCCAGAACGATGAGATGTGGGAGATGTCCCAGCGCATGCTGCGTGAGGTTGTGGAATCGCTCGATATTCCGTTCTTTGAAGCGGAAGGCGAAGCGGCCTTCTATGGTCCGAAGCTGGATGTGCAGATCAAGACGGCTCTGGGCAAGGAAGAGACGCTGTCCACTGTACAGCTTGATTTCCTGCTGCCTGAGCGGTTCGAGCTGGAGTATGTGGGCGATGACGGGCAGAAGCACCGTCCGGTCGTTATCCACCGCGGGATCATCAGTACGATGGAGCGCATGACCGCATTCCTGCTTGAGAATTTTGCCGGGTCTCTGCCGCTATGGCTGTCTCCGGTTCAGGCGAAGGTCATTCCGGTATCGGGTGCGTTTGACGACTATGCGCGTGAAGTGATCGAGAAGCTTCAGTCCAGCGGCATTCGGGTCGAAGCAGACCTGCGGAACGAGAAGCTGGGGTACAAGATTCGTGAAGCTCAGCTTGAGAAAGTGCCTTACATGTTCATCGTTGGTGAGAACGAGAAGAACAGTTCTTCCGTCTCGGTGCGTAAGCGGGGCGAAGGGGATATTGGTGCGAAGACGATTGACGAGACTGTCGCTTTGCTGCAGGAAGAGATTCGTAACCACGTCATTTAACACGGAATGAACTTGTTCATCCGTAATAGACAGGTATAAAGTTCGGCGCATCTGGAGAACCTCTCGAATAAGGGGGAGGTATTCATATGCGCCGTATTTATTTTTGGAGAAAGATAGGCATTTCACTCACACTAGGCATGTTGGTATTCAGTCTGATACTACCTGACAGCACGATATACGCAAGAGAGAACAAGCCGTTATCCCTGTTTCAGCGGTTCGTTAATGCAGCACTGGAACTCAGCGAGTCTTATAGCAAGAAGGATAACAGCTGGAGAAGCCCTGTTGTTAAGAACAGCACCCAGGCACTTCATCCCGACTGGGTTATTGCCCCATCTATTCGTAACCGGGCACGGGAAATAGAAGTTCAGCGCAAGAAAAAAGCCGCCAGATCCTCTGTCTCTGCTGACCGAAGTAATCCTTCTTCTGCCGTGCTCGCTGCTCCTGATAATGGACGGGTGCTCACAACCGTATCTGTAATGGCAACCGGATATACCGCGGGTATCGAATCAACAGGCAAGACCAGGAAGCATCCGCAGTATGGTATTACTTACTCAGGCGTCAGGGTGCGAAGGGACAAACAGACTGTCTCTACGATTGCGGCTGATCTGAGATTGTTCCCGCTTGGAACCATTCTCTACATTCCAGGTTATGGATATGGGGTTGTTGCCGATAAGGGCTCTGCGATCAAGGGGAATAAGATTGATTTGTACTTCTCTACCACGAAGCAGGTGTACAAAGAGTGGGGCAAAAAGAAGGTTGAGGTTCAAGTCGTCAAGCGCGGACGGGGTAAGCTGACCGAAGCGATGCTCAAGGAACTGGGACAAGTTATGCAGGTGAGCAAACAGGTCCCCGCAAATGTGTGGGAAGAATCGATATAATTATAGGCCTCTGCCAGCTGAACAGTCCTGGCAGGGGCCTTTTTAGGCTTGGTGCATAATGCCCCGCCCCGTTAACCATACTATGGACTGGGTACTTGATTACCCCGCACTTATTACAGGGAGGTGACACAATATGCCACGCAACAACCAAACCAATCAAGGCAGCATGGGTGGACAAGGCGGATCTCTTACTCCGAATGAGAAATACGATGCAGAGTTTGCTGTGGAGACAGGTAACCTGAATTCAGTAGCTCAAAAGGCAAGAGCTTCTCACGCTGAAGGCCAGACTCACACGAACTTCCAGACTCCGGATGAGAAATTTAATGCGGAGTTCGCTGAAGAAAGCAACAGCTCCAACAAGTTGGGCTCTTTGAACAACAATTCTGTTCAGAACAGCCGTCAAAGCCGCAGCCGCCGCAACAGCTAACCGGCCGCTCTAGGAAGCTGTCCCATCTTAAGATGGGGCAGCTTCTTTATGTCTATGGGGCAGTGCGATTCAGTCTGGAAATAAATCCTATCTCCCTCGGTCTCAAGACCGAGGTCAAGTTCAATCTCACGCCGCTGTTGCATCATGCTGATCCTGTTGTACACTGGAATCAAGTTAAAGTTTACAGCATTTGGAGGCGTGATGAATGAGAAGAGGTCTATTCAGCAGATATATAGGAGGGCTTATCCTAATAGGAATCGGTGTGCTGTTCCTGCTTAATCAGCTGGGCTATACACAGATTAGCATTGGATACATTTTCTCCACATTTTGGCCCGTGTTTGTGATTTTTGCCGGACTCAGCCAGGTCATGAACGGTAGACGTTACGGATCCTCAGCGATAGGCGGTTTGATCATCACGATTGTCGGCGTATATTTTCTTGGGAGAAATCTGGGGCTGGTAGATCTGTCTCCAGGTGATTTCTTCCGGTTCTTTGTTCCGGCCGCTCTTATTCTTGGAGGGATATGTATTCTGTTCAAGCCGGGACATGACTCCTCACGCAGAGGCCGGAGAAGGGACCGTTATGATTACCCGGAGCCCCCATTTCCTCCGGAGCCTCCCTATCCGCCTACCCAGCCTTCTTTTCACCCGGAGATGAAATCACCGCTGGATGAGGCCTTCGGTGAGAAATTTGGCGAGAAGCCACCTGCCCCGCCTGCTCCGCCTGTGGATGCTTGGGAGAAGAAAGGGGGACCCAAACACTACAATTACAGTGGTCCCTACAGCAGTCAGGAGAAGATTAACAAATCCGGCTTTATCGGTGACGTGCATATCGGACGCGATTATTTCGAACTTAAGCCCATGAACATATCCCACTTTATTGGAGATACGGTCATTGACCTTACGAAAGCGCAGATTCCTTACGGAGAGACCCGGATTAACGTGGCGTCATTTATAGGTGATGTTAAGGTATTCATGCCTGATGAGATGGATGTTGCCATTTCAGTAACCACAAGCTCGTTCATTGGAGATATGAAGGTACTGAATGAGAAGCAAGGGGGATTTCTGAACAATGTACAATCCAGTTCTCCTCATTATGGGGAAGCCGGCCGCAGGGTGAAGCTCTTCGTCAGTGTGTTTGTAGGAGACGTTCGAGTGAATATGGTGGGCTGATATGATGCTGCGAAATCTTAGAAGCACCAAGTGGGAGCTGCTGTACTACTTTCTTCTGACAGGAAGTATGGCAGCAGCAGCCCTGTTCATCCTGAATTCATCCGGTTATATCCTCATCATGAACCCCCACATGTGGATTTATTACATGGTGGGGATTGTGGTGTTGGCGATTATTATCGGTTATTTGGCCGGACAACGGATTCAGCGGAGGATCGATGTGCTGCATCTGAATATGCTTCAAGTAGCCAAAGGAAATCTTCATGTCAGGATGCCGTCGATTCCCGATCCCACCTTTGCCGGAGTGTACCTGGAATTCAATACCATGATGATCGCAGTAGAGAAAAAGATGCAGCTGCTTCAGCAGCTTGGTGAGCAGGAAGTAATTGAGAAGGAGCAGGCCTCGGAGAAGGCCGTGCTGGAAGAGCGGCGCAGGTTGGCCAGAGACCTGCATGATACGGTCAGCCAGCAGCTTTTTGCCATCCATATGGCGGCATCATCGTTGCCAAAGGTGCTGGAGATTAATGAAGAGCAGGCCTCGGTAGTCATGGACCAGCTGATTCAAATGTCTCAAATTGCGCAAAAGCAGATGAGGGCGCTCATTGCCCAGCTAAGACCGATGGAGCTCGTTGACAAGTCACTCTCCGAGGCGCTGGATCAATGGTTCCCGGATTACTGCCGTCAGAATAATCTAAAAGGAATGAAGGAACTGGATATCCAGGGCTAGCTGTCTGAAGCGAAGGAGCACCAGCTGTTCCTGATCATTCAGGAAGCCATGGCCAATATCGTTAAGCATGCTGGCGCTAACCTCGTTAGTCTGTCGCTGCGCGAAGGACCAAGGCAGGTTGTATTAAGCATTAGTGATGACGGGCAGGGCTTTAGTTCTTCTTTTCAGAGACAGGGCTCCTACGGTCTGACCACCATGCGTGAGAGGGCCGAGAAGCTGGGCGGACATGTTGAAGTGATCAGCAAGCCTGGAGCGGGAACCACCATACGTGTACATATTCCTAAATTCGAAGAACAGGAAGAGAGCGGTGAACAATGAGCGGTGAGACGGTGAAAGTGATGATTGTCGATGACCATGATATGGTCCGGATGGGACTGAAAACTTACCTGATGCTGGATCCCCGGTTTCAGGTAATCGCAGAGGCGAGCGACGGCAAGCAGGTTGTTGATATGTTAACTGCAGCGGAAGACGGGATCGTACCTGACCTTATTCTTATGGATTTGATGATGCCGGTCATGAACGGGGCTGAAGCCACCAAAGCACTGCTTGCCCGTTATCCCAATCTGAAGATTGTTATCCTGACCAGCTTCCTGGAGGATGATCTTGTTGTTCAGGCTATTGAAGCCGGCGCAGTCAGTTATGTCCTGAAGACGGTATCCGCGGAGGAACTGATCTATGCGCTGCAGGGCGCTTACAGAGGGATGCCGGTGATGACAGGAGATGTGGCGCAGGCGTTGACACGCGGACTTCGTCAGCGGACCGTTCAGAATGATGAATACGGTCTGACCGAACGGGAGAAGGAAGTGCTGCTGCTGATCGCCGAAGGCAAGACGAATAAGGATATCGGGGAAGAGCTTCATATCAGTATTAAGACGGTGAAGACACATGTTAGCAATCTACTAATGAAATGCGAGCTTGAAGATCGTACACAGCTTGCTATTTACGCGCACCGTCAGGGCTGGGTGTCCTAGAGCTGCCAAGGTTTATCTCCTTTTTAATTGTTTTTAAGGTGTGTTTAAGGTTTATAGTACACAATAAGAACAAGTAAACAAGATCCCTTACATACATGGGATAAGGAGGATGCTCAACCATGGACGAACAAAGAAATAAGCCCGGACACAGCTTTGGAGATAACCCGCCTGAGAAGCCGCAGCAGCCAGAAGAATCCGGATCATCATATTATTCATATGGCCCTTTCCAATCGTACGGTCAAGATAATAGGGAAGGCGATAGAGATGATTCTTCCCGGCCCAACAACGTTGAAATTACACCGCCCCAGCCGGTGAGAACGCTCATGACCCCTTATGATATCCGCCCGTCTAACGAGAGCGGCGCCAGATCACAGGGGTCTGGTTCCGGCAGCGGTGCGAATGGGAATGGAAATTGGCAGTATAACAGCAAGCCCAAATCCAAATCATCCTTGAAATCATTCGTTGCCGGAGCTTTAGCCGGAATGTTGATTCTTGGAGGCGGGATGTTCTATGCGGACAAAGAGAATTTGTTCACAGGAGACCAGGCGGCGACTCCAGTCGCTGCGTATCCTGCCAGCAGCAGTACGGCACAGCCTGAGCAGAGCACGGGTTCAAAGAACATGCAGGCTGTATTCCCTATGACCAATCCGGGTGATGTCAGTGACGTCGTAGATCATGCCGGGCCTGCCGTAGTCAAGATTGAGACGCTGGTGAAGTCAAGCAAGCAAAGCCGGGGGAACAGCAATACAGATCCGTTCAACCAGTTCTTCTTCGGTGGGGATAGCGGTATCTTCGGAGACAGAGGGCAGAGCGGAGGCGAAGATAGCGGTTCGGGCTCCTCTTCACAAGGTGATCAGCTTGTACCGACAGGACTTGGATCCGGCTTTATCTTTGACAAAACAGGTTACATTCTGACCAATGAGCACGTAGTCCATAATGCGGAGGTTGTACAGGTAACGGTTCAAGGCACCAATAAGCCTTATGAAGCTAAGGTGCTTGGCACAAGCTATGACCTGGATTTGGCCGTTCTCAAGATTGAAGGCAGTGACTTCCCTTCCATTCCGCTTGGCAGCTCGGATAATACCAAAGTCGGTGAATGGCTGGTAGCTATCGGTAACCCGCAAGGCTTCGATCATTCGGTTACAGCCGGTGTTCTCAGCTCCAAGGATCGTGAAATTGCCATAGCCGGTGAGAATGGGGAGAAGGACCGCAAATATGAGAATCTGCTGCAGACAGATGCTTCGATTAATCCGGGTAACTCCGGGGGACCTCTGTTGAACCTGAAAGGCGAGGTCATCGGGATCAATGTGGCAGTGAGCGAGAACTCTCAAGGGATTGGCTTTGCGATTCCGACAAGCACAATTAATGAAGTTCTTGATAAATTGAAGAACAATCAGGCAATTCCCAAGAAGCCGGTACCTTTCATCGGGGCTTCATTAATGACCTTAACGGACGAGGTTGCGAAGCAAATGGGAACGAGTGTCAAGGAAGGCTCTGTAGTCTCCGAGATTGTCTACAGATCTCCCGCGTACATTGCGGATCTGCGCCCATATGATATTATTACCGGTGCTGACGGCAAGAACTATGCAACCAAGGAAGATCTGATTGCTTATATTCAGACTCATAAAGTCGGAGACAAAGTTAAGCTGAACGTGGTGCGTAATGATACTAAACTGGATGTTACCGTTACGATCGGCGACAAGAACAGCTTCCAGAATCTTCAATAGGACTGATGGGCTGATATACCAGGCACGTATGAAGCAGAAGCGGCAGGGAGAACCCTACCGCTTCTTGTTGTAGCACCAAAAGAACAGCAATGCTGGTCTATAGTTTTAATTACAGGGAAGTATTTTGATACAATACAGGTAGTAGAGATGGACCAGTCCTCGGGGCTGGGTTGCAAAAGGAGAGGTCCCATGAGATCCAGTATATTAATCATTGATGATGATGAGAAAATTATATCGATGCTGCGGCGCGGTCTGGCTTTTGAAGGCTATGATGTGCATTCCGCCCCTAATGGCATGGAAGGGCTTCAAATGATGCTGACGGCAGATCCTGATCTGGTCGTACTGGATGTGATGATGCCGCAGGTAGATGGATTTGAGGTCTGCAGGCGGATTCGCGAGGGGGGGAGCAGCGTCCCTATTCTCATGCTTACCGCCAAGGATGAGGTAGAGAACCGGGTCAAGGGACTTGATCTGGGTGCCGATGACTATCTGGTGAAGCCATTCGCTCTGGAAGAGCTGCTGGCCAGGGTCAGGGCCTTGCTGCGGCGCAAAGAGAACGCGGCGGACGGGGAAGCCCAGCGGCTCGTATTTGAGGATATCATTCTGGATTATGATTCCAGGGAAGTCCTAAGAGCCGGGCGCAGACTTGAACTAACCGCCAAAGAGTTCGAGCTGCTGTACTTGTTCATGCAGAATCCGAAGCGGCTCCTTACCCGGGATCTGATTATGGACAAAATCTGGGGCTACGATTACAGCGGGGAATCGAACGTTCTGGAGGTCTATATTGCTATGCTCAGGCAAAAGACGGAGGAGCAGGGCGGGAAGCGGGTCATTCAGACGATCCGTGGAGCCGGTTATATTCTAAGAGGAGACTCCTAACCATGTCCATAAGATGGCGGCTGACCGCATGGTATACTTGCATACTGGCCGTAACTCTGGTGCTGTTCGGAGCTTCGATCTATGGACTTGTACGCTATAACATATACTCTGAGGTCAAGAGGAAGATCGTGGAGCAGGCGAATCAAATACGCAATCTGGACACTTATACGGACGGACAGAATATTGACCTTCAGTTAAGCAGGGATCAGAAGAACCGGCTGGAAGACAACAATATTTCCTGGCAGATATACAGCTTCTATGGTACAGGGATTACAAGCCTGGCGCCTGCCCTGCAGGACCGCAATTTAAGTCTGCCTGTGCCCAAGCCGAATTCCCTGGTTAATGGCGGGGAGTTCTCTGTGTACACCAAGAACGGCTATTCCTTTATCCTGTTTGAACTGCCTGTGCCCTCAGCCGACCAGCCCTTCGGTGTACTGTCTCTGGCTGTGAATACCATGTCTGAAGACCGCCTCATGGATCAGATGAAAACAGTACTTGTATTCGGATTCTTCATTACTGTGCTGTGTGCTTCTACCTTAGGACTGTTCCTGGCCCGCAAATCAATGCGTCCGATAGGCAAGGTCATTGAAGCGGCTAACCAGATTCAGACGGGTAATGACCTCAGTGTCCGTATAGACTATGAGGGGCCCAATGATGAGATTGGGCAGCTGATTGGCACGGTGAACCAGATGTTATCAAGAACAGACAGGTTCTATAAGGAATTGGAGGAAGCCTATGCTACCCAGCGCAGATTCGTATCAGACGCTTCCCATGAGTTGAGAACACCGCTGACGACCATACGTGGGAATGTCGATCTGCTGAAGAAAGCCTGGGATCAGGAGGCGGAGGGACGTCTTCAAATGGACGAGCAAAGTCTTCGCAGTCTATCGATGGAAGCCATCAGCGATATCGCTGATGAATCCAAGCGGATGAGCCGGCTCGTGAATGATATGCTCTCCCTGGCCCGGGCTGATACGGGACAGACGATTACCAAGGAGCCGCTGCTTATGTCTCCGATTGTACAGGACGTCATCCGCAGATCCCAGTTCCTTACCCGTTCCGCGGCTTGGGTTCAGGGCGATCTCTCGGCAATTGATGGCATTTATGTGGAAGGTAACCGGGACTATCTGCAGCAGATGCTGTTCATCTTTATTGAGAATGCCTTCAAGTATACACCCCAAGGTAAAGTGATGATTGATGCGGTGCGGGTAGGCGGCCAGATCGGTATCCGAATCGCAGATACAGGGATTGGTATGGATCAGAAGGATATTCCGCACATATTTGAACGGTTTTATCGGGCAGATCCGTCCCGGGGGGTAACCCAGGGGACAGGACTCGGGCTCTCGATCGCCAAGTGGATCATCGACGAGCACCGCGGATCTGTGGAGGTCATCTCCCGGAAGGGGGAGGGCACAGCCTTTGTTATCTGGCTCCCAGCCTTCCCGACCCCGCTCCAATAGAGTATAATTAGAGGTGTTTGTTAAAGGGAGTTCTAAAGTGCAGCTCCAAGAAAGCGGGGTATAATCCATGGAAGTCGTCAAAATTTCACCGCGCGGTTATTGCTACGGCGTTGTAGATGCAATGGTCCTGGCCCGTCAGGCGGCCAAGAACCTTGATCTTCCTCGTCCGATTTATATACTGGGTATGATTGTTCACAACAGCCACGTAACCAATTCTTTTGAGGATGAGGGTATCATCACGCTGGATGGTCCTAACCGGCTGGAGATTCTAAGTCAGGTGGACAAAGGCACCGTAATTTTCACCGCCCATGGGGTGTCTCCAGAGGTAAGGAAGATTGCCAGAGATAAGGGACTGACTACGGTGGACGCCACCTGTCCCGATGTGACCAAGACCCATGTCCTTATTGAGGAGAAGGTCTCTGAGGGGTACGAGATTATTTATATTGGCAAAAAGGGACATCCCGAGCCCGAAGGAGCGATTGGGATCGCACCCCAGCATGTGCATCTTATCGAGCGGGAAGAGGAGATTGACCAATTGAACCTCACCGCGGACCGGATTATCATTACGAATCAGACTACAATGAGCCAGTGGGATATCAAGCATATTATCAAGAAGCTGGTTGAGAAGTACCCGGGGGCTGAAGTGCATAATGAGATCTGCTTGGCCACCCAGGTTCGGCAGGAGGCTGTGGCTGAGCAGGCCGGCCAGACGGATCTTGTGATTGTAGTTGGAGATCCGCGCAGCAATAACTCCAACCGTCTGGCTCAGGTGTCGGAGGAGATTGCAGGCGTAACAGCTTACCGGATCGCGGATGTGACCGAACTTAAGCGGGAATGGCTGGAGGGGGTCAAGAAAGTCGGAGTCACGTCCGGCGCATCCACGCCAACTCCGATTACCAAGGAGGTTATCGCGTATCTGGAGCAGTATGACCCTGACCGGCCCGAGACTTGGGAGATTGTGCGTACGGTGAATATGCAGAAGCTGCTTCCTCCAGTTAAGGATAAGAATACGGCTAAGACTATATAATCAGGCTTCGAAGGCGCCCTGCAAGGGGCGCTTTTTTATGTTGGGAAGGGGTCTGTTATAGCTGCCGATCCGGTACCACGGTCATGTCGCCAAAATAGCTCATTCCGTATCTTGACGAAGGAGTAAATATCCTGTATATTTGCTTTAGTGGTTAAAAGCATAAAAGCTTAAAAGCTTAAAAGCAAACAAGCGTTTAAGTGAGAAAGTATGACTTTGGTTTAATTATAATAATTAATAAGCGTGTGAGACTATAGACCTTACGAGAGGAAGTATGAATATGATCGTAATTATTTCTAACCAGACCCCCGAGGAGCGCCTCCAGGAGATTATCGCAGTCATAGAGAATGTGGGACTGCAGGCGCATGTATCCCGCGGCAATGATCGTACCGTAATTGGCTTGATTGGACATATTGAACCTAAGCTTGCAGAGCATCTGCGCCAGATGAAGGATGTTGAGAACGTGGTCAAGATCTCCAAATCTTATAAGCTTGCCAGCCGCGACTTCCACCCGGAGAATACAGTTATCACCATGGGTGATGTCAAAATCGGCGGAGGAGAGCTTGTTGTTATGGGAGGGCCATGTGCCGTTGAGACTCCGGAGCAGATTGACGAAATCGCACGCCTGGTCAAGGCCGCCGGCGGCCAAGTACTGCGCGGAGGAGCATTCAAGCCGCGTACCGGCCCGTACAGCTTCCAGGGTGTCGGTGTGGAAGGATTGATCATGATGGCCGAAGCAGGGAGGAAGCATGGCCTGCTGACGATCACGGAGGTTATGACACCTGAATATGTTGATGTATGTGCCGAATATGCCGACATTCTCCAAATTGGAACACGGAATATGCAGAACTTTGATCTGCTTCGGAAGCTGGGGAGCTGCGGCCGTCCGGTCCTGCTGAAGCGCGGATTCAGCGCGACATATGATGAGCTGCTTAAT
The DNA here is from genome assembly GCF_023704175.1 of Paenibacillus sp. YPG26. Lineage (NCBI taxonomy): Bacteria > Bacillati > Bacillota > Bacilli > Caryophanales > Paenibacillaceae > Paenibacillus > Paenibacillus sp. YPG26. Next base: position 2,982,629 of record NZ_CP084530.1, on the reverse strand, counting down.
GCGGCCGAATACATTCTTGCGGGTGGCAACCCGGATGTCATGCTGTGCGAGCGGGGCATCCGTACCTTTGAGACTTACACCCGGAATACACTAGATCTGTCCGCAATTCCAGTACTGCAGCAGCTCAGCCACCTGCCGGTCATCTCGGATCCAAGTCACGGAACGGGAAGACGGGAATTGGTGGAGCCGATGGCTAAGGCTTCCGTAGCTGCTGGAGCGGACGGCCTGATTATCGAAATGCATACAGATCCTGATAATTCGATGACCGGGGACGGTGTACAGTCTCTGTTCCCGGATCAATTCGCTGGCCTTCTGCAGGATCTGGAGAAGCTGGCGCCGATTGTCGGCCGGACATTTACCGCATCTAAGGCAGCTGCAAACCCTGTGCAAGTCTAGAATACTTCTAGTAAATTGATACAAGACAAGAGCCCTCGCTGTATAGCGCAGGGCTCTTATCTATCTACAATATTAAGCAATGTGATGATACCTGACATGGATCATAAAAATACCTTACATAACTATTGACGGATGCTTTTGCTTGGGATTATAATGACGACAGAAAATATATAGTATGAACGTTAAATGTTACTACTTGCTTTAATGTTCGTGATTGGGAGGATTAATGATGTCAGTACAGCAGGTTTTGAAGACTATTGAGGAGAAACAAATTGAGTGGGTGGATTTCCGTTTTGTAGACCTGTCGGGTCGTGCACACCACATCAGTCTCCCAGCCAAAGAGGTTGATGAAGAAACTTTTGTAAATGGTGTAGCTTTTGACGGTTCTTCCATCCCGGGATTCCGTGGTATCGAAGAATCTGACATGGTTATGATGCCGGATCCGGGCTCATGCTTTGTTGATCCCTTTACAGCACATCCTACCTTGAACATTCTCTGCGATATCTTCACCCCGGATGGTAACCGTTATGAGCGTGATCCCCGCAGTATTGCTGTTCGCGCCGAAGAATACTTGAAGAAGAGCGGTGTAGGAACAGCAGCATTCTTCGCACCTGAATCCGAGTTCTTTATCTTCGATGATGTACGTCATGAGAGCAGCATGAACCGCTCTTACTATGAAGTGAATTCCGAAGAAGCTGGCTGGAACACAAGCCGTGATGAAGAGGGCGGTAACCTCGGCTTCAAAGTACCTGTTAAAGGTGGATATGTCCCTGTAGCGCCGACCGATAAGCAGCAGGATATCCGTAGTGAGATGTGCAGATTGCTTGAAGAAGCAGGACTTCGTATTGAGCGTCATCACCACGAAGTGGCAACTGCAGGACAAGCAGAGATCAACTTCCGTTTCGACACCCTTCTCAAAACTGCCGATAATTTGATGGTATATAAATACATCGTTCATAATACAGCACAACAATTTGGCAAGACAGCAACCTTTATGCCAAAGCCTCTCTTCGGTGACAACGGCAGTGGTATGCACGTTCACCAATCTATCTTCGATGGCGACACACCTCTTTTCTATGAAAAAGGCGGATATGCGAATCTGAGTGAAATGGCTCTTCACTACATCGGGGGTATCCTGCACCACGCCCCAGCTCTGATTGCTTTCACCAACCCAAGTACCAACTCATTCAAGCGTCTGGTACCTGGTTATGAAGCGCCAGTTAACCTTGTATATTCCAAAGGTAACCGTTCCGCTGCAGTTCGTATCCCGGTAGCGGCTGTAACCCCTAAAGGCTGCCGCATCGAGTTCCGTACACCGGACTCCACGGCTAACCCTTACCTGGCATTCTCAGCGATGCTGCTTGCTGGTCTTGACGGAATCAAACGCAAAATTGACCCGCAAAAGCAGGGCTACGGACCATTTGACAAAAATATTTACGATCTGTCTGATGCCGAGAAGAAAGAAATCCGCAGCGTTCCAGCTTCCCTGGATGAGGCTCTTGACGCACTGCTTGCCGACTGCGAATTCCTGACTGAAGGCGGCGTATTCACACAAGACTTCATTGATAACTTTGTAGCCTTGAAGCGTAAAGAAGCAAAAGCTGTAGCCATGCGCGTACATCCGCATGAAATCGGACTATACTACGATCTGTAATCGAAGTCCGATCAGCATAGTAATATGATAGCTGAGGAGCCGTTCCTAAGGTCAATTCGAACCTGAGGGACGGCCTCTTTTGCTGTAAGAGACCTTGCTGAATCCTTGAATAGTCCACGCAGAGCGTCAGTTGCTCTTTCACAAGATAAAGCGTTAATGTGTCAATTCTGCAAACTTGTCCAAAGTTGTCCAATATGTTCTTGATGCATCGATAGAATGTTGCTATAGTAAACCGTAACTATGCACCGTCATATTCAACTTACTTTGATGAAGAGAGAGGATGGGAGTCCAATGAGTAAGAGAGCCTACAATTTTAATGCAGGTCCTGCAGCTGTGCCTTTGGAAGTGCTTCAACGTGCCCAAGCTGAATTTGTCGATTATCAGGATAATGGAATGTCGATTATGGAGATGTCCCACCGTGGAGCGGTCTATGAGGGAGTACACAATGAGGCTCAGAGCCGTCTTCTGAACCTTCTTGGCAATCCGGAAGGATACAAGGTTCTGTTCCTGCAAGGCGGAGCATCCACCCAGTTCGCTATGCTTCCGATGAACTTGCTTGGTGAGGGCAAGACTGCAGGTTATGTTAAGACAGGCAGCTGGGCCAACAAAGCGATCAGTGAAGCCAAATTAATTGGCGAGACATTCATTGCCGCTTCTTCTGAAGACAACCAATACAAGTCTGTTCCAGACCTTGCGGAGCTTCAATTGCCTGAGAATGCGGCTTACCTGCATCTAACTTCTAATGAGACGATTGAAGGTACGCAGTTCCAAGCCTTCCCGGATACAGGAAGTGTGCCTTTGATTGCGGATATGTCCAGCGATATCCTGTCACGTTCCATAGACGTGAAGAATTTCGGAATGATCTATGCGGGTGCACAGAAGAACCTTGGTCCTTCAGGCGTAACCGTAGTTATTGCCCGTGAAGAGCTAATTGAGAATTCACCGAAGCACATTCCAACCGTGTTCAGATATGATACACACACCAAGAACAACTCTCTATATAACACTCCTCCATCCTTCTCAATCTATATGGTGAACCAGGTGCTTAAATGGATCGAGGAACAAGGTTCCCTGGCCGGAATAGAGGCCAAGAACCGTGAGAAAGCTCAGCTTCTCTACAATGCAATTGATAACAGTGGTGGATTCTTCCACGGCTTCGCAGATCGTGACAGCCGTTCTAACATGAATGTAACCTTCCGTATGGCATCTGAAGAGCTTGAGAAGCAATTCATCAAGGCTTCTGAGCTGGAAGGCTTTGTAGGACTTAAAGGCCACCGCAGTGTTGGAGGCTTGCGTGCTTCGATCTATAACGCTGTACCTTACGAGCACATCGAAGCTTTGGTTGATTTCATGGGAGAATTCCAAAGAAAGAACGGCTAAGTTCTGGCGCAAGAAGCAAGAGATGATATCCTAAGTTCCGGGTATCATCTTTTTTGCTGTATGATATAATATTAGGATGTATTTCTAGTGATTTTGTAGAGAGAGGTGCTTTGTTCATCATGGCCTTACATATTGTACTTGTGGAACCCGAGATACCGGCAAATACCGGAAATATTGCCCGTACCTGCGCAGCAACCGGAATTCACCTGCATCTGGTACGTCCTCTTGGATTCCGTACGGATGACGCGACTCTTAAGCGTGCCGGGCTTGATTACTGGTATGCTGTCCATATTGAATATCATGATTCTTTTGCTGAGCTCGAGGAAATGTATAAAGGGAGCAGATTCTTCTTCGCCACCACCAAGGCAGATCAGAGATACAGTGACTTCCAGTATCAGGATGGTGATTTCTTCGTGTTCGGAAAAGAAACCAAGGGGCTTCCGCCTGAAATCCTCCAGGCTCACCCGGACAGCCTAATCCGGATGCCCATGACGGATAAAGTCCGGTCACTGAATTTGTCGAATTCTGCTGCGATTATTGTGTATGAAGCGCTCAGACAATTGAATTTTCCTGGGATGGAATAGAGTTTGCGGGTTGTAAATACGACCAAAGTTGCGAATTTCAAAAGATTTTTCACAAATTCGAGATGACCCAGCAGGATTTAGTAAAAAAATGACGAATTATATTTACTCAGAGACCTTCCATCTTTTTCTTTTCTAGCCGATATATATAAGGGGATGCTTTATTATATCCTCAGGAAAGAACCCTATAAATGCGCGGTCTGTTTATATTTTTCGGGAGAGGTGTGCTTTTTTATGAAACCTGCTGGTGTGGTCCGTAAAGTGGATCAACTGGGGAGAATCGTCTTACCCAAATCGCTTCGCAAGAGATATCAAATGAATGAAGGGGATCCTGTCGAAATTCTCGTGCAGGGCGATCATATTATCCTTGAACGTTATCGTCCCAAATGTGTATTCTGCGGCAATATGGAAGATGTAAGCGAGTTCAAAGAACGGTCGATTTGTGGCCAATGCCTGGTTGAAATGAATCACTTGCCACGACACGCGTAAGTTGCGTGTTACGAGAGGCACCGCAGAATTCTGCGGTGCCTCTTAACATGGAAGAAGAATAAAAGAAGAAGCCCTTCCTCTGGAAGGGCTTCTTCTTCAATCCAACCTCTTATAAACCTTTGGTCTTGTCATCGTTATAGGATGCAGTTAAGATTCCGGCTACGAACAAGGCAAACACTAATGAAACAATCCAGAATGTTAGTGAAAAGGACATGCAGCCACCTCCAACGTATACTCTCTACTCCTATTATAACCATCACATGAACAAAATTAAAAGCTATATTATTTGAAAAATAAAAAATGAGTAGGGACCGGCCGCAGGGCGCCGTCGGAAGGCTTGTTAACCACCTTGCCGCCCAGAATCAATGAAGTGGAGCCGCCGCCGTCCAGATTGTAAGCACTTTGCACGCCGAGGTTATAGAGCTTGTCCTGCAGCTCTGGCAGGGAGGCTCCCGAATGTCCATTCTCATCATATCCATCCACCACAAGCACCAGAAGCTGATCATCCTTGTAACTGCCAATCACCGTGCGGGGCGCCCGGTAGGGAGAGGTCAGCCATTTCTGGGGAATTGGGGTTTTGGTCCCATTCTGTAGAAGGACCGGGACGAAGGTAGCCCCGAACAAGGGCTTGAGCTTGTCCAGCTGTGACTGACTGGAGAACTTACCCCCAATCAGCTTGCCTGACTGGTTAAGCCCGACAAAGGACAAGTCCTTGAAGCTTGGCTGGAAGCCGGTCAGGTATTTGCCGTTCTGGATCGTTGTACTCAGCGGATAGCGCTTGCCTCCTGAATCCGCGAACCCTCCTGCATTAATTCCCGCGATAGCTCCGCTGTGCTTGACCGCCTGCATCGTGGTCTCCGAAGAGCCGAGCTTGTCTGCGGCAACCGCCATTTTCATAGCTGAAGGATCTTTCAGCTTGATCTTCATAGCATAGCCTTTATAGCTGCCAGGGTTAATCTTGTACAGTTCGATCCGTATTTTGTCGCTTTGTACGGTCTCATAAGGCGACGAACCGAACTTGGAAGTGATGCGCCGGTCATATATCGCTTCAGGCCGGCTGGAAGTCTTCCGGGCAGCGGTGACCACCTGAGCCATGGCTGAGGTCGTCTTCTGATACAAGGCAGCCGATTTGCGAATCGTTGAAATTGTATATTTCGCGGTCTCCTCGGCGTCTGATATAGCGGTAGACACCTGGTTCACCTGCTGATCAAGTTCAGCCGGAGCAGCTAATTTCACAGGCTGTCCCTCCCAGTCCAGCCGTACACTTCCGAGAAGAAGGGCAAGAATCAGCCCGAAGAAGGGGGCGGTTGCAAGCAAGAAGAACCGGTTTAGCTGTTTGGCCTGGATGTTCATTTGAGCAGCTCCATCTTGCTCTGAAGTGTATTCAGCTGCTTCTTGACTTCATTAAGCTGGGTGTAGAGCTTGTTGCTGTTGTCGGTCTTATTGCTTGCATTATCTTTCGTGAAGGTGAGCAGCTCATTAAATGACTGAACCTTACTGCCCAGCTGGTTAACTTCCTTCGATAACGAGGACAATTTAGAATTGTAATCGGCCTTGATCGCATTCGTCTGAGCCTGCCACTTGGCATCGAGAGTGGAGAGCATGGACTGCTGCAGATGATGGCTGTACCAGTAGGTTGCCGCTATACCTATACCGATAAGCAGCAGCCAGATTACGAGAAACACCTTTACGGACGTTCCCCGGGTTCTCTTGCTGCGCGCTGAAGTAGGGGTGGAAACAGGCTCCGTAGAGTAAGACATGTGTATCACCTCAAAGAATTTTATGAATTTTCACCAAATTTCATTTTAACATTCCCTATTCTTGTTCGCAAAATATGTAAATGTTTTCAAAGTTTATGAGACAAAATTATTTCATGACTATGGAGAAGAGAGACAGACTTTCTCATACACTAAATCTAAATCTGAATCCGGGAGGAGCGGTGCAGGTATGAACCAGGGGGATCTGTGGCACGTAGAACAGGAACGAGATTTTGTGTCGCTTGCGGGTGATGGGATAGAGAAGGAGCTATATCCTTCCGGCAAGAAGGGGATATGGAGCATAAGTGAGGGGGAGGCCGAATCAGGGACTTACACTACACCAAGCAGGTTAGGGGAACCATGGATTTCTCATTTAACGGGCTTCATTACAGGAGCTTTCGGAAATCATGAACGAACTTACGCAGAGAGAACTTCCTTGCTGCTGACAAACGGCAGAGAAGAGGCTGTGGAGCTGTTGTTCGAGGAACTGCTGAAGCCTGGGGAGACCGTGCTTACAGAGACTCCCGTCTCACCTGTGGTCCTTGCCGCTCTCCTTCGCAGACAGGTGAAGGTCATTCAAGCAGGCTGCGACGCGGAAGGCATGCTGTCAGATGAGTGGAGAAGCCGCATTGCCATGCATAAGCCTGTACTCATATATATCACTCCTGATTGCTCGGACACAGTAGGGAGTTCGTGGAGTGTTGAACGCAGACGGGAGATTGTAGAGATCGCTGGGCAAGCAGATATATGGCTCTTGTCAGACCGAAGCAGCGCAGAGGCTCCCTTTGCTGCTGAACCAGTGGAGCTGGGAAGGGAAGAATGTTCGTTGTACGAGATCGGCAGAGACCAGGGATTTGGCGGACGTATTGCCGAGCTCGTGTCCCTGGATGGTCATGGCATCCAGGCCGGATGGATTCGAGCGAATGAGGCGCTGATTCAGCGCTTGAAGGAGGCGAGAGAGGGGCGGGGCAGCGCGGAAGGCATAAGCTGCCCGGCGGGGGCTTCGGCGCAGATGCTGGTGCGGCCTGGCTTCAGCTGGCCGGAGCATGCTGCGGCGCTGAACCGCGAGTACGCTGCGCGGCGAGCGGAGGCTCTTGCTGTGCTGGCAGGCAGCCGGGCGCTCGGGGCTGCCTGCCAGCACGCTGCCGGCCGCGGACGCTTCCTGTGGGCGGAGCTGCCGACAGGGATGGACAGCGCCGCCCTGCTTAGGGCGGCGCGGCTCAAGGGCGCGGCGTTCCTGCCCGGCGCGCGGTGTTATGCGGGAGCGGGGAATCCGCGGACGCTGCGTTTGTCGCTGGCGGAGCAGAGCCGGCCGCGGCTGCGGCTGGGGCTTCAGCGGATCTGCGATGCCGCTGAGGAGTTCACGGCCCGCTGGGAAGGATAGCCACGCTGCTGGAAGTCCGTGCTGCTGGAAAGTGATCGTATTTGCGGGCGCAATCGGTGTCTGCCAGATCCGATCTTCACTTGACCCGTTCACTTTTATTCTCATACTGGATAAATATCATACCTGATTGATTTCTCAATGTTGATTAATTCTCATGCCCACTCACCAAGCTTCAGGGCAGGCTCCCGCGGTTATAGGACTTCATTCGTGTCCAGCATCAGTCTAACAGCAGCGTGGCGTCTTCTATTTCTGCAGCGGCCGCGAATTGGCGATGGCTTGCCGTCACCTGCTCATACTGCTCCAGCGCAGCAAGTCCTGCCGGAGTCAGGCTGTAACGCCCGCGGCTGATCCTCTGGAACCAGCCGTAATAGTTGCGCTGCAGAATATCAGCAGTGGTACCTACACCGCTCTGATCGCGGATCTCCCGCGGAGACATCTGCCCGCCGACGCGAGACATGACCTCGGCTACCCGAAGCGCCTTTTCGCGATAAGCCGTTACCAGCTTTTGTCCGCGGCTTCCTCCAACATTGTAGTCCCCGCTTCGCTCCCGAAACTCATTAGTCAGCCGGGCAACCCGGGTCTTTACCGGTCTTGGTCCTCCGTAGCTTTCCATTCCTTCCGGTCTGCACAGAACCTCCACAAAAGGCTTCTTGGTCTTGTAGTGGGTTACCGTAATCAGCCCAAGCCCGAGTCTTCGGCACAGCTGTGTAATCTCACCCCAGCGCTGATTATGAGCACCTTTCTTCTGCCGGTTCCGCTCTACAGCAAGATAGACCTCCTTACTCAGCTTCTGCCGCGCCTGTCCTTGCAGCAGCAGAGCAAGATTGAAGGTCTTCTTCATCTCAACGATCAGGGGTTCGGCTTGATCAGGCCGGAATCCCACCAGGTCACAGTGCCGCACCTCACTCTTCACCTCATAGCCCTGCTCCTCGAAAAAAAGCTTTAGCGGCTTATACAATTCCGTCTCGTGTTGAACCGCCATAGGTTCGTGCTCCTCTCCTGGCGCGAAGTCTGCGCGGATAGTCATAGTATATAAAGTATATCATAAGGCCCCGCCTCAAATTGCGAACGAAGTGGGCCAGTTATGTCCGTAATAAACCCATTTTTCCGATAGGTATAAAATATAGTTCTGATAAAATCGTCAATTAATTGTATAAGCTCGCATAAGTATGTAATATCCTTTTTTAACCGTTGTCAAAGCTCACGGCGTACTGCTCTCAGGGACAGACAAAGATGCGTAGTTCATATCGGAAGCACAGGAGGTACCAAGCATGGATATTTTTGAACGCGTTGCAGCATACCGGGCAGAAAGTGATCGGTTGGCGTGGAGCGGTACTTTTAAAGAATACATCGAGCTGCTGAAGAAAGACCCGTCTCCGGCCAAAACAGCTCATGCCCGGGTATACGACATGATTGAATCTTATGGTGTAGAAGAAGTGAATGGCCAAAAACGCTACAAGTTTTTTGAACAGGAGATCTTTGGACTCGATCGTGCGGTCGAGAAGCTGGTGGAGGAATACTTTCATTCCGCTGCCCGCAGGCTGGATGTCCGTAAAAGAATCCTGCTGCTGATGGGCCCGGTTAGTGGAGGGAAATCCACAATCGTCACGCTTCTCAAGCGGGGCCTGGAAAAGTTCTCGCGTACAGATAAAGGTGCCTTATATGCTATTGAGGGCTGCCCGATGCATGAGGATCCGCTTCATCTTATTCCGCTTGAACTGCGTCCCGATGTGGAGCAGGCGCTTGGAATTCGAATAGAGGGGAATTTATGCCCGGTCTGCCAAATGAGGCTCAAGACGGAATATGATAATAACATTGAACATGTCAGGGTGACAAGGCTGGAGATTTCAGAGGATGCCCGGGTTGGGATTGGTACCTTCAGTCCCTCTGATCCCAAGTCCCAGGATATTGCCGACCTCACAGGTAGCATTGACTTTTCGACTATTACCGAATACGGCTCTGAATCCGATCCAAGAGCTTATCGGTTCGATGGTGAGTTGAATAAGGCCAACCGGGGGCTGATGGAATTCCAGGAAATGCTGAAGTGCGATGAGAAGTTTCTCTGGAATCTCTTGTCGCTTACGCAAGAGGGGAATTTCAAAGCAGGGAGATTTGCGCTGATTAGTGCTGACGAGCTTATCGTCGCCCATACGAATGAAACGGAGTACAAGGCTTTTATCGCAAATAAAAAGAACGAAGCACTCCAGTCCCGGATGATTGTGATGCCGATTCCCTATAATCTTAAGGTGTCGCAGGAGGAGAAAATCTACTCCAAGCTCATCGGCCAGAGTGATATGAAGCATATCCACATTGCTCCGCATTCCCTGCGGTCTGCAGCGATTTTCTCAATTCTTACCCGTCTTAAAGACTCCAAGAAGCAGGGGGTAGATCTGCTCAAGAAGATGCGTCTGTACGATGGGGAAGAGGTGGAAGGCTACAAAATTGCCGACCTCAAGGAGCTTCAGAATGAGTATCTGGATGAAGGCATGTCTGGTGTGGATCCGCGTTATGTTATTAACCGGATATCCAGTGCGCTGATCAAGCAGGATCTTCAGTGCATTAATGCTTTGGATATATTAAGAGCGATTAAGGATGGGCTGGACCAGCATGCTTCTATCACACGCGAAGAACGGGAGCGTTATCTGAATTTTATCGCGATTGCCCGCAAAGAGTATGATGAGTTGGCTAAAAAGGAAGTGCAAAAAGCCTTCGTCTATTCATTCGAGGAATCTGCACGCACGCTGTTCGAGAATTACCTCGATAATATTGAGGCATTCTGCAACTGGACCCGAATCCGGGATCCGCTGACAGATGAAGAGCTTGATCCGGATGAGCGGCTTATGCGCTCCATTGAGGAGCAGATCGGGATATCCGAGAATGCCAAGAAGGCGTTCCGCGAGGAGATCCTGATCCGAATCTCTTCCTATTCCAGAAAGGGACGGAAGTTCCAATATAACGATCATGAGCGGCTTCGGGAAGCAATTGAGAAGAAGCTGTTCGTGGATTTGAAAGATATCGTCAAGATCACAACATCAACCAAGACGCCGGATGAGAACCAGCTTAAGCGTATTAATGAAGTAAGCAAGCGTCTGATCGAGAATCATGACTACTGCCCGGTATGTGCGAATGAGCTGCTGCGCTATGTGGGAAGCTTGTTGAATAGGTAATAAGCGTTCTAAATAGAGGCCGTCCCAATAGATTCCAGATCTTAAGGGGCGGCCTCTTTGTGCTGCTTTGAGTAACTGGCCTCTCGTACAATAGAGTGAGGCCAACTTAACTTACTTTTGTCACAACTCCTTTTGCTGCGAAGACACTTTAAACTTCCTCAGGTCTCTTTATCAGCAGAGGAGGTGGAATTAGCCAGCCTTTGTCCTTAAGCAGGCGGAGAACCCGAACGCCAAGTGCGGCTTTAAGCCCGTGGTTCTTCAGGAAGAGAGCACCCACATCTTCCCTGATGGAGATGGCGATAATCTGACTGCATTCAATAACTCCCATAGATATAGAAGCCGCGATAGATGCAGCAATCTCCGGATCTGTGAAACGGGCGCCTGCCGGGATTTCCTCCAGATCGGCTGATGGCCTTTCAGGTAAGGCTGGAGCTGGAGGGATGCCATTCGCCAGCAGAAGCTCGTCCGCCTCTTTAATCTCCCGGGTCGCTTGATCGATGAGGTCTTCGATGATCTTCTTCAAGTCCTTGTCACCGGCATGGTTCAGAAAAGCCTGATAGCCCGATAGGGTTGCCTTGCTCTTCGTGGAGAACTGCCATACTCCAAAAATTTCACCATAATGCAGAGGTTCGTCTTTAGGATTACCACCCAAGATAGCCATGTAAGTTACTCCTTTTTAACTGAAATATTGTGGAATACTAGCTTAGAATCCCCAGGCGTGTTAAGAACTATGCTCCGCACGGCAAAAAGTCTTCAATCCGCAGGTTGCCCACGGATTGAAGACATATTCCTCTCTTGTTCAGCTTACGAACTTCCGGTAATGCTTCTGACCATCAAAGCTGAATATCGCCTTTTTATCCTCAATCACGGTCTCGAGATGCACGGTCTTGCCCCAAAGACGGTATACATGGGGGAGCGTCCGCTCTAAGTATTTGAGGTCAAGCTCAATCCCCTCATATTGATGTCTGAGCACCAGTTCGCCGCTGCGCTGGTAATCCCCATCCTGCACTACAATATATGGCGCGCCGCCATTCACTCTGGATAGTGCGAGCTGATCACGGATGGTCTCCCATGTTTTGTCTGTAATTTTCCATTCAGAACCCTGCTTCTGGAACACATAGAGATCCAGATCACGGGTTAAGTCTTTCGTTAAGTAGCTGCGAATGAAAGAGATGTCGGAATCAAGCTCCCGCACTTCGAATATTTTCTCTCTGCCCTTGCCAGGCTGTCTGCCGAAGCGTTCCTGCTCCTCGGGAGTCGGCTTATCCCAGCGTCTCTCAATATCCTCGAAGATCTTCAGTCCCAGATAATAGGGGTTCAGGCTTTGAGTCGAGGGCTGCACGACTGACGAGTTCAGCTTGGCGAACTCAATCGTCTCTTCACTGGACAGATCCAGCTCCCTGATAATCCGCTGATGCCAGTACGAGGCCCAGCCCTCGTTCATGATCTTGGTCTCCATTTGGGGCCAGAAATAAAGCATTTCTTCCCTTAGCATACTCATGATATCCCGCTGCCAATCTTCTAAAGTCTCCGAATATTCCTGAATGAACCAGACGAGATCCTTCTCCGGTGCCGGAGGGAACGCGGGCTGCCCGGCCGGCTCGGCCGGACCGGACGCTGACTGCGACTGATCCATAGACCATAGATCGTCATACGGAGTGGCAGGTTTTTTGGCGTGGAGTCCTTCTTTGATCTTCCGCATTTTCTCCTCGGTATACCGTTTCTTATCCAGCCGTCTTGGCTTGATCAGCTGAGGATCAACATGCTCCTGAATAGATAGAACGGCATCTACGAACGTCTCCACCGCATCGGTGCCGTGGA